>NZ_WHPN01000379.1 GCF_009735685.1 Streptomyces lycii | reverse complement strand
CTGAAGGCGGTGCGGCGGAACATCCAGATGGTGTTCCAGGACCCGTACACCTCGCTCAACCCGCGGATGACGGTCGGCGACATCATCGGCGAGCCGTACGAGATCCACCCGGAGGTCGCTCCCAAGGGCGACCGGCGCCGCAAGGTGCAGGACCTGCTGGACGTCGTCGGGCTGAACCCGGAGTACATCAACCGCTATCCGCACCAGTTCTCCGGCGGCCAGCGCCAGCGCATCGGCATCGCGCGCGGCCTCGCGCTCAACCCGGAGATCATCGTCGCGGACGAACCGGTGTCCGCCCTCGACGTGTCCGTGCAGGCCCAGGTCGTCAATCTGATGGAGCGGCTCCAGGACGAGTTCGACCTCAGCTACGTCTTCATCGCGCACGACCTCTCGGTGGTGCGGCACATCTCCGACCGGGTCGGCGTGATGTACCTCGGCCGGTTCGCCGAGTTCGGCACCGACGAGCAGATCTACGAGCGCCCCACGCACCCGTACACCCAGGCCCTGCTGTCCGCCGTTCCGGTTCCGGACCCGCGGGCGCGGGAGCGGAGGGAGCGCATCCTGCTCTACGGCGATGTGCCCTCGCCCGCCGATCCGCCGTCCGGCTGCCGCTTCCGCACCCGCTGCTGGAAGGCCGAGGAGCGGTGCGCCCTGGAGGTGCCGCTGCTGGCCGTGCCCGCCGCCTTCCGGGGCCGGGACGACGCCTCGGCACACCCCTCGGCCTGCCACTTCGCGGAAGAGCTGCCGCTGGCCCGGCCCGCGCCGCAGCACGTACGGCAGGGCGGGCCGAGCACCCCGTACGACTCCGGGGCGACACCGGAGCCCGGCGGCGGGCGGCACTGACGCGCGGCGGGCGGCCCCACCGGGGCCCCACCGGGCGGCCCCGGCTGGGCGGACGCGGGGGTGGGACGGACGCCCGGCGGGGGCACGCCCGGCCGGGGTACGCCCGCCGGGAGCGTGCTCGCCGGGGGAGCACCCCCGCCGGGGGCACGCTCGCCCGGTGAGCAGCCCGGACCCGGGCGGGGCGGCCGGTCAGCCGTCCCCGCCCGGCGCGCGGTCGCGTTCGGCGGCGGGTGAGGGACCGCGGTCCCGTTCGGCCGCGGCGAGCGCCGGGTCGAGGATCACGTCCGCGCCGCGGGCGGCCGTCGTCGGCTCCTCGGGGAAGTGGCAGGCCGTCAGATGGCCCTCGTGGTTGCCCTCGATCCGTACCAGCGGGGGCTCCTGTGTCGCGCACTTCTCCCGCGCCTTCCAGCAGCGGGTGCGGAACCGGCAACCGGACGGCGGGTCGACCGGCGAGGGCACGTCACCGGCGAGCCTGATCCGCTCCCTGCCGCGGCCGGGAGCCGTTCCCGTCCGCCGGCCAGCCCCGGCCCGCGCCCCGTCACCGTCCCCCTCGGCCTCGTCGTCGTCCCACAGGGCCGCCCGGGGCACCGCGGACAGCAGTGCGTGGGTGTACGGGTGCCGGGGGCGCTCGTAGATCGACGCGCGGTCGCCGACCTCGACGATCTTGCCGAGGTACATCACCGCTACCCGCTGCGAGAAGTGCCGGACCACCGCGAGATCGTGGGCGATGAAGAGGAACGCGATGCCCATCTCGCGGCGCAGCCGGTGCAGCAGGTTGACGACCTGCGCCTGGATGGAGACGTCGAGGGCCGACACCGGCTCGTCCGCGACGATGATTTTCGGCTGGAGGCCGAGGGCGCGGGCGACCCCGATGCGCTGCCGCTGGCCGCCGGAGAACTCGTGCGGGAAGCGGTTGTAGTGCTCGGGGTTGAGGCCGACGATTTCCAGCAGCTCCCGGACCCGCCTCTCCCGGCCGCCGGGCGGGTCGATGCCGTTGATCTCCATCGGCCCGCCGACGATGGTGCCCACCGTCTGCCGGGGGTTCAGCGAGGAGTACGGGTCCTGGAAGATCATCTGGATCTCGGGCCGGATCGGCGCGAGCTGCCTGCGCCGGGCACGGGTGATGTCCTGCCCGCGGTAGGTGATCCGGCCCGCGGTCGGCTCCAGCAGCCGGGTCAGCAGCCGTCCGGTGGTCGACTTGCCGCAGCCGGACTCGCCGACCAGGCCGAAGCTCTCGCCGACCCCGACGGACAGATCGATCCCGTCGACGGCCCGGACCGCGCCGACCTGCCGCCTGAACGGGAAGCCCCCCATGACCGGGAAGTGCTTCGTCAGTCCCTCGGCCACGAGCAGCGGCTCGCCGCGGGAGGGCTCGTGCCCGCCGTCGCGCGGGGCGGGCAGGGTGTCCGCGGTGCGGCTGGTGCCGCCGGCGTCCTTCATCGTCGCTCTCTCCCTCAAGCCGGCCGGGAACCGGGCTGCTCGGTACGGTGCCGCTCCGGCGGCAGCCCGGTCGCGCCGCCCGTCCGCAGGCGCCGCTTCTGCTCCGGCGTCAGATGGCAGGCCGCGCCGCGGCCCTCGGGCAGCAGCGGCCGCTCGCCGGAGCAGCGGTTGCCGCCCACCTCGGCGGTGTGGGCGCAGCGCGGATGGAAGGGGCAGCCGGGCGGCGGGGCGAGCAGGCTCGGCGGGGTGCCGGGGATGGGGGTCAGCTCCTCGTCCGGGTCGGAGGTCAGGCTCGGCATGGAGTTCAGCAGGCCCCAGGTGTACGGGTGCCGGGGCTCGCGCAGCACCTCGCGGACGCTGCCGCGCTCGACGGCGCGGCCCGCGTACATCACCAGGATGTCGTCCGCCGTCTCGGCGACCACCCCCAGATCGTGCGTGATCAGCACGATGGCGGAGCCGAACTCCTGCTGGAGGTCGCGCAGCAGGTCGAGGATCTGGGCCTGCACGGTGACGTCGAGGGCGGTGGTCGGCTCGTCCGCGATCAGCAGGTCCGGATTGCACACGAGCGCCATTGCGATCATCGCGCGCTGCCGCATGCCGCCGGAGAACTGGTGCGGATAGTCCTCGGCGCGCAGCCGGGGGTTGGGGATGCCGACCTTGTCCAGCATCTCCACCGCCCGCCGGTGCGCCTCGCGCCGGGAGGCCCCGGTGTGCTTGCGGTACGGCTCGGCGATCTGCCGGCCGACGGTGTAGTACGGCGAAAGCGCGGTCAGCGGATCCTGGAAGATCATCGCCATCTTGTTGCCGCGCAGCCGTTCCAGGGTGCGTTCCCCGGCGCCGGTCAGCTCCTGGCCGTCGAGCAGGATCTCCCCGGCGATCTCGGTGTGCCGCGGGTCGTGCAGCCCGAGGACGGCGAGGTTGGTGACGGACTTGCCGGAGCCGGACTCGCCGACGATGCCCAGCGTGCTGCCGCGCTCCAGGTCGAAGGAGAGCCCGTCCACGGCCTTGACGACGCCGTCCTCGGTGCCGAAGCGGACGTAGAGGTCGCGCACGGAGAGGAAGGCGCCGGGGGCGGCGGGCGCGGGCCCGGCCGCTTCCTTGGTCACGGTGGTCACTGGCGGTTCTCCTAGGACAGGCGCACGCGCGGGTCGATGAAGGCGTAGGCGGCGTCCACGAGGACGTTGCACAGGATGATCGCCGTCGCGGCGAACAGCATGACGCCCATCAGCATCGGCAGGTCGGTGTTGAGCACGGACTGCACCGCGAGCCGGCCGAGCCCGGGCAGCGTGAAGGTGAACTCGGTGATCATCGCGCCGCCGAACAGCGAGCCCATGTCGACGCCGAAGATGGTCACGATGGGGATCAGCGATCCGCGCCAGGCGTAGCGGAAGAAGACGAACGGCCGGGACATGCCCTTGGCCCGCGCCGTTCTGACGTGGTCCTCCTGGAGCTGCTCGATCATCGTCGAGCGGGCCATGCGGGTGTAGTTGGCGGTGAAGATCATCGACAGTACGAACCAGGGCAGCAGCAGTCCCGCGAACCAGCCCGCCGGGTCCTCGGTGAGATTGACGTACTCCGGTTGCGACAGCCAGCCGAGCTGGTAGACGAACAGCGCGATGGCGAGCGGGCCGATGAAGTAGATCTGCAGCGAACTGACCACCAGCGAACCGGCGCTGAAGACCTTGTCGACCAGCGTGCCGCGGCGGGCGGCGGCCAGCATCCCGGCGCCCAGCCCGACGGTCAGGAAGACGACGGCGGCGCCCGCGGCCAGGGAGACGGTCGTCGGGAAGCGGTCGAGGATGGTCTTCCAGACCGGCGTGTTGTCGACGAACGAGTAGCCGAGGCAGGGCGCCGGGCAGGGCCCGACGGCGAAGTCCCGGCCGGCGAAGACGCCGACCATGTACTCCCAGTACTGGACCGGCACGGGCTTGTCGATGCCCATGTTCCGGCGCACCACCTCCAGCGCCTCCGGCGAGCAGTTCTTGCCGCAGGCGAGCAGGGCCGGGTCGCGCGGGATGCTGTAGAAGAGGAAGAAGGTCAGGGCGCTGATGATCAGCAGGATCACGACGGCGCCGAGCGACCGGCGGACCAGGAATCGCAGCATGGCGGTGGCAGCTTTCGGATGCGTCCGGGCCGGCCCGGGATGCGGCGGCCGGCGTGCTGGTGTGGGGCCGGCGGCACCCCCGGGTGCGGCCGTCCCGCCGGACGGCCGCACCCCGGCCGGTGCGGCCGCTACTGCTTGACGTACAGCTTCGTCGGGTCGATGCCGCTGAGGTCGTTGTTGTAGACCATGCCGCCGATCTTCGAACCGCTGATCTGCATGTGCTTGTAGTAGTAGGCCGGCACCATCGGGGTCACTTCCTCGACGATGTACTTGTTCAGCTCGAACCACTCCGGCGCGGCCTTCTCCGGGTCGGCGATCGCGGAGATGCGGTCGATCTCGGAGTTGATCCTGTCGTCCTTGACGTGCGAGTAGTTGTTCCCGCCGTCCTCGATCCTGCGGCCGTCGAACTGCGGCGGGATCACCGTCGAGGAACTGACCCAGTCGTGGCCCCAGTTGCTGCGGTACAGGTCGTACTTGTTGTCGACCTTGCCGATCAGGTCGTAGTAGGTGTCGGCGGGCAGCTCCTTGCGCTGCACGTCGAAGCCGGCCTTCTCCAGCGCGTCCGCGATGGCGACCGAGCCCTGCTGCTCCTCGGTGGCGTTCCGGAACGGGAAGGACAGCTTCATGCCGACCTTGCCGGCCTTCTCCAGCAGCTGCTTCGCCTTCTCCGGGTCGCCGCCCGGCTTCTTGAGCTTGCCGAAGGGGTCGTAGCCCTTCTCGTAGCCGGGCAGCAGCGGGCTGATCAGGCCGCCCGCCAGCTCACCGCCGGCGGCACCGCCGTACGGGGCCAGGATCGACTTGATCGGCAGGGCGTGCGCGATGGCCAGCCGGACGTCGTGGTCCTTGATCCGGTCCATGTTGATCGCGAACGCCGCGACATAGGTCTGATAGCCGGAGATCGTCCGCTTCTCCGCCTCGGCGTCCCCCATCACCTGCGGGATCGTGCCCGCGTCGACGGCGTTGTTGAAGCTCGTCGCGAACTGGTTCTCCCCGGTGTCGGAGAGCAGCCGCTTGCTGGAGTCGTCGTTCTGGTGGTTGAAGGTGATCTCGAACTTGTCCGGGTACTGGTGCCGCGCCGGGTCCGTCTCCGGGTCCCACTCGGTGTTCCGCACCAGCGTCATCGACTTGCCGGACTTGAAGGACTCGATCTTGTACGGGCCGGTGGCCAGCGGGTCCTTGTCGTACTTCTGCCGGGTGTCCTTGCTCCCGGCGGGCACGACGCCGTAACCGGGCATGCCGAGCGCGTACGGCAGGTCGTTCTGCGGCTTCTTGAAGTGGAAGACGACCGTCTTGTCGTCGGGGGTCTCCAGCACCGAGTCCGGCAGGTGGTCGCCCTTGTACGGGCCGCCCGGCAGCAGGTCCCGGTACTCCGTCTTGCCCGCCAGCCAGGACTGCACATAGCTCGGACCCTCGGTGATGAAGTCCGCGAACTGCCGCTCGAAGGTGTGCCGGATGTCCTTCGAGGTGATCGGCGAGCCGTCCTCGAACTTGATCCCGTCCTTCAGCGTGTACGTCCACGTCCTGCCGTCGTCCGAGCGCTCGCCGCTGTCGGTGGCGAGGTCGCCGACGACCGAGTACTCGCCGTCGTTGTCCATCTTGACGGTGGTCAGCCGGCGGTGGATCAGGGAGGCGAGGCTGCCCTCGTCCGACACATAGATCTGCGCCGGGTCCAGATGGGCGTAGCTGTCGCGCTGGAAGACCCGTATCGTGCCGCCGGGCTTCGCGCCCTCGACATCCTCGGCGGGCCCCTGCGACTCCTCCGCGCCCGCGAACTGGACGAGGCCCTGCTGCTCCGCCTCCTCCGTGCCGCCCTTCTCGCCGCCGCCCCCGCCACCGCCGCCGTCACTGCAGGCGGTGAGGACGAGAGCCCCCGCCGCCAGCGCCACCGCGGCGGCGCGCCCTCTGCGTGCCAGGTTCCTGTTCATGGCTGTCACTGCACCTGCCTGTCGTCTCTGGCCTGAACCGCTGTCCGGCTCCGAGCTTGTCGCTGCGCGCGGATCGCGCTCATCGTCCGGTCTTGGGGTCGAAGGCGTCCCGGACCGAGTCCCCGAGCAGGTTGAACGCCACGATGAAGATCACCATGGCGCCGCCGGGGAAGAACATGTAGGTGAAGTCGTTCTCGAAGACCTTCGCGCCGGTGGCGAACATCCGGCCCCAGTCCGGCGTGGGCTCGATGAACCCGACACCGAGGAAGGACAGCCCGGCCGCCGCGGTCACGAAGTTCGGCAGCATGAGCGTGCTCTGCACCAGGATCGGCGTCACCACGTTCGGCAGCAGCTCCTTGCGGATGATCCGCCAGGGCGAGGCGCCGCTGACCCGCGCCGCCTCCACGTACTCCCGCGTCCGCAGCGAGAGCACGGTGCCCCGCAGGATTCTGGCCAGGCTCATCCAGCCCAGGAACCACAGCACCAGGATCATCGCGACGGCCCGCACCCAGGTCGGTGTCTCGTCGGTGTCGGCGACGAACAGCGCGACCACGATCGGCATGAAGGCCACGAAGAACAGCTGGTTCGGGAAGGCCATCAGCAGGTCGATGAAGCGCCCGACGAGAAAGTCCGTACGCCCGCCCAGATAGCCGGCCGCCACGCCGAGCACGATCGCCGTGAGCGTGGCCAGCAGCGTCACGGCGACGGCCACCAGCAGCGAGGTGCGGATGCCGTAGAGCAGCTGGGTGAAGACGTCCCGGCCCAGGATCGGCTCGATGCCGAACCAGAACTCGCCGGAGATGCCGCCGTTCGGCAGGACCGGATACCCGAAGTCGTTGAGCAGCCCTTCCCGCTCCTGCCCGTAACGGGTGTACGGGTCCTTGCCGTACAGCCGGGAGACGACCGGCGCGAGCAGCCCGGCCGCGAAGAAGAACAGCACGACGTACGCCGAGATCACCCCGGTCCGGTCGCGCCGGAAGCGCCGCCACATCAGCCGGCCCGGGGAGCGCCCCGCGAGCCGCTCCGGCCCTGCGGGTACCTCCGGCCCGCCGTCCCCCGGGCCGCCCGCGGGCGCGGGGGCCCCGGCCCCTGGCGCGGCAGCCCCGGATGGACTCTTCACGTGTGGCCCCCCCGCACTCTCGGTCCTCGTGGAACGCGTGCCCCCGGCACACCGAAGTGCCGTGGGTTGAGCGGACTTTGACAACGAGGTTATGGCGGAGTCAAGAGGGTGACGAGGGGTGACGCACCGGTTCCGGGCATCTTGAACGAAGATTTCGCATTTCGAGGTCGCGGTGTGCTTGACAGCCCGTGCGGGCCCGGGAGTTATCCGGGCGAACCGCCGTCAAGCGCCGTTACACGCAGGCAACTTGCCTGTCGTGGCGCCGATATACGAACGCGACACTCTGAGAAGCGTACGGCCGTGCGGGTGCCGTGGACCGGCCGGGGCGGGATACGACGCCCCGGCCGGTCGCCCGAAGCCCGCCTCCCTGTCCGGCCCCTGTCCGCGGCCCCGTCCGTCCCCCTGGCCGCGGTG
>NZ_WHPN01000378.1 GCF_009735685.1 Streptomyces lycii | reverse complement strand
GGTGCCCGGCGGCGGGGCGGGCGTCTCCGACTGCCGGGCGGGCGTCCCGGACGGGGACGCAGGCGCCTCGGACGGGGACGCAGGCGCCTCGGGGGCCTTCGCGGGCCCGGCGCCGGGTCCCGGGGCGCGCTCCCCGCCCGCCGGCCCGGTGCCTGTGCCGGCGTGTGTGCCGGCTCCCGCGCCGTCATCCGGGCCGAGGTCCGCACTGATGTCCGTGCCGGCATCCGCACCGGCGCCGTCGGCAGCAGGGACGACGGCGTCCGCGCGGACGCCCGCGCCGCTGCCCCTGCCCGTGCCACCGGCTCTGCCACCGTCCGTGCCACCGGCTCCGCCACCGTCCGTGCCGCCGTTCCCGCCCCCGTCCGTGCCGCCGTCCGTGGTCACTGACGCGCCGGCCGGATCCCCGCTGCCGGTGACCGCCCGGCCGGGCGGGGCCACGCGGGCGCCACCGTCCGAGAGGACGTCCAGCGCCCGGGCCACCACACCCGGCAGCTCCCCGGCGGGCAGCACCGCGTCGACCAGGCCGTTGGTCAGGAGGTTCTCCGCGGTCTGCACGCCTGCCGGGAACTCCTCGCCGTACAGGGCCCGGTGCACCCGCGGTCCGAGGAAGCCGATGAGCGCGCCCGGTTCGGCGGCCGTGAGATGGCCGAGCGAACCCCAGGACGCGAGCACACCGCCGGTCGTGGGGTGCCGCAGATACACCAGGTACGGCAGCCCGGCCGCCTTGTGGTCGGCGATCGCGGCGGTCACCTTGACCATCTGCACGAAGGCGACCGTGCCCTCCTGCATGCGGGTTCCGCCGGAGGCGGGCGCGGCCAGCAGCGGCAGCCGCTCGGCGGTGGCCCGCTCGACGGCCCGTACCAGCCGTTCCCCCGCCGCGACACCGATCGACCCGGCCAGGAAACGGAACTCACAGGCGACGACGGCCACCCGGCGCCCGCGGACCCGGCCCTCGCCGGTGATCACCGACTCGTCGAGCCCGGTGCGCTCGCGAGCCCGGGCCAGATCCTCCCGGTAGCGGCCGTCCTCGTACGCGATCTCCACGGGCTCGTCCCAGCTGCGCAGGCTGCCGGGGTCGACGACGGCTTCGATCAGGCGCAGGGCGGGGCTGAGATCGCTCGGTGCGGTCATGGGCACAGCGTGTCACGCCTGCCGGTCCGCCTTCCACGCACCCGCGACCAGCCGCCCCCGCCGCCTCCACCCCACCCGCGACCCGACGCCACCCGCCGCCTCCACGCGCCCGGCCGCCGCCACCCACCACGTTCCACACACCCGCGGCCCGCCGCCTGGACGCGCCCGCAGGCCGCCGCCACCCGCCGTATTTCACACACCCGCGGCCACCCGCAGCCCACCCCCGGCCCACTGCCTCCACACGCCCACGGCCCACCGCCACCGCCTCCTTCGCTTCTCCCGCCGCGGCGCGCGGCCTCGTGGCCCCGTGGCCCGCCGCCTCCCGCCCGGTCCGGGTTCCGCCGCCGGTGCCTTCGGGGCGCGCACGGCGCGCCCGGCCACCCATTCGGACGGTAATTCAGCGTTCCGCGGCGAAAAGGGCCGAAGGTGGAGCGACGGGTTCCGGCAGGAGGAGAGGCGGAGGTTCGGTGGACGGAGCGGAACGGGCGCCGGGAGAACCGTCCGGAAAACCGGAACCCCGGTCGCTGCTGCACCTCCCGCTGGGCGAGGACCTCGACCGCATCAGCGAACAGCTGCACTCGCTGGCCCGGGCGCAGAAGAGGCTGCAGAGCCTGCTGGAAGCGGTCATGAGCATCGGCAGCGAGCTGGAGCTGCCCACCGTGCTGCGCCGCATCGTCAGCACCGCGATGGAGCTGGTCGACGCCCGCTACGGGGCCATGGGGGTGCTGGAGGAGCGCGGCGAGCTGCTGGCCGAGTTCATCCCGCTGGGGCTCAGTTCCCAGGAGCTGTCCGACCTGTCGGGGATCGAGCTGCCGAGGGGCCGCGGCCTGCTGGGCCATCTGATCCGGCACCCCGACCCGATGCGGATCCAGGACATCTCGCACCACCCCGGGTCGGCCGGTTTCCCGCCCGGCCATCCGCCGATGCGGAGCCTGCTGGGTGTCGCCATCGGGGTCCGCGGCCGGATCTACGGCAACCTCTACCTCACGGAACGGCGGGACGGACAGCCCTTCGACGAGCACGACGAGAGCGTGGTCGTCGCCCTGGCCGGCGCCGCGGGCATCGCCATCGAGAACGCCCGCCTCTACGAGCAGGTCCGCAACAGCGCCGAACAGTTCCAGCGCCTGCTGCTGCCGCGCCTGCCCGACCTGCACCCGTTCGACAGCGCGGCCGTGTACCGGCCCGCGAGCGCCCCCGGCCACCTGGGCGGTGACTGGTACGACGCCCTCACCCTGTCCGACGGGTCCTGTGTCGCCGTCATCGGTGACGTCGTCGGGCACGACATGCCGGCCGCGGCGGCCATGGCGCAGACGCGCAGCATGCTCCGTGCCATGGTCTACGACCTGCGCACCCCTCCCAGCGCGATCCTCGACCAGCTCGACCATCTGCTGCTGAGCATCAACGAGAACCCGCTCACGACCCTGTGCCTGGCCCGCATCGAACCCGACGACCAGTCCTGGAACCTGCACTGGAGCTCGGCCGGCCATCCTCCGCCGCTCGTGGTCCCACCGCACCGGCCGGCCCACTACCTCGGCACCGACCCGGGGCTGCCGCTGGGTGTGGAACCCGGTCTCCCCCGCCCCGACCACATCCACCGTCTGCTGCCCGAGACCACCGTCCTGCTCTTCACCGACGGCCTCGTGGAGCATCCGGAACGCTCCCTCGACGAGGGCCTGCTCGCCGTGGCCGAGACCGCGACCAGGCACGCCGGGGCGTCACTGGACGACCTGTGCGACGCCCTGATGGAACACCACCCGGGCGACGGGCACGACGACATCGCCGTGCTCGCACTCCGCACACCGGCTCCGCAGGCGTACGGTCAGCGCTGAGCGCCCGTCACGAGCCCTGTGCCCGGGTCCGCTCCGCGCCTTCGCGGTGTGCTCCGGCACCGGCCGCTTCCGGCTGCCGCCGCCGTGCGCGGGCAGCCGTCCGCCGCTCCGGCACCGCCTTCCTGTGGTCCCGCTTAGCGTCGCCTTAACGGCGCCATAAGGATCGGCTCCACCCCGTCCCAGCAGGGCGTTCACGGGTTCCGCGGGGCTAGCGTGCTGTTCGCCGGACCGGGGTGGCGCCCGTCGTCGGCGCCGCACTCAGGGGGGCGGCGCCGGTGATGCGCGCCCCGGCTCCGTACGTCCCCCGCTTCCGTGTTCACGCCCGGGAGCCGCATCGCGCAACCGTGTAAGGAGCCCCCACGATGACCGTACGTCGCAAGGCCGCCGGGATCGCCGTCATCGGTGTCGTGCCGCTGGCGCTGACACTGCTCTCCGCCACACCCGCTGCCGCGCACGGCTCGATGACCGACCCGGTCAGCCGGGTGTCCGCCTGCTTCGCCGAGGGACCGGAGAGCCCCGACTCGGCGGCCTGCAAGGCGGCCGTCGCGGCCGGCGGCACCCAGGCGCTGTACGACTGGAACGAGGTCAACATCCCGAACGCCGCCGGGAAGCACAAGGAGATCATCCCGGACGGCAGGCTCTGCAGCGCCGGCCGGGACAAGTACCAGGGGCTCGACCTGCCGCGCGCCGACTGGCCCGCGTCGGACATGACCGCCGGGAAGCACACCTTCCACTACAAGGCCACCGCCCCGCACCGGGGCACGTTCGAGCTCTACATCACCAAGGAGGGCTACGACCCGTCCCAGCCGCTGAAGTGGTCCGACCTGGAGGCCGAGCCGTTCGCGAAGGTGACGGACCCGCAGCTGTCGGGCGGTGAGTACGTCTTCGAGGGCACCGTGCCGGAGAGGTCCGGGCGTCATCTGGTCTACAGCGTCTGGCAGCGGTCGGACAGCCCCGAGGCGTTCTACACCTGCTCGGACGTCACCTTCGGGGGCGGGAACGGGGCCGCGGCGAAGGCTCCCGAGGCGGCCGCGCCGGACGAGCGGCAGATCGAGGCCGCCACGGAGAAGTCGACCGTCAGCCACGGCGGGCACGGCGGCGACGAGCACGCGGCCCACGGTTCCGGTGACGGGCACGGTGACAAGGACGCGGCGGCCCCGGCGGACGAGCCCGCCCCGGCGGACCCGGCGGCCGGCAACGCGCCCGCACCCGCGGGCGGCGAACCGGCCCCGGCCGACGAGGAGCTGGCGCAGACCGGGGGCGACAGCAGCACCACGCCGATCGCGGTCGGCGGTGCGGCCGTGGTGGCGGCCGGTGCGGCCGTCATGATCGCCGCGGGACGCCGGCGGGCGGCACGGCAGCGGATCTGACCGGGGCCGGTTCGGCGTCGGCGGGCACGTCCGGGGCCGCCCGCGGTCCCGCACGGCAGCCCGGGCCCGGCCACAGGCCGCGGCCACAGGCCGGTTGCGGCCACAGGCCCGTTTCGGCCACAGGCCCGTTTCGGCCACAGGCCGGTTGTTCGGCAACAGGCCGGTTCTGCCACGGCAAGCCCGGTGCCGCCCTCGCGCTACGGCGGGGCGGCACCGGGCTGCTGTACGGGCTGGCCGTACAACAGCCGTGGTCGTTCCGGGGCCCCGGTCGCGCCGGTACGGCAGGGGGCCCGGTCACACCGGTGTGCCGCTCCCGGTCACGCCGCTGCCGGAGCCGGTCGCACGCGCCACCGCCGGAGCCCGGCCGCACGCCGCGCCGGGCACCGGTCACACACCGCGCCCGGGCCCGGTCACGCCGCTGCCGGAGCCCGGTCACAGGCTGCGCCAGGGGCACCAGTCGCACACCGCGCCGGGGGCCCGGTCACGCCGCCGCGCCGCGCCGGCCGAACGCCGACGCCGGGCGGACCGCCGCCGCGCCGAAGCGGGCACGCGCCCGGTCCGTGACGGCCTCGACGCGGCGGGACTTTTCGTCCGCCGGGTCGAACGTCAGCTGGTGGGCGGCGGATGCGGCGTCCGTCAGGTCCTCCGCGCGCAGCGCCACCGCGCGCACCCGGGCGCGTTGCAGGCCGAGCGCCCCGTGCAGGGCGTACGCGGCGTCGGTGAGCGCCGGACTGTGCGCGGTCGGCTCCGGCAGGGTACGGGTGCGGGTGGTCGTGGATCGGTCGGCGTAGCGGACGGTCAGGGTCAGGGACCGCGCCACCAGGCCGTCCGCGCGCAGCCGGATGCCCAGTTCGTGGGCGAGCGTGAGCAGCGCGCGGCGGCGCTGCCCGGGGTCGAGTTCGTCGCGCTCGAAGCGGTGTTCGGCGCCGGTGGAGCGGGCGGGGGCGTTCGGGACCACGGGGGTGGGGTCGATGCCGTGCGCCTGTTCGTACACCCGCCGTCCGGTGGAGGCGCCCAGGATGCGCTGCAGGGTCGCGCGCGGTGCGGCGGCGATCCGGTCGACGCTGTCCAGACCGTACGTGCCGAGGGCGCGCGCGGTCGCCGGGCCGACGCCGTGCAGTCCGGTGGCGGGCTTGCGGGCGAGGAAGCCGGTGACGGCGTCGGGGTCGGCGGGGACGGTGCGGATCGCCTCGGCCGTCCCGGGCGGCCCGGCCACCGGCCCGTCCTGGGCGGCCATCCGTGCGAGCAGCGGGTTGGCCGCCACGCCGATGGTGCAGTCGGTGCCGTAGCGGGCGAGGGCGCGCACCCGTACGAGCGCCGCGATCTCCGCCGCGTCCCGGCGGAAGTAGCGGAGCGCGCCGCGCACGTCGGCGAGCGCGGCGTCGGGCGGCAGGGCCTGCACGACGGGCGTGAACTCGGCGAGCAGCGCGCGCAGTCCGTCGTAGACCTCCGCACCGGGCGGTTCGCCGTCGGGGCCCCGGAACCGCAGGTACAACACGTGCGGCGGCTCCTCCGTGCGCCCCGCGGCGCCACCGTTCCTCCCCCGCCCGGCCGTCTCCGGCCCGGCGTCCTTCCGCCCGGCTTCCTCCTGCCCGGCCGCTTCCTGCCCGGCCGCCTGCTGCCCGGTCCTCCCCGGCCCGGCCCTCTCCGGCTCGACCGCCTCCTGCCCGGCCCTCTCCGGCTCGACCGCCTCCGGCACGACCGCCTCCTGCCCGGCCGGCTCCTGTCCGGTCCTCTCCCGCCCGGTCACCGGCCCGCGCTCCCCGGACTGGAGTGCCACAGCTTGCGGCCGGTGGCCGCGCCCTCGCCGGCCGGGCGGAGGTCGGACCACGGGTGCATCTCGTAGCCGGTGGGCAGCTGGATGCGGCGTCCGTTGACCCCGGCGGCGGCCGCGTCCTCCGGGGCGGCGCCCTCCGCGGGCTCCCCGCCGTCCTCCGTGCGCTCTCCGCCGTCCGCGGTGCCCTCCGGTTCGGCCAGCCGTTCCGCCACCGCCCGCAGGCCGCCCTCGCGGCGCAGTTCGGCCAGCTCCGCCAGGTTCCAGGCGCGGGTTCCCACCACGGTGAGGCTGCGGGCGCCGCGTCGCTCCACGGTGCCGCGGACGAGCAGCAGCCAGGAGTGGAAGACGGTGTGCGCGCAGGCGGCGTGGCTGTCCTCGAAGAAGGTGCAGTCGGCCAGGCCGGTGCCGTCGTCGAGGGTGGTGAAGATGATCCGGCGGCCGGAGCGGATGGCCGGGGTCTGGGTGGCGGCCTTGGCGCCCGCGACCAGGACGGTCTCGCCGTGCCGGGCGGCGCGCAGCCGTTTGGCGGGGGTGGCGCCCAGCTCCTCCAGGAAGGCGGCGTGATCGGTCATCAGGTGCCGGGAGACGTCCATGCCGAGGACGCCGAGTTCGGCGCCGGTGCGCTCTGCGGCGTCGAGGTCGGGCAGCCCGGCGGGTTCGGCGGCCGTCACCCCGGCGCCGTCCGGTCCGGCAGCGGCGTCCAGCGGAAGCTGGCCCGTGTGCGCGGCGGGGTCCTTCTGCCTCCGGTGCAGCTCGGCGATCCGGAGCAGCAGGTCCCGGCGGTTGCCGCCGAACGCGTCCAACGCGCCGACCTGGGCGAGCCGTTCGGCGACGGGCCGGCCGGGCCGGGCCCGGCGCCACAGGTCGAGCAGCGAGGCGTACGGCTGTCCGGCCTCGATCCGTCCGGTCTCGGCCTCGCTGATGCCGTGCACATCGCTGAGGGCGAGCCTGATCCCGTACCTCTCCCCCTCCTTCTCCCCTTTCTTCCCCTTTTCGCCAGACACCAGTTCGATTCGATAAGCGGAGCCCGACCGGTTCACGTCCAGCGGCAGCACCGGCACCCCGCGCCGCCGCGCGTCCGCCAGCAGCAGCCGCTTCGGGTACATGCCCGGGTCATGGGTGAGCAGCCCGGCGTAGAAGGCCGCCGGGTGGTGGGCCTTGAGCCAGGCGGACTGGTAGGTCGGCACGGCGAACGCGACCGCGTGCGCCTTGCAGAAGCCGTACGAACCGAACGCCTCGACGATCTCCCAGGTGCGGGCCACCACCTCCGGCGCGTAGCCGCGCCCCGCCGCCTCGCGCGCGAACCAGGCGCGCACCCGCCCCTGCCGCTCCGGGGCGGACAGCGCGCGCCGCGCCTCGTCGGCGAGCCCGCGGTCGCAGCCCGTCATGACCGACACGATCCCGATGACCTGCTCGTGGAAGACCACGACGCCGTACGTCTCGCGCAGCACCGGCTCCAGGTCCGGATGCGGATAGCGCGGCGCGCGGCGGCCGTGCCGGGCCTCGATGAACGGGCGCACCATGTCGGCCGCGACCGGCCCCGGCCGGAAAAGCGATATGTCGACCACGAGGTCGTGAAAGGTGGCGGGCTGCAGCCGGCCGACCAGGTCGCGCTGCCCCGGCGACTCGATCTGGAAGCAGCCGAGCGTCTCGGTGGACTTGATCAGGTCGTACGTCGCCGGGTCGCTCATGGGGGCCGCCGGCCGGCCCGTCTCCGGCGATGCCCCGCCCGTCTTCGCCGATGCCTCGCCCGCCTTCGGTGAGGCCCTGCCCGTCTTCGGAGAGGAGGGGCCCGACACCAGGCCGTCCAGGTCCACCCGCTCCCCCGACGCCCGTTCGATCTCGGTCACCGCGTGCGCCATCGCGGACTGCATCCGCACCCCGAGGATGTCGAGCTTGAGCAGCCCCAGCTCCTCGACGTCGTCCTTGTCGAACTGCGACATCGGAAAGCCGCCCGCACCGGCGACCCCGCCGCTCGCGCCGCTGCCCGCGCTCGTGACCACCGGGGTGCGGTCGCGCATCGAGACGTCCGAGAGCAGCACCCCGCACGGGTGCATGGCGATGCCGCGCGGCAGCCCGTCCAGGGCCTCGACCAGCTCCCACAGCCTGCCGTACCGGTCCCGCTCGGCGGCCACGGAACGCAGCTCGGGCAGTTCGTCCAGGGCCGCGCGGGCGTCCCGGGCCCGGATGTGCGGGAAGGCCTTGGCGAGCCGGTCCGTCTCGGCGGGGTCCATGCCGAGGGCGGCGCCGACGTCGCGGACCGCGTGCCGCACCCGGTAGGTCTCGGGCATGGCGACGGTCGCGACCCGGTCGGCGCCGAAGCGGTCGAACACCGCGCGGTAGACGTCGAGGCGGCGGGCGGACTCGACGTCGATGTCGATGTCCGGCAGCGCGGCCCGGCGCTCGCTGAGGAAGCGCTCCATCAGCAGGTCGTGCTCGACCGGATCGGCGTTCGCGATGCCGAGCAGATGGTTGACCAGGGAGCCCGCGCCGGAGCCGCGCGCGGCGACCCGGACGCCGAGCGCCCGGGTGTCGTCGACGACCTGGGCGACGGTGAGGAAGTACGAGGCGAAACCGAGCCGCTCGATGATGCGCAGCTCGTCCTCCAGCCGTTCCCAGCGCCGCCGGTCCCGGTCGTGGCCGCGCAGCACCATGCCGGCGGCGCAGCGGGACCGCAGCACCCGGTCGGCGGTGCGCCGCCCGGCGCCCACCAGGCGCGGTTCGGGGAAGTGCACGGTGCCGAGCCCGATGTCGTCCTCGGGGTCGACCAGGCACGCGGCGGCGGTCCGTTCGGTCTCGGCGAGCAGGCGGTGGGCGGCGTCACGGCGGAAACCGGCGGCCTCCGCGATCCGACCGGCGGTCTCCGCCATGCCGTCCGGGTCCTTGAGCCAGCGTTCCCCGCTGTCGAGGGAGCCGGGCTTGCGCGGGTCGACGGGCACGAGGCGGCGGGCGGCGTCGAGGACGTCGGCGACCGGGCCCTGGCCGGGGTCGGCGTAGCGCACGGCGTTCGTCAGCACGGCCGGTACGCCCTGCTCGGCGGCGAAGCCGAGGGTGCGGGCGGCCAGCCGCAGCGATCCCGGCGCCGTGGTGCCCCTGGCCTCGCCGGGGCGTCGGTGGTGCACCACCTCCAGCCGGAGCGCGTCGCCGTAGATCTCGCGCCAGGGGGCGAGCAGCCCGGCCGCCCGGTCGGGGCGGCCGGCGGCGAGCGCGCGGCCGACCTCCGAGCCCGGCCCGAGGAGGACGGTCAGCCCCCCTTCCGCCACCGCGGAGCGTTCGAGGTCGGGCCGGTGCAGCAGGGGGCGCTCCCCGCCGTCCGCGTGGGCGGCGGACACCAGCCGGCACAGGGCGGCCCAGCCCGCCGCGCCGTCCCGGGCCAGAAAGAGCGCGCGGGGCGCGGACTCGTCGATGAACGCCCCGCCGCGGACCGGGGAGCGCCGGCGCACCGCGCCGGGGTGCGCGCCGTCCGGCCCGTGCGTCGCCGCGCCGCTCCGGGCGCCGCTACGGGCAAGCGGAGAACGCAAGGATTCGGCCACGGCCAGGTTCGCCCCGAACACCGGCCGGACTCCCGCCCTCGCACATGCCCTGGCGAACCGGACCGTCCCGGCGAGGGTGTCCCGGTCAGTCAGGGCGACGGCGTCCATGCCGCGCTCGGCGGCGCGCTCGGCCAGCCGTTCGGGGTGCGTGGCTCCGTAGCGCATGGAGAAGCCCGAGACGGTGTGCAGATGCGTGAACCCGGACATCCGCACCTCCTGTCTCACCCGCACCCCCTGGCTGACCTGGCCTCTCCACCCCCACTACCACCATAAACCAATCTTCGAACGTTCGTACGATTGAGGGCTCGGCGGGCCTTCCCGGGCCACCGGGCACCTCACCCCGCACGCAACCGGTCCCCGCAACCGGCCCGTCCCGGAAAGCGGCGGTATGCCACCCGCTCCCGGCGGACAGCGGAGGGTCCCGCCACGCGGGCGCCGGGCGGCACCGGGCGGACACGGGGGCGAAGACCGGGCCGGGACCGGACACAGGGGAACATTTCGGCCAACGGGAGAAGGCCGGCCTTCTCCCGCGTGTGCACGGACGCCGGGCCCACCGCCCGGCAGTGCGGTCAGTCCGTGCCGGACTCCATCGCGGCACGGTCCAGCCACTCGTCGTCACCGGAGACCTCGCCGCGGGAGGCGATGGCCTCGGCGCCGCCCTCCGGCATGGCGCCGATCAGCCCGGTGGAGGCCGCCTGGGCGGCGCCGACCGCGGTGCTGACGGCGCCGATCAGGCCGAGCCCGGCATACTGTTCGAGCTTGGCGCGGGAGTCGGCAATGTCGAGGTTCCGCATGGTGAGCTGGCCGATCCGGTCCACCGGTCCGAACGCCGAGTCCTCGGTGCGCTCCATGGACAGCTTGTCCGGGTGGTAGCTGAAGGCCGGGCCCGTGGTGTCGAGGATCGAGTAGTCCTCGCCGCGCCGCAGCCGCAGCGTCACCTCGCCGGTGACGGCGGCGCCGACCCAGCGCTGCAGCGACTCGCGCACCATCAGCGCCTGCGGGTCCAGCCAGCGGCCCTCGTACATCAGCCGCCCGAGGCGCCGTCCCTCGTTGTGGTACTGGGCGAGGGTGTCCTCGTTGTGGATCGCGTTGACCAGGCGCTCGTACGCCGCGTGCAGCAGGGCCATGCCGGGCGCCTCGTAGATGCCGCGGCTCTTGGCCTCGATGATCCGGTTCTCGATCTGGTCCGACATGCCCATGCCGTGCCGGCCGCCGACGGCGTTCGCCTCCATCACCAGGTCCACGGGGGAGGCGAACTCCTTGCCGTTGATCGTCACCGGGCGGCCCTGGTCGAAGCCGATCGTCACGTCCTCGGCGGCGATCTCGACCTCGGGGTCCCAGAACCGCACCCCCATGATCGGCTCCACGGTCTCCACGCCGGTGTCCAGGTGCTCCAGCGTCTTGGCCTCGTGCGTGGCGCCCCAGATGTTGGCGTCGGTGGAGTACGCCTTCTCCGTGCTGTCGCGGTAGGGCAGGTCGTGGGCGATCAGCCACTCCGACATTTCCTTGCGGCCGCCCAGCTCGGTCACGAAGTCCGCGTCCAGCCAGGGCTTGTAGATCCGCAGGCGCGGATTGGCGAGCAGGCCGTACCGGTAGAACCGCTCGATGTCGTTGCCCTTGAAGGTCGAGCCGTCGCCCCAGATCTGTACGTTGTCCTCGAGCATCGCCCGGACCAGCAGGGTGCCCGTGACGGCGCGGCCGAGCGGTGTGGTGTTGAAGTAGGCCCGCCCGCCCGAGCGGATGTGGAACGCCCCGCAGGCGAGCGCGGCCAGGCCCTCCTCGACCAGCGCCGCCCGGCAGTCGACCAGGCGTGCGATCTCGGCACCGTAGGTCTTCGCGCGGCCGGGCACCGAGGCGATGTCGGGCTCGTCGTACTGACCGATGTCGGCGGTGTAGGTGCACGGAATGGCGCCCTTGTCGCGCATCCACGCGACCGCGACGGAGGTGTCGAGCCCGCCCGAGAAGGCGATGCCGACGCGCTCGCCGGCGGGAAGGGAGGTGAGGACCTTAGACATAGGAAGAGTATGCATCCTCACGCATGATCATGCAAAGTCCGCTGCCTGTGGTGGTTCCGCCCCGCCCGGCACCGCGGCCCGCCGGCCGGGACGGCACCGCCGCACCACGCCCCGGCCCCCGGACACCGTCGCGGGTGTCCGGGGGCCGGGATCCGCCGTGGGGGGGCGGGTGAAGCGGTGGTACGTCAGCCGATCTCGGCGCCGAACGCGGAGAGCGCCTCGGGCACCGGCTGGAAGAAGGTCGTGCCGCCCGAGGAGCAGTCACCGCTGCCGCCGGAGGTCAGACCCAGGGCCGTGCTGCCCGCGAAGAGCGAGCCGCCGCTGTCGCCCGGCTCGGCGCAGACGGTGGTCTTGATCAGACCGGAGACCGAGCCCTCCTGGTAGTTGACGGTCTCGTTGAGGCCGGTGACCTCGCCGTCGTGCACCTGGGTGGTGCTGCCGCTGCGGGTCACGGTCTGGCCGACGGTGGCCTCGCCCGCCCCGGTGATCTGCTGGGTGCCGCCGCCGTAGAGGTTTACCTCGCTCGGGGCGTCCACACCGGAGCTGTACTTCACCAGGGCGAAGTCGTCACCCGGGAAGCTGGAGTCCTCCATGGTGCCGATCTCGGCGCCGCCCGAGGAGTCGGACCAGGAGCTGCCCGCGTCGCCGCAGTGGCCGGCCGTGATGAAGGCGGGCTCGCCGCCGACGGTCACGTTGAAGCCGAGCGAGCAGCGCGCGCCGCCGCTGTAGATCGCGTCGCCGCCGGAGGCGAACGGCTTGAACTCGCCCGCGACCTTCTCGACGGTGGCCTTGCCGTCGAGGCCCTTCACGACCTTGTTGAGCTTGTCGAGCTTGGCGCCCTTGACGGTCTCGTCGGCCGTGACGACGACCTTGTTGCTCACCGGGTCGACCGACCAGGACGTGCCCGGGATGGTGGCCTCGGCCTTGAGCGTCTCCCGCGCCGAGTCCAGCTCACCGAGGGTGTGCTGAACGATCTTCGCGACGGCGCCCTTGGCCTTGACGTCCTCGGCGTCCGCCTCGTCGACCACGTTGACGACGAGCTGCTTCGCGTCGGCGTCGTAGTAGGTGCCGGCGGCGCCGTCACCGAGGTCGGAGAGGAGTGTCGTGGCGAGCTTCTCCGCCGAGGCGATCGACAGGACCTCGGGAGTGGGCTCGGGCGGGGCGGCGTTGGCACTGTTCAGCGTGAGCCCGCCGGCCACCAGGGCCGCGATGCCGGCTGCCGCTATGGCGGTACGCCGCTTCGTAATGCGTCGGTGCTTCAAGTTGAGACCTCCTGTGGGGGGTTGGGCCCCGGGTGCTGTGGGGAGCGTCGGGCCCGGAGGACATGCGTGCGCGTCGCACAAGGACATAACTACCAAAAAGGAGTCGCGTCCATGCCAACAAGCGGGGCCGAGTATTCCGACGGATCGAGGGAGGCCACAAGGTAATTTTCAAGACTCACACACGAGAGACGAAAACGTGATCGGCCGCCTGCCCGAACGGTCACCGCGCAGGTGGAAACGTCACAACTCACGGAAAGTCCCAGAGCAAACACTCAGGGCGATGAAAATGCCTGTCCGGAAACCGTCCTCGGCTTACCGGAATTCGAGAGACCGCGCCCGCTTACTGGTCGTTCTCCGAACGGTCCGCCGGCCCCGCGGCGGTTCGCGGAACGACGCCCGGAGGGCAGAGCGGCGCCCCCCGGAAGGGCATGCGGAAAGCCCCGCGGCGCCCTGCGGAAGGACGCGCGGAGCAGGACTTACAAACTCCCGGCCTGCGGAATCCCGGTCTGCGAAGTACCGGTCCGCGAAGTACCGGCCTGCGGGGTCCCGGTCCGCAGGCGGTCACCCGGTGATCAGGGGCCTGCGCCGGGGGCTACCGGTCATCGGCCCCGGCCCCGGGCGGGGCCTGGGACGAGGGCTGGGACGGGGCCGGCGGCGAGGGCTGCCGGTCCGGGGCCTGCTGGGCGGAGACCTCAGGGGAGGTGTTCTGCGCCGCCCGCTCCAGGAATCTCAGCAGTTCCACCGGGAACGGCAGCACCAGCGTCGAGTTCTTCTCGGCCGCGACCGCCACCACGGTCTGCAGCAGCCGCAGTTGGAGCGCCGCCGGGGTGTCCGACATCTGCTTGGCGGCCTCGGCGAGCTTCTTCGACGCCTCGAACTCCGCGTCCGCGTTGATGACCCGGGCCCGGCGGTCCCGGGCCGCCTCCGCCTGCCGGGCCATGGAGCGCTTCATCGTCTCCGGCAGCGACACGTCCTTGATCTCGACCCGGTCGATGCTCACGCCCCACTCGACGGCCGGGTTGTCGATCATCAGCTCCAGCCCCTGGTTGAGCTTCTCCCGGTTGGAGAGCAGATCGTCGAGATCGCTCTTCCCGATGATCGAACGGAGCGAGGTCTGCGCCATCTGCGAGACCGCGAAGCGGTAGTCCTCGACCCGGATGACGGCGTCGGCCGGGTCCACCACCTTGAAGTAGACGACGGCGTCGACCCGCACCGTCACGTTGTCCCGGGTGATGCCCTCCTGCGCGGGCACGGGCAGCGTGACGATCTGCATGTTGACCTTCCGGAGCCGGTCGACGCCGGGAACGATCAGCGTGAACCCGGGGCCGCGCACCTGGTCGCGCAGCCTGCCGAGCCGGAGGACCACACCGCGCTCGTACTGCTTGACCACCCGGGCCGCCGACACGAGGTAGACGGCACCGCCGGAGAGCGCCACCGCCCCCGCTGTCACCAGCTCTTCCAACATCACGGCCACCTGCCGTCCGTATCGCGAGCGATGCCCCGCCAAGGGTGCTGTTGTCCACGATAGTCCCGTACGGCGCGGCTGTGGAGTGGTGCGGTGGCCGCGTTCCGGCCCGAGCACGGATGGGCCCCCGCCCGGTCGACTCGGGCGGGGGCTCGTCAGCCTGCGGGTACCGGCCGTATCGGTCAGTAGACGCTGACGCCGTACGCGCTGAGCGCCTCGGTGACCGGCTGGAAGAAGGTCGTACCGCCGGAGTTGCAGTCGCCGCTGCCGCCGGAGGTGAGACCGATCGCCGTGCTGCCGGAGCGGAGCGAACCGCCGCTGTCGCCCGGCTCGGCGCACACGTTGGTGCGGATCATGCCGTAGACGATGTCACCGCTGCCGTAGTTGACGGTCGCGTTCAGGCCGGTGACGGAACCGCTGTGGGTGCCCGTGGTGCTGCCGTGCCGGGTGACGGACATGCCGACGCTGGCGTTGCCGGCGCCCGTGATGTCCACGCCGCCCGCGGTGCCCGGGTGCGAGACGGAACCGTCGTAGCGGACGAGCCCGTAGTCGTTGGTGGGGAAGCTCGACCCGACGGTCGGGCCGATGAGGGTGGAGCGGCCGGAGTTGCTGTACCAGTTGCCGGCGCCGTCGGTGCAGTGACCGGCGGTGACCATGTAGTACGTGCTGCCGCTGCGCACGTTGAAGCCGGCCGAGCAGCGCCAGCTGCTCGCGTAGATGGCGTCACCGCCCGCCACGTACTTCTGGAAGGTGCCCTCGGTGCGCTCGATCTGGAGGGCGCCGGCGTTCGCACCGGCTTCCTTCTTTATCTTCGCTATCTCGCTCTTGGAGACCCGGTCGTCCACGGTGAGGACGACGGTTCCGGTCTCCTTGTCGACGTGCCAGGCGGTGCCGGCCACATCGGCGTCGAGCACGGCGTCGCTCGCCTTGGTGAGCTGGGCGGCGCTGAAGACGGCGGCGGTGTCGGCACTCGCGCTGCCGGCCGGGATGGAGACGGCTGCTGCCGCCGCCAGGCCTGCCGCGGCCGCGATCAGCCGGGTGCGTCTCGCCACGCCGTGGGGGGTGGTGCGCTTGATCCTCACTCTTCCTCCAACAGAAGAATCGGGGGTCCGCTTGGGGTGGGCGGTCCCGTGAGGCGCAGTCAGGCAGCACTCCGGATTCCGGATACGCCGTGCCCCTGACAAGCGCTGTGGGGAGTATTCGGGGGGCTCACAACGCTTCACAAGGGCGCCTTTCGGCCGTGCCCGGGCATGACGAAGGGCCCCGGTGGCCTGGGGCCGCCGGGGTGGGCACTCCGCTTCTGCTGCCGTTTCGACGCACCGGCACGCCGACCGGTTCCCGCCCCGGGGACACGGCCGGACAGCGGTCCGCCGCCGGGCCGCCGCCGCCCCGGAGAACCCCGCGGGCCAGGGCCGGTTCGCGGTACGGGGCGGGAATCCGCCGTCCGCCGGAGGGGTGCGCCGCTTCCGGCCGCCGCCTCCTCCGCCCGACCGTGCGGCCGGGCGGGAAGGCGCCCCGGGGCGGGGCGGGCCGTTACCCGGGCCCGGCAGCCGAATCCGCCCCCGTGGCCCCTTCCGCCCGACAGCACAGTGGCCGAAAATCGACCATCGGCTTCAATCGGTTTACTCGGGAGTTGAGTCAATCCCCCGGACGGGTCGTGCGAGCGCCGCTCAGCAGTCGCAGCCGCAGCCGCCGCAGCCGTCACAACCATCACAGTTGCAGCAGTTACAGCAGTCGCAGCAGTCACAGGCGTCGGAGCAGTCGCACTGGTGGCAGCAGCCCTCGCGCCGCTTGCCGTGCACCCACGGGTCGTCGTAGGTCTCCCGGCAGCACACCTGGCCGGTACAGCAGAGTCCGGCCAGTACCGCGCAGCCGGCGATCGCGCCGCGCCTGCGCCACGGACCGCCCGGACCGGGAAGACCGGGAAGACCGGGAAGACCGGGGAGACCCGGCCCGGGCGCCCCTCCGCCCGGCACGGAAGGTGCCCGGCCCGGCGGCGCCTGGCCCGGCGGCGCCTGGCCCGGCGGCGCCTGGCCCGGCGGCGCCTGGTGCGAGCAGCGCTCCGCGCCGAAGACCCGGTCGACGGAGCGGGCCGGTTCGTGGGCGAGCAGGACGTGTGCCAGCGCACCGTTCGTGAACTCGGCGTCCCTCAGCGCGAGCCGTATGCCGCGCACCGCGTCGTCACACAGCCGACGTGCCTCGGCGAGGTCCGTGCCGGTGGCCGTGAGCGGATTCCACGCGCCGGAAGCGGCGTCCTGCCGGAGGTCCTCGACCGCGTCGAGCAGATGCGCGAGCCGGCCGAACAGCCGTCCCGCCTCCCGCAGCGGCCCGGCGTTGCCGGGGCGGCCCGCGAGCACCGCCGTGTGGCCGAAAGCCGCCGCGGTCGCCGACTCGGTGGGTTCGGTGATCTCCAGCAGCGGGGTGCCGGGGCCGGCCGCCGCCTCGACGCCGGCCTGTCGCTCCACCGCCCGGACCAGCACCGCCGTGTCGAAGCCGAGGTCCGCGCCGCTCCGGGCGCCCGCCCGGTCCCAGCCGCCGGCCACCCGTCGCGCCGCGGCCGCCACCGGGCGCCGGGCGAGCAGACCGTCGCCGTCGGCGACGTGGTCGCGTATCTTCGCCGACGCCAGCACCAGGGAGACCGTGGCCGCCAGCCGGGCGCCGTCGCCGGTGGCGACCGGCGCCGTGCGCATGCCGCGCAGCGGGCAGGGGCCCGCGGTGCGCCGCCGGCGGCCGGAGGGTTCCGCCTGGGCCTCGGCCAGCACGGAGACGATCAGGCCGTCGTAGTTCGTGGCCACCCGGGCGAACTGGCCGTGGTCGCCGCGCAGGGCGAGACAGAGCCCGCACAGATGGGCCGTCCAGCGGGCGTGCAATCCCCCGGACAGCCGATGACGGCACGGCCTGATGATTCCGAACACCTATCCCCCGTTGCTCTGTCCAGGCGTGATGGACGCTCCCGCATGCTATCGGGCCGTCAGCCTTCCCCTCGTGTCGAAAGTCTGATGAGCTTTTAAGCGTTCTGCACCAGTACCGTCACGAAATACGTGTGCGAGGGGTATCCGCTTGGCGCATCATCAGCATCATGGACGACCATAGGAGGGCGGACAGCACGGACCGCGTGTGAGAGGAGGCGTTCATGGGATCGGTGCGCAAGGCGAGTGCATGGCTGGGGCTTGTCGACGAGAACGATGACGAGCGCTACTACGACGACGACTACACCGAGGGGCCCGAGCCCCGTGACGTCTGGGTGACCGATCCGCGCGTCCGGGTGGCCGAGGAGGCGGCGCAGGAGCAGGGCCGCCGGATCGCCACGATCACGCCGGACGGCTTCCGCGACGCACGCGCCATCGGCGAGCTGTTCCGGGAGGGCGTCCCGGTGATCGTGAACCTCACGGCCATGGACCCCTCGGACGCCAAGCGCGTGGTCGACTTCGCCGCCGGGCTGATCTTCGGGCTCCGCGGCTCCATCGACCGGGTCGCCACCCGCGTCTTCCTGCTCACGCCCTCCGACTACCGCATCGTGAGCGGTGAGGCCGCCGGCCGGACGTCGGACGGCGGCTTCTTCAACCAGAGCTGAGGCGGGCGCTCACCGTATCGGGTGATCACCGGGCCGCCGGGCCGTCACCTGAAGGCGTCGATTCCGGTGAGCGCCTTGCCCAGCACCAGCTGGTGCATTTCCACGGTGCCCTCATAGGTGAGCACCGATTCCAGATTGGTGGCGTGCCGCATCACCGGGTATTCCAGCGAAATCCCGTTGGCGCCCAGGATCGTGCGGGACGTGCGGCAGATCTCGATGGCCTCCCGCACATTGTTGAGCTTGCCGAAGCTGATCTGTTCCGGGCGCAGCTTTCCGGCGTCCATCCGGCGGCCCAGATGATGGGCGAGCAGCACGCCCTTGTGCAGTTCGACGGCCATGTCGGCGAGTTTGGCCTGGGTGAGCTGGAAACCGCCGATGGGCCGGCCGAACTGCTCGCGGGTCCTCGCGTAGTCGACCGCGGTCTCGAAGGACGAGCGGGCGGCCCCCATCGAGCCCCAGACGATGCCGTAGCGCGCGTGGCTCAGGCAGCTGAGCGGCCCCTTGAGGCCCGTGACCGCGGGCAGTACGGCGTCCGCGGGCAGCCGTACGCCGTCGAGCACCAGCTCGCTGGTCACCGAGGCCCGCAGGGACCACTTGTGCTTGATCTCCGGTGCCGAGAAGCCGGCGGTGTCCGTGGGGACGACGAAGCCGCGGATGCCCTCGTCCGTCCGCGCCCAGACGACGGCGACGCCGGCCACCGAACCGTTGGTGATCCACATCTTGCGGCCGTCGAGCACCCAGTCGCCGCCCGGCTCCCGCCTGGCGCGGGTCCGCATGTTCCCCGGGTCCGAGCCGTGGTCCGGTTCGGTGAGCCCGAAGCAGCCGATGACCTCGCCGGACGCCATGCGCGGCAGCCACTGCTCCCGCTGCTCCTCCGATCCGAAGCGGTGGATGGCGTACATCGCGAGGGAGCCCTGCACGGAGACGAGCGAGCGGATGCCGGAGTCGGCCGCCTCCAGCTCCAGACAGGCCAGGCCGTACTGCACCGCGCTCGCGCCCGCGCAGCCGTGGCCGTGCAGGGACATGCCGAGCGCGCCGAGGCCGCCGAGTTCGCGGGCCAGCTCGCGGATGCCGGGCAGCTCTCCCCGCTCGTACCAGTCGGCGATGTGCGGCAGGACCCGGTCCGCCGCCCAGCGGCGCACCGTGTCGCGCACCGCCAGGTCCTCCTCGCTCAGCAGATCGTCGATGCCGAGCGGATCCGCCGGGTCGAACGCGGGCAGGGATGCGGACATGGTGCGGCCCTCCAGGGTGCGGCTCGGGGCCGCCGGGCCGGATGCCGTGCCGGTTCCGGGCGGCCGCTGCGATCATCCGACGCTACGGCTCGGTAACCACCGCTGTCCAGGGCCGCCCGGCACGGAAACGCGGCAGGTCAGCGGGTGGCGGCCGGCTGGACCCGGCGTTCGCGGCCCGGCAGCCGCGCTTCCCGTCCGGGGCGCCGGGCCGGGGGCACCGCGGCGGCGTCCCGGCCGGTCCCGTCCGCCTCGCCGGTCTCCGCCGTCCCTCCCGGACCGGCCGGCGGGCCGGCTGGCGGGCCGGCCGCCTCGTCCCCGGCGCACTCCATGCGCCGGGGCAGCCGCAGCGCCGCCGCGGCACCCAGCAGCAGAAGCAGCGCGCTGACCGCCAGGGTGATGTGCAGCCCGTGCACGAAGGCGTCGCGGGCGGCCTCGCGCAGCGCGGCCCCGGCCGGGCCGCCGAGCCCGCCCGCTATGTCGTAGGCCTCACCGAGCGAGTGGCCCGCGGCGGCCGACGCGTGGGCGGGCACCCCGGGGACGGTGGACACCCCCGGTGCGTAGACGGCGTTCATCACGGTGCCGAGCAGGGCGATGCCGATGCCCGCGCCCAGCTGGTAGGAGGTCTCGCCGATGGCGGCGGCACCGCCGGCCTGATCGGCGGGGGCCTCGCTCAGCATCGACTCGTACGCGCCGAAGAGCGTCGTCTCCAGGCCGAAGCCGAGCAGCAGGAAGCCCGCGGTCAGCAGCCCGGGCCGGTCGTGCTCGCCCATGGACACCAGCGACAGCACGGCCGCGGCGGTGACCGTGAAGCCGAGCACGACCATCGTCCGGGGGCCGAGGCGCTGCAGCATCCGGGAGCCGAGCAGCCCGGCGGCCATCGCGGAGACGGTCAGCGGAACCATCCGCAGCCCGGTCTCCAGCGGGGAGAACCCGAGGACGAGCTGGAGGTACTGGGTCGCGATGAGCTGGAGCCCGACGAGCGCGAGCATCGCCAGCACGATGCAGCCCACGGAGGTGCCGAAGGCGGGCCGGGAGAACATCCCCAGGTCGATCAGGGGGTGCTTACGGTTCCGCTGCCGCCGTACGAAGAGGTACAGCAGCAGCACACCGGCGGCCAGCGGCGCCGTCGTCACCGGATCGGCCAGTCCCTCCCCGCCCCCGGCGCGCTTGACCCCGAACACCACGCCCGCCAGGCCGAACGCGGCCATCAGCGCGCCCAGCACGTCCCACGGCCCGTCGCCGTCACCGGTGGACTCCGGCAGCACCCAGCGGCCGACCGGGAGGCAGACCGCCATCAGCGGGATGTTGATCAGGAAGACCGAGCCCCACCAGAAATGCTCCAGCAGCAGCCCGCCGAGGAGCGGGCCGACGGCCGCGCCGACGGCGGCGACAGCGCTCCAGATGCCGATGGCGAGGGCGCGCTCACGGCGGTCGGGGAAGACCTGCCGGAGGATCGAGAGGGTGGCCGGCATGATCATCGCTCCGCCGACGCCCAGCAGGGCACGGGCGGCGATGAGGACCTGCGCGCTGTCCGCGCAGGCGGCGACGGCGGAGGCCAGGCCGAAGATGCCGTAGCCGAGGAGCAGCACCCGGCGGCGTCCGACACGGTCGCCGAGGGTGCCGAAGAGGATCAGCAGCGACGCGGCGACGAGCGGGTAGGCGTCGACGATCCAGAGCAGCTGCACGCCGTCGGGCCGCAGGTCCTCGCTGACGGCCGGGACGGCCACGTGCAGCACGGTCGCGTCCAGGGCGACGAGCAGCAGGCTGACGCAGAGGACCAGCAGCACGGCCCAGCGGCTTCCGCCGGCGCCCGTGCCGCGCCGATGCCGAGGAACGTCCGCCGCCCGGTCTCCGCGGGCCGTGGTCGTTCCGGACATGTACGCACCTCCAGTGTTGCCCTCGCGCTCGGGCGGGCTCCGGGCAGGATCCGGTCCCGGCAGACCTGCTTCGTGAGACGAGTGAGTCGTCAGGGTACGCGAGGGAGGCGGGTGGTCATGTGGCCAGCCTCACTTCCGGCGGCCGGCGGCCCTCGCGCGCGGCCGGCCGCTCACTCTCCGCGACCGCCGGGCGAAGCAGCAGGTCCCGGTCGTACGCCCCGGCGGAACGGATCCGTCCGCCGGGGCCCGGCCCGGGGGTAACCGGATACGGACCGAGAATTCCCGGCTACTTCCGGGTGAACGGATTGGGTAGCCTCAAGAAACGCTGATTATCGGTGGCTTCGAATTCGCTCGGACACGCTCTCCCATTTTGACGGAACGTCCGAATTAAACTTCTCGATGAGGCCAACTCCACATCACATCGTCATCACGAACCCGCCCGGCCGACCGGGTTCGCCGCTCACCCCCTGTAACGTCGATTGAGTGCGTACCGACCGAATCCTCGCCCGGCTCGAGCAGGAGCCCGAGCGACCGAGCGACCGCGCCGTCCCGCGGATGAGCCGAACACGCAAGGTGTTGTTCGGTTCGGCCGTGGGGTTCTACGCGGCGATCGTCTTGGCCGTTTTCGTGAGCGATCGGCTAGTCCGTCTCGACTGGCAGGTCATGCTCTTCCGGCCCTACAAGCAGTGGCCGGAGCTGCACGCCGCCCTCGACTACTTCGTGGTGCTCGGGCAGCGGGGGCCGACGGCCGTTCTGGTGGCCGCGTGGCTGGGCTGGCGCTCGTGGCGGCAGCGCACGCTGCGGCCGCTGCTGGCCCTGGGCGCCGCGCTGCTGCTGCTCAACAGCACCGTCGGCGCCGTGAAGTACGGCCTCGGGCGGCTGGGGCCGCACTACGCCACGACCGTGGGATCCGACGAGATGTTCGCCGGCGGCGACATATTTCCTTCGGGTCACACCGCCAACGCGGTCGTGACCTGGGGCATCCTGGCCTATCTCGCCACCACGCAGCGGGCCCGCCGGGTGCTGTCGCTGGTGGCCGCCGGCTTCGCGCTGGGGGTCGGGGCCACGACGGTCTATCTGGGCACCCACTGGGTGAGCGACGTGCTCCTCGGCTGGACCGCCGGTCTGCTGGTCCTGCTGGCGCTGCCCTGGTGCGAACCGCTCATCGCCTGGGCGAACACCTGGCTGCTGGACTGCCGGGACCGTCTCCGGGAGGGCCGCAGGCTCGCCCCGCCGCCGTTCCCGCCGGTCGGGATCCGCCGCCCGTCGGCCCCGCCGCAGCCCGCGGGAGCGCGGGACGAGCAGCCCGCGCCGGTGCGTGAGCCGGTGGGGGCGGGCGCCCGCGCCGGTGCGCCCCGGGCCCCGGAGCCCAGACCGCACCACCCGCCCCGCACGTACACCGTGCGCTCCGAGCGCACCCCGGTCACCCCGGGCGGCAGCCGCAGACCGCCGCAGTCGGACCGCTCCGCGCGCAGCACGCCCGCGCCGGCCGTCCCGACGGCGCAGCGCGGACGCGCCGGCGGCTGACCCCGGGCCCGTACCGGAAGCGGTACGCACCACCGCCACGCGAACGACGGCGGCCCTCCC
>NZ_WHPN01000377.1 GCF_009735685.1 Streptomyces lycii | reverse complement strand
GGGTGGGCACCGGACCGGGGCCCGGGCCGGGCTCGGGTCCCGGCGGCCCGGGCGCGGGGTTCGGCGACGGCGGCACCGGATCCGGGTGCGTGGGGTCGGGGTGGCCTGGGGGCTGAGGTGTCGTCATGTCCGGTCCTTCCCTCGTGGTCCCACGGCTCGAACGGCGTACGGCTCCGCCGGCGCCGGGAACCGGCGGCCCGGCGGCTGAACGGCTCCGCGGCTCCGGCGGCCCGGCGGGCGGGGCCACCGCTCAGCCGGCCAGCTCCGGGAAACCGAACAGGTCGGCGTACCCGGACGGCAGCCGGCTCAGGACCTTGTTACGCTCACCGCCGCTGATCTGCTCGGCGAGCGTGGACAGCACCGTACGGGTGTGCGCCTCGGCGCTCTCCAGGTCGTCCCCCGTGGTCTCGGCGATGCGGGTCAGGAACTCCCGCACACCCCAGTCCTGCGGAGTCGCGACGGCGTCGTTGAGCATGTCGGCCATGGGCTCGGGCAGTTGGTCGGCCAGATGGCCGGCCACGTCCGCGGTCAGGCGCGTGCCCAGGGCGGTCAGTACGGCCTCGGTGATCCGCTCCGCCTCGTCGGGGGTGTAGCCGCCGCGCTCGCGCACAACGGTGAGGAAGGCTCCATACGGCATCGGACGCTCACTCCTTGTGTGTCCTGGTGGTCGACCCGCCCCTGGTTTCACGCCTGATCAACACCCGTCCGGGTTTCCGTCCGCCTCCGCTTCAAACGGCGTGCGGCCCCCTCGCAGCCTCTCAGCGCCGGGCCAGGCGGCGTCCGCCCCCGGTGTCCGCCCGGTGCTCGAAGCCGTAGTGGGAGAACACGGCGCCTTCGTCGGCGGCAGGCAGCTCGCCCTCCATGCCGATGGACGGCGCGTCCTTCACCTGCTTCTTCGAGACGGTCACCCGTACGTAGTCGGGCCCCACCGTGGCGCCGGCCAGTGGCACGAAGGCCAGCCTGCGCCGGGTGGGCAGGCCGACGACGACCGTGGCGAACGCCGGCTGGTCGGTGGCGGTGTCGACGTACACCGCTTCCAGCTCGCCGATCTTGCTCCCGTCACCGTCCACCACATCGTGGCCCCGCCACTCGCGGATGTTTCCGGCCTCGAACATGGAACGCCTCCGTCTCCGCGGGCACGGTCCCGCTCTCTCCGTCCTACCGCCCCGCGGCCCGGAGCGCCCGCCGGGGAGGTACGGACGGTGGCCCGGGACGCCGAGCGTGGGCCTATGATTCGTGGCGTGGCGAGTGACGAGGTGCGCCGGCTGGCGCGGATCAGGATGCAGGCGACCGGCGAGACCTTCGAGAAGGCACTGGCCGCCCTCGAGGGACGCCCTCACCAGCCCGCCGCCGGCATCCCGCAGCAGGCGCCCGGCAGCCACGACACGCCGCGGGACGGGGACGGGGCGGAGGGCCCCGGGGAGAACACGGAGAACGTCGTCCTGCTGCGGTCCGACAGCGGCGACCGCGAGTCCGGCGGCTGACCGCCCGTCGCACTTCCCCGCCGCTCGGAGAGCGGTGACCGTCCGCTGCTGCCATGCTGGACCCGCCGGGGAACGCGACCGTGCGGGAAGGACTGCCATGCTCACGACCGATTACGTCCCGGGAGCCCCTGTCTGGATCGACCTGGGGACCCCCGACATCGAGGCCGCGGTCGGTTTCTACGGGCACGTCTTCGGCTGGGTCTTCGAGTCCGCCGGGCCGGGCGCCGGGGGCTACGGCATGTTCAAGCTCGGCGGCGAGACCGTGGCGGCCATCGGGCCGATGTCCGAGGAGGACTCCGACCCGGGCTGGTCGCTGTACTTCCACACCTCGGACGCCGACGCCACCACGCGGGCGGTCGAGCAGGCGGGCGGCACCGTCGAGCTGCCCCCGATGGGCGTGTTCGACCTGGGACGCATGGCGCACTACACGGACCCGGCCGGCGCCCGGTTCGCCGCGTGGGAACCTGCCGGGAACGGCGGCCTGGACGCGGTGGGCGAGCCGGGCACGCTGTGCTGGACCGAGCTCTACAGCACGGACGCGGCCACCGCCCGGGACTTCTACCGGGCCGTCTTCGGCTGGGTGCTCCAGGACGCGCCGGTCGGCGGCGGTCTGGACTACGCGCTGGTCTCCCCCGCCGGCGACGGCCCCGACACCTCCCAGGGCGGCATCATGCAGCTGCCGGCGGAGAACATCGCGGCCGGCACCACCTCCGACTGGCACCCGTACTTCGAGGTCGCGGACTGCGACGCCGCCCTCGCCGCGGCGGCCGGGCGCGGCGGCACCGTGCTGATCCCGGCCGAGCACGCGCCGGGAGTGGGGCGGCTGGCGATGCTCAAGGATCCCTTCGGCGCGCCCTTCGCCCTGCTCACGCCCGATACCGCCGCGTGACGCCGCGGCCGCCTCAGCGGCCCGGCGCCCTCACCACCTTTCCGTGTTGGGTTCGAACGTCCCGACGTACCGGCGCATATAGGTGACGTCGTCCCGTTTGGTCAGGCCGCAGCGCAGATAGTCCTCGTGGGCGCGGGCGAGCGCGTCCGGGTCGAGTTCCACCCCGAGGCCGGGCCCGTCGGGGACCTTCACGGCGCCGTCCCGGAACTCGAGGGTGCCGGGGGCGACGACGTCCGAGGACTTCCAGGGCCAGTGCGTGTCGCAGGCGTAACTGAGGTGCGGGGTCGCCGCGGCGACGTGCACCATCGCGGCCAGGCTGATGCCGAGATGGCTGTTGGAGTGCATGGACAGGCCGACGCCGAAGGACTCACAGGCCACGGAGAGCGCCTGGGTGTCGCGCAGCCCGCCCCAGAAGTGGTGGTCGGACAGGACGACGCCCACGGCGTTCGCCCGGAACGCCGGGGCCAGGTCCGCGAAGCGCACCACGCACATGTTGGTGGCCAGCGGCATGCCGGCGTGCTCGGCCACCCGGGCCATCCCGGCGATGCCCGGGGTGGGGTCCTCCAGGTATTCGAGGACGCCGTCGAGCTGCCTGGCGACCTCGATGCCCGTCTCGGGCTTCCAGGCCCCGTTGGGGTCGATCCGCAGCGGGTGGTCCGGGAAGGCCTCGGCGAGGGCCCGTACCGCCTCGATCTCCTGCTCCGGCGGCAGCACACCGCCCTTGAGCTTGATGGAGCGGAAGCCGTACGTGTCGACCATCCGGCGGGCCTCGCCGACGACCTGGTCGGGGGTGAGGACCTCGCCCCAGTCGTCGGCCCGGTCGTCGTCGAGGTGGGCGCCGTACTTGTAGAAGAGGTACGCCGAGAACTCCACCTCGTCCCGGGCCCGGCCGCCGAGGAGGTCGGAGACCGGGCGGCCCAGGATCTTGCCCTGGGCGTCGAGGGCGGCTACCTCGAACAGGGAGTAGACGCTGGCGAGTGTCTTGCCGACGGAGAATCCTCCGGTGAGCCCGTGCTGGTCGGCGTAGACGGCTCCGCCGATGGTCCGCGCCACGATCCGCCGCAGGCCGGGGAGGTCGAACACGTCCCAGCCGGCGAGTTCCGCGGCCACCTTGCGGGCCTGGGTGAGGAAGGCCTCGTCGCCGTAGGACTCGCCGAGGCCGGTGGTGCCGTCCTCGCCGACGAGTTGCACGACGCTGCGCAGGGCGAAGGGTTCGTGCACGCCCATGGCGTTGAGCAGCGGCGGGTCGGCGAACGCGACAGGGGTGAGGACGGCTTCGCGGATCTTCACCGGCCGCCCTCCCCCAGCGCGGCGAGGGTGTCCAGGCCCGACGCGATGATCTCCTCCAGCCGGCGGAGCTGGCCCGGGTCGGGCTCGGCGAGCGGCGGCCTGACAGTCCCGGCCTTGTGGCCGCGGAGCCGGGCGGCGGCCTTGACCAGGGAGACGGCGAAGCCGGGGGTCTCGTCGCGGAGGGCCACCAGCGGCAGGTAGAAACCGCTGAGCAGCGCGTCCATGGTGGCGTCGTCGCGTTCGGTCAGGGCGCGGTGGAAGCGGGCGGCGATCTCGGGGACGTAGCAGTGGACGGCCGAGGAGTAGCGTTCGACGCCGATCGCCGCGTAAGCGCGGGCGGAGACCTCGGCGGTCGGCAGTCCGTTGAAGAAGAGGAAGTCCTTCCCGCGCCCGCCGGAGGCCCGTACGGCGGTGACGATACGGCTCATCAGTTCCACGTCGCCGTGGCCGTCCTTGATGCCGATGACCGACGGGATGTCCAGCAGCGCCACGGCCGAGGCCTCGGAGAAGACGCTGGTGGCGCGGTGATAGACGATCAGCGGCACGTCGGTCGTGCCGACCGCGTACCGCACATGGGCGACGAGTCCGGACGGCGGGCCGGAGACCAGGTACGGCGGGAGGAGCAGCACCCCGTCGGCGCCGCCCTCCTGCGCCGCCTCGACCCCGGCCCGGGCCGCCGCCGCGCCGCCGCCGGCCCCGGCCCACACCGGCACCCGTCCGTCGACGACCTCGCGGGCGGTGCGGAGCAGGGCGGACAGCTCCTCCGTGGTCAGCGAGCTGAACTCCCCGGTGCCGCAGCCCACGAACAGCGCTCCCGCGCCGGCGGCCACATGGGTCTCGACGTTGTGGGCGAAGGCGTCGAGGTTCACTTCGAGGTTCTCGGTGAACGGGGTGAGCGGGAAGGCCAACAGGCCGTTCAGTCCGGTCGCGGGCTGGGTCATGTCAGTTCTGCTCTCCTCGGAAGGGTGTGCCGGTGCGGTCGCACAGGCCGTTCACACGGTTACGGCGGGGCCCGGGGACGGGCGGCCGGAGCCGTCGGTGTCGTCGTCCTCACGACCGGCGATGTCGATGATCTCGTCCGTGCGTTCACTGCGTTCCGGCAGGAGCAGGCCGAGGCCGGTGTAGAGGGCGAGCGAGACCAGGATGGGCGTGACGACGATGACCGTCTGGGACGAGTCGAGCGCGTAGTAGACGAAGGCGTAGGTGCCGAGGCCGCCCGCCCAGGAGACCAGTGCGGCGCGCGAACCGCAGCTGCGGAACCAGGGGAGCATGCCCAGCAGCAGCGGGATGGAGATCGGCCCCATCAGGGCTCCGACCCACGAGACGACGATGGAGAGCACACCACCGAGGTTCTGTGCCTGGGTGGCGACGATCATGCTGAAGGTGATGAATGAGAACGTGGTGATGCGCGCGGCGTTGAGGCGCTGCTGCTCGGTGAAGGCGCGCGCCCGGTTCCACATCACGGGGAGCATGTCGCGGGTGATGACGGAGGAGATGGCGTTGGCGTCCGAGGCGACCATCGCCATGGTGTGCGAGAAGAAGCCCGCCAGGACCAGTCCGACCATGCCGGCCGGGAGCAGGGTGGTCGTCATGACGGCGTACGAGGTGGTGGGGTCCTCCAGGCCGGGGACGATCAGCGGCGCCGCGAACATGGGGAACATCAGGACGAGCGGCCAGACGAGGTAGAGCGTGGCGGAGAGTATCGCGCCGCGGCGGGCCGCGTGGGTGTCCGGCGCGGCCATGTAGCGCTGCGCGAGGTTCCACATGCCGCCGTTGTACTCGAGGGTCTTCACCAGGATGTAGACCATCAGGAAGACGGTGGTGTACTTCGCGGTGGTCGGGGACAGGTGGCCCTCCGGCAGGTCGCCCCACAGGGTCCACAGGCCGGAGACGCCGCCGAGTTCGGCGAGGACGGCCCAGATCATGACGATCGCGGCGAGGCCCTGGATGATGAACTGGCCGAAGTCGGTGAGGGCGTCGGCCCACAGCCCGCCGGCGGTGCAGTAGGCCATGGTGACGGTGCCGGTGATGATGATGCCGAGGGTCAGCGGGACCCCCGCGAAGGAGTTCAGCAGCACCGAGACGGCGAACCACTTGGACGCGACGTCGAATATCTTCAGCAGGCTGCCGCTCCAGGCGAGGGCCTGCTGGGTGGGGATGTTGTAGCGCTCGGCGAGGTATTCCAGCGGTGACGCGACGCCCAGCCGGGAGCTCAGCCGGTTCCAGCGGGCGGCGAACAGCCAGGCACCGATGGCGGTTCCGATGCCGATCGTCGCGAAGGCCCAGAAGTAGACGGTGATGCCGTCGGTGTAGGCGACCCCCGCGAAGGCGACGAACATCACGGCGCTGTAGCCGGACATGTGGTGCGAGATACCGGTGAGCCACCAGGGCATCCGGCGGCCGGCCAGGTAGAAGTCCTTCACATCGTGGACTCTCCGGCGCGACCACCAGCCGATGGCGACCATGACCCCGAAGTATCCGCAGACCACGGTCCAGTCGAGTGCATGCACAGCGCGACCCCTCTCAATGTTCACATACGTGAATGGAGTCAGTCAGGTGAATATCGTCCGTACACCTGAATGGCGTTCGGGAAGCTAATATGACCTGGATCACCTGTCAACGGTTCTGACACGGAGGAGCAGCCCATGCCGCGACCGACCGCCCCCTCGCCCGCCGGGAGCGGCACGGAGCCCGGCGGCGCCTCCGGGGTGAAGTCAGCCCGTCGTGCCGTCGACCTGATCGAGACGTTCGCCGCGAACGAGAGCTGGCTGAGCCTCGGCGACCTGCACACCATGACGGGCGTCCCCCGGTCGAGCCTGCACGGCCTGCTGCGCACCCTGCACGAGGCCGGGTGGCTGGAGACCGACGGCACGGGCGGCTACCGGCTGGGGGTGCGGGCACTCATCTGCGGCACCGCGTATCTCGACCGGGACCCGGTGATCCCGTACGCGACCGAGACGCTGGAGACCATCCGGGAGAAGACCGGCTTCACCGCCCACTACGCGCGCCGGAACGGCGACCAGATCGTCTATCTGGAGACCCGGGAGTCCCGCCACTCCGCCCATCTCGTCTCCCGGGTCGGCCGCACCCTGCCCGCGCACGCCACCGCGCTCGGCAAGGCGCTGCTCGCCGAACTCACCCCGGACGAGATCGCCGCGGTGCTGCGACGACCGCTGTCCGCGCTCACCCCGAACACGATCACGACACTGGACGCGCTGCACACCGCGTGCGCCGAGACCCGCGAGCGGGGCTACGGGCTGGAGACGGAGGAGGGCACCCCGGGCGTCCGCTGTGCCGCCGCCGTCGTCCCGTACCGCATCCCGGCGACCGACGCGGTCAGTTGCTCGATGCCGACGGACCAGGTCACCGAGCAGGACGTACGGGAGGTCGGCGCCCTGCTCGCCGAGGTGGCCGCGGGCCTGGGGCGGCGGCTGCGGCGGGAGGGCATCCGCTGAGCCCGGACGCGCGGACGGNNNTGCGTGCCGGGGGCTCGCGCCGTCTCGGGGCGCCGCCGGATCAGCCGATCCGCGCCTCGTAGGCCTCCAGCGCCTCGGGAACCGGCTGGTAGTACGTCGTGCCGCCGGTGGTGCAGTTGCCGCTGCCGCCGGAGGTCAGGCCGAGGGCCGTCTCCCCGTCGAACAGCGGGCCGCCGCTGTCACCGGGCTCCGCGCACACGGTGGTCCTGATCAGGCCGTGCACCGAGCCCTGCTGGTAGTTCACCGTCGCGTTGAGCCCGGTGACCCAGCCACCGCGGACCTGGGTGGTGCTGCCGCTGCGCCGGACCCGCTGGCCGACGATCGCGTCACCCGCCTCGGTGATCTCCTGGGTGCCGCCGTAGAGGTTGACCTGGCTCGGGTGCGGTTCGTCCGAGGTGTAGCGGACGAGCGCGAAGTCGTCGTCGGGGAAGCGGGAGTCCTCCGTCACACCGTCCTGCGGGCCGCCCCGGAAGGCGGACCACGCGGTGCCCGTGTCACCGCAGTGACCGGCCGTCAGGAAGTACGGCTCTCCGTTCCTGACGACGTTGAAGCCCAGCGAACAGCGGACCCGGCCCGACCAGATCGCGTCACCGCCCGAGAGATAGGGCTGGATCTCGGAGTCGATCCGCCGCAGGTCAGCCCGGGAGCCGAGCCGGTCCACGACGGACGCGAGCCGCTCCAGCGCGGCGCCGGTGACCGTGCGGTCGGCGGTCACGACGACCTTGTTGGCGCGGGGGTCGGACGCCCACGAGGTGCCGGGGATGGTGGCACGCTTGGTCAGGGACGTTTGGGCCGCGTCGAGTTCGGCCAGCGAGTGCTCGACGATCCGGGCTTCGGCTCCGGCCCTGCGAACCCGGTTCGCCGCCGATTCGTTCAGGACGTTGACCACGAGCTTCTGCGTCTCGGCCTCGTAGTAGGCCCCGGCCGCGTCGTCGCCCAGCTGGGCGGCGATCGTGGCCGAGAGCTTGCCGGCCGCGACGGGTGAGAGCGCGGCCGGGCTCGGCTCGGGCGCGGCGGCGGCCGGGAAGGCCAGGGCCGCGGCCGCGAGGACGGCCGCGCCGGTGGCGGCGACGGCGGCTCGGGGCCGGGAGAATCGGTACATCAACTCACTGCCTCCTGTGGGGGGCGGGCCCGGAACTGGGGACATCCGGGCCCGAGGTGGTCGGCGTATGCCGATCCTCGCCCGGCTGCGCCGGGGGCGCGCTGCCACGGAGGGCAAACGGGTGATCACGCTCTGCGCCGGGTCGCGCCCTGTGGCGGCCGGCCGGACGGTCAGGCCCCCGCACGCCGCCTCTCTCGATACCGGCCGCCTTCCGCGCGACCGCCGAGGCGGGCCTGCCCGGGAGCGGGCCGCGCCCGCTGCGTCGCCGGCGGGCACAGCCGCCGGACCGGTGGCGGCCGGCTGCCGGACTTCGCGCCGGTGGT
>NZ_WHPN01000376.1:9800-23199 GCF_009735685.1 Streptomyces lycii | reverse complement strand
GGGATCTCCAGCCACGGTTCGGGCTGCGCCATCAGCGACAGCAGCACGATGAGCACACCCAGCAGCCCGTACGTCAGCATGTCCGTGAACCGCGAGCGCACCGCCAGCATGCCCACCGACGGCAGCACCCGGCGCAGCACCGACCCGGTGATCATGGCGAGCCCGATGGTCAGCGTGCCGATCCGGGCGACCCCGAAGGCGACCAGGACCAGCCCGAGCACCGTCCCGCCGAGCACCGTCAGCAGCGGCCACTGACGGGCGGGCGCCGGGGCGTCACCGGGCGCGGCCCGGCCGCCGCCCTCGGGCCGGGCGGTGTCCCGCGTCAGCCGGGGGAAGCGGCGGGACTTCTGCCGGGCGCCGGTCTCCTCCGGCTCTCCGGGCCCGTCCGGCCTGCCCGGCTGTCCGGCGTCCGCTGTCGCGGTCATGGCTGCGCCCCTTCCGGATCAGGCCGTGGCGGCGGCGTGCCGCTCGGCGGCTTCCACGACGTTCTGCAGGAGCAGCGCGCGGGTCATCGGGCCGACGCCGCCGGGGTTCGGGGCGACCCAGGACGCGACCTCCGCGACCCCGGGGTGCACATCGCCGACGATCTTGCCGTTCTCGTCCCGGCTGACGCCGACGTCGAGCACGGCCGCGCCCGGCTTGACGTCCTCCGGCCGGACGATGTGCGCGGAACCGGCGGCCGCCACGACGATGTCGGCCTGCCGCAGCTGCGCGGACAGGTCGCGGGTGCCGGTGTGGCACAGGGTCACGGTCGCGTTGACCTCACGGCGCGTGAAGAGCAGGCCGATGGAGCGGCCGACGGTCATGCCGCGGCCGACGACCGTCATGTGCGCGCCCTTGGTCTCCACGCCGTGGCGGCGGAGCAGGGTGAGGATGCCGTTCGGGGTGCAGGGCAGCGGCGCGTCCTGGTTGAGGACCAGCTTGCCGAGGCTCATCGGGGCGAGGCCGTCGGCGTCCTTCGCCGGGTCGATCAGTTCCAGCACCCGGTTGGTGTCGATGCCCTCCGGCAGCGGCAGCTGGACGATGTAGCCCGTGCACGACGGGTCCTCGTTGAGTTCGCGGACGACCGCCTCGATCTCCTCCTGGGAGGCCGTGGCGGGCAGTTCGCGCTGGATGGAGGCGATGCCGACCTGGGCGCAGTCACGGTGCTTCCCGGCGACGTACTTCTGGCTGCCGACGTCGTCGCCGACCAGCAGCGTCCCGAGGCCGGGCGTGACACCCCGGGCCCCCAGCGCCTCCACACGGGTGGCTAGCTCGGACTTGATCGCGGCCGCGGTGGCCCTGCCGTCGAGAATCTGGGCGCTCATGCCGCCATCATCCCGGATCGGGCCGCCGCCGATCCAATCAGGTCTCCCCCGCTACCAGCATGCGGACAGCGGGCACACGACTCCCGGGGCACCTTCCGGTGGCAGGCCGCTGGACAGTGCCCGCACCGAGTACGGATGATTACGCACCGAAACCGCCGTTACGCCGTTCGAAGGAACCGACCATGAGCCAGTCCGATCCCAACAACCCGTATGCCGCGCCGCAGGGCGGCCAGTATCCGTCGTATCCGCAGGGCGGCGGGCAGCCCCCGCAGGGCCAGCCCTACGGCCAGCCGGGCCACCCCGCCCCGAACCAGCCCTACGGGCAGCCGTACCCGGGCGGCAACGCCATGCCGCCGCAGATGCCGGGCATGCTGAAGGCCGCGCGGGTCCTGCTCTTCGTCTTCGGCGGGCTGGGCATCGTCGGCGGCTTCTTCACGGCGATCGGCGGCAGCGCCCTCAGCAACGCCGACGTGCAGGAGGCGTTCGAGGACCAGGGCCTGGCCGTGGACGAGTCCATGGCGGGCATCCTGATCGCGGTGGGCGTGGTCGGCCTGCTGGTGTCCGTCGCCCAGATCGTGATCGCGGCCAAGTTCGGCAAGGGCGGCCCCGGTGTCCGGATCGCCGGCATCGTCTCCGCCGTGGTCATGGCCGCTGTCGGCATCTTCTACTTCCCGCTGGGCATCGTGTGGATCATCGTCGGCATCCTGATCGTGGTCTTCCTCGCCGTGAAGGACTCGGCGGCCTGGTTCGCCGGCCCGCGCCACTGAGCGCCGTCACCGAGCGCACGCGCCGAAGGCCGCGCCCCGTGGGGGACGCGGCCTTCGCGCTTCGTCCGGGAGCCGCGCACTCTGCCGGAAGCCGCGCCCTGCCGGGAGCCGCAGCGGTCACCCGCCGGCGGACCTCAGTGGAAGAAGTGCCGGGTCCCCGTCAGGTACATCGTCACCCCGGCCGCCTTCGCGGCCTCGATCACCTGCTCGTCGCGGACCGAGCCGCCCGGCTGGACCACGGCGGTCACGCCCGCCCCGGTCAGCACCTCCAGGCCGTCCGGGAACGGGAAGAAGGCGTCGGAGGCGGCGTACGAGCCGGCCGCGCGCTCCGCGCCCGCCCGCTGCACCGCGAGCTTCGCCGAGTCCACGCGGTTGACCTGGCCCATGCCGACGCCGACGGTCGCGCCGTCCTTGGCCAGCAGGATCGCGTTCGACTTCACGGCGCGGCACGCGCGCCAGGCGAAGGCCAGCTCGGCGAGGGCCGCGTCGTCCAGCGCCCCGCCCGTGACCCGGGTCCAGGTCGCCGGGTCGTCGCCCTCGGCCTGGAGCCGGTCGCTGTGCTGGAGCAGCGCGCCGCCGGAGATCAGCCGCAGGTCGTTGTCGCCGGCGGGGGCTCCCCCGACGCGCAGCACCCGGATGTTCTTCTTGCGGGCCAGCACCTCGACGGCGCCGTCCTCGTACGCCGGGGCGGCGACGACCTCGGTGAAGATCTCCGCGACCTGCTCGGCCATCGCGACCGACACCGGGCGGTTCACGGCGATCACGCCGCCGTACGCCGACACCGGGTCGCAGGCGTGCGCCTTGCGGTGTGCCTCGGCGACATCGGCACCGATCGCGATGCCGCACGGGTTGGCGTGCTTGATGATCGCGACGCACGGCTCGTCGTGGTCGAAGGCGGCCCGCCGGGCGGCCTCGGTGTCGACGTAGTTGTTGAAGGACATCTCCTTGCCGTGCAGCTGCTCGGCGTTGGCGAGGCCCTCGGCGGTGCCGTCGGTGTAGAGGGCGGCCGACTGGTGCGGGTTCTCGCCGTAGCGCAGGGAGTTCTTGCGCCGCCAGGTCGCGCCGGTGAACTCGGGCAGGGCGGTGACGTTCTCGCCGTGCTCGGGGGCGTAGGAATCCGTGAACCAGGAGGCGACGGCCACGTCGTACGCGGCGGTGTGCTGGAACGCCTCGGCCGCGAGCCGCTTGCGGGCGGCCAGGCCGAAGCCGCCGCCGCGGGCGGCGGCGAGCACGTCGGCGTACCGCCCGGGGCTGGTGACGACGGCCACGGACGGGTGATTCTTGGCGGCGGCGCGGACCATGGACGGGCCGCCGATGTCGATCTGCTCGACGCACTCGCCGGGGGCGGCACCGGAGGCCACGGTGTCGCTGAACGGGTAGAGGTTCACCACCACCAGCTGGAACGGCTCGACCTCCAGCTCGGCCAGCTGCCGCCGGTGGTCCTCCAGCCGCAGGTCGGCGAGGATCCCGGCGTGCACCCGCGGGTGCAGGGTCTTGACCCGGCCGTCCAGGCACTCGGGGAAGCCGGTCAGCTCCTCGACCCTGGTGACCGGCACGCCCGCGGCGGCGATGCGGCCGGCCGTGGAGCCGGTGGACACCAGCTCGACCCCGGCCTCGTGCAGGCCGCGGGCCAGCTCTTCCAGGCCCGTCTTGTCGTACACGCTGACCAGCGCGCGGCGGATGGGCAGCCGGTCGTTCCCGGCGCTGGGCGGACTCGTACCTTCGGCGGTCGTCACGGGATCAGTACCTTTCGTCCCTCGATGCGGTAGCCGTTGCGGGCCAGTCGCCCCACGACATCGACGAGCAGCTGGCGCTCGACTTCTTTGATCCGCTCGTGCAGTGCGGACTCGTCGTCCTCGTCCCGGACCTCGACCACGCCCTGGGCGATGATCGGGCCGGTGTCGACGCCGTCGTCGACGAAGTGGACGGTGCACCCGGTGACCTTCACGCCGTACGCGAGCGCGTCGCGCACGCCGTGGGCACCGGGAAAGCTGGGGAGCAGGGCGGGGTGCGTGTTGACGAACCGCCCCCCGAAGCGGGCCAGGAACTCCCGGCCCACGATCTTCATGAAGCCCGCCGAGACGACCAGGTCCGGCTCGTACGCGGCGGTGGCCTCGGCGAGCGCCCGGTCCCACGCCCCGCGGGTGGCGTGGTCGCGCACCCGGCACACGAACACCGGCAGCCCGGCGCGCTCGGCGCGCTCCAGACCGGCGATGTCGCCGCGGTCCGCGCCGACGGCGACGATCTCCGCGCCGTACGAGCCGTCCGGGGCGGCCGCGACCGCGTCGAGCAGGGCTTGGAGGTTCGTACCGGAGCCGGAGACCAGCACCACCAGTCGGCAGGGACGGGCGGGCTGCGGGGAGGACGCTGGCACAGCGGGGCTCTTTCTACGGGACCCAGAGGTTTGTGGGGTCGTACAAGCGAGAGAATCCTGGAGATACGGAAGACCCTACGAAGCCGCCGACCGCCGGCAACGATACCGGCACACCGTGCCGCCCCCGCGGGACGGGGCCACGGGCGCCGGGTAGCGTGCGTGCCAGGACCGAACCGTCCCGCAACGCCCGCGCCCCGGCGCGGAGGCCATCCGGGGGACGACGACACAAGGGGAAGAAACACTCCAGATGCCGGACCGACGCCGCCGCGCGGCCCTCAGCCTCCCGACGCTCCCCACCGCAGTGCTGCGCGACCGCAGGCCACCGTCCGCGTCCTCCGCGCTCCGCGGCGACGGGCGGGACCGGGACGGGCGGGGCGGCCGGGGAACGCGTCCCGGCACGGACCGGGACAACCCCTTCGCGCCGCCGCCCGAGGGCCGCCCCGACCAGGAGTGGCGCCCGCGGAACCCGGAGGGCGGCGACGGCTCCGGCGGTTCCGGTCCGGGCGGTGACGGCTCCGGCGGTTCCGGCTCCGGTGGTTCCGGCTCCGGCCACGAGGGCGACGGGCAGCGGCAGAACTGGGGCCGGTGGAGCAGCCGGCAGCCCGGCCGGCACACCGGCGGCTTCGGCACCGGCCCGCGGCAGAACGGCCAGGGCGGCGGGCCGGGCGGCCCGGGCCCCGGCGGGCTGCGCTGGGACCCCACGGACCCCAACCAGCGGCGCGCCCGGTACGCGCTGCTCGCCGGCATGTGGGGCTTCTTCTTCGCGCTGTTCAGCCTGCCGGAGATCGCGATGCTGCTCGGCGCGCTGGCCCTCTACTGGGGCGTCAGCTCGCTGCGCGGCAAGGCGGGCCGGGACACCGGACGGGACGGGAACGGCAAGCCGGAGACACCGAGGGCGACGGCGGCCGACGTGTCCGGCGGCACGCCGGGCCACGAGCAGACCGCTCCCGCGGGCCGCGGCGACGTGCCGCCGGGTGCCCCCGGCCCGGCCCAGAACGGCTCCCGCCCGCAGACGACCTCGGCGGTCAGCGGGCTGGTGACGGGCTCGCTGGCGCTGCTGATCGTGGCGGCCACCTACACGTTCCAGCTCGTCTACCAGGACTACTACACCTGCGTGGAGGACGCGCTCACCCGCTCCTCGGAGCAGAACTGCGAGAAGCTGCTGCCGGAGCAGCTGCGTCCGCTGCTGACGACGCAGGAGTAGCGCGCCACCCGAGGCAGGGAGCGGCGCCCCGTCGCCGGTCGCGGTTCCGGCCCTCCGTCAGGCCGCGGCGGCAGCCGTCCGGTCGCGGCGCAGCCACCAGGCGCGCAGCGCGAGCGACACCGGCAGCGCGAGAGCGGCCGTCCACAGTGCCGCCGCGCCGCCCGTCCGCCACGGGTCCGGGCCGAACCGGGCCAGCGCCTCCGTCCCGAGCGGGCCGCCTGCCACCGCCGCGAGGAGCGCCGCGCAGCCGCCACAGCACACGGCCGCGTACAGGCCGGTGAGCGCCGTCTCCCGCCATCCGGGCACCGGTTCGCCCGCCCGCCGGGCCGCGACGGCCGCCCGCGCCGTGCTCCGCCCCACCGCGACTCCCGCCAGCACCGGGACCGTGACCGCCGCCCAGGTCAGCGGGGTTCCGGGGCCCTGCCCGGGGAGGGCGGAGAGCAGCGGGAAGTACGGCAGCGGCGGATACCCGGCGGCCCCGAGCGGTGTCGCGAGGCTGCCCGCGCCCAGCGTGAACCCGGGGCCGAGGCCGTAGGCGGCACCCCACACGGCGGCGTTCGGCGCCAGCGCGAGACACAGCAGCAGCAGCGCGATCCGGCCCGGCCACGGCTCGGCCGCCCCGGGGAACGCCGTCCCCGTCGCGACGCCGTGCCACACCAGTGATCCGCCCGCGAGCAGCGCGCCCCCGCCGAGCAGGGCCGCGGTGCCCGTCAGCGCGGCACGCACGGCCGTACCCGTCCGGCGGGGCGGGAGGAGGGCGCGCAGCGGGCCCGGGACGCGCGCGATGCCGCCGCGCACCCCCGCCGGCAGCCGCTGCCCGGCGAGCCCGCCCGCCGCCCATGCCCCGCTCAGCACGGCCAGCGCCGCGAACACGGCCGGGAACACCGCCGTCGCGGGAGCCGCGGCGGGACCGAGCGGGCCGCCCCGGGCGAGGACGGCGGCGCCGAGCACGACGAGCAGATAGCCGGCCCAGAGCCCCGCGAGCGTGCCGAACGACGTGGTGCCGGGGCCTCCTGCCCCGTCCCGCTCCGGTGCCGCCGCGCGGCGTGCCGTCCGGTGCAGCAGCCACAGCGGCAGCGCGCCGACGAGCAGCGGCGACACCCCGACGGGCCCGCCCGCCCCGGCCGGTCCGGCGTTCCGTACGAGATCCGCGCCGTGCCCGAGCAGCCACAACCCCGCCGCGCCGCGCAGGGCGCCGTCCGCGTCGCCGTCCGGGTACGGCGAGACGACCCACAGCAGCAGCACGACGACGACCAGCCCCCCGAGCCCCAGCCCTGCGGCGGTCGCGCCCCCTCCGGCTCCGGCCGCCGCGGCGGAAAGCCGGGCCGCCGGGGCGGGTTCGGGCCGTACGGCGCGTCCGGCGGAGGACGGCGGCGCGGCGGGCGCGGACGGCAGCACACCGGGAGGGTTCGCTCGGGTCACGCCCGCCATGCTGCCAACAACACCCGGTTCGGCCGGTGAACGGCGGACAACCGCCGTGTCGCCCCGTATGCCGGAATCACCCGTACGTCCGAACCACCCCCCGTCCGGGCGACACACCCGGCCCGCCAAAGGCGTTCGCCCCTTTCGGGGGCGGCCCTACACTGACAGCGCGACTCAGGGGGGACCTGCATGTACAGCGTCATTGTCGTGCCACCGTCATGCGAAAGACCCGGCAGCCAGATCAGGATCGCCGCAGGTGAACGGCTCGCCTTCGGCCGCGCGGCCCCGGAGAGCGGTCTGACCGTCGCTCACCCCGGCGTGCCGCGGAACGCCGGCGAGATCACCGCGCACCAGTCGTTCTGGCTCCTCAGCAACCACAGCGCGGACCAGACCTATGTGGTGGAGAACCCGGAGGGCGCGGGCGAGCACGTCAAGGTGTCGCCCGGCCGGCTGGACGCTCCCATCCCGTTCGAGTTCTCCCGGGTGGTGCTGCCCGCGGCCGGCGACCTGCTCCGTTTCGACGTGTGGGCGCCGCGTCACCGCTACAGACCCCGCGGTGCCGTTCCGTCCCCCGGGGCGGCCACGGCGCCGGCCTTCGCCCTCGACCGCACCACGCGCTACTACGCGGTCCTGGCCGCCCTGTGCGAGCCCCGGCTGCGCGCCGAACCGCACGCCCCGCTGCCCACCGTCGGCCAGGTCACGGAGCGGCTGCGGCCCAACTGGCCCACGGTCAGCCGCTCCGCGGTCCACTGGAACATCGACTACCTGGCGGTCAAGCTCGGACTGCGCCCCGGCCCGGAGGCCGCCGATGCCGGTCCCCGGCTGAACGGCAAGAAGGAGACCCTGGTCTCCCTCGCGCTCCGCTTCGACCTCGTCGGCGAGGACGATCTGATCGTGCTCGGCCCGCTTCCGAGCGGAGCGGCCCGGTGACCGCCGGGCACCCCCACGCGGTTCCCGTACCGGCGGGCTACCGTGTCGGCTCCTGGGAGGTGCGCGAGCCGCTCGCGTCGGGCGCGTTCGGCACCGTGTACGCGGCCCGGCGCACCGGCGGCGGCGAACCGGACCAGCCGCGTCAGGCGGCCCTGAAGTTCCTGCCCACCGGCACCCACACCCCGCGCCGGCTCCGTCATCTGCGCGAACTCGCCGACCGCGAGGTGGATCTGCTGCGCCGGCTGCGCTCGCCCCGGCTGATCCGGATGTACGACGTCCTGACCGTCGACGATCCCGCGCTGCCCGAACTCGACGGCGCCACCGTCCTCGTACTGGAACAGGCAGAGGGGTCACTGGAGGAACTGCTCCGGCGCACACCGGTCCCCGGCTCCGGGCCCGCCCTGCTGGCCCAGGTCTGCGAGGGCCTGCACCAGCTGCACCACGCGGGCTGGGTGCACGGCGACCTCAAACCCGGCAACGTCCTGCTGATGAAGGACGGTTCGGTGCGGCTGGCCGACTTCAACATGGCGGCCGAACTGGAGGGCACCCACGCCTACTCCCCCGCGTTCTCCACCCCCGACTACACCCCGCCGGAACTCCTCTGGCCGGAACTCGGCGAACGCGGCCGGCAGATCCGGCCCACCGCCGACATCTGGGCCTTCGGCGTCCTCGCCCATCTCGTCCTCACGGACAGCTACCCGCTGCCCGGCGGCTCGACGGACGCCCGCTGCGACGCGGCGGTGCGGTACGCCAGGGGCACGGAGGAACTGCGGCTGTCCCCGCGGCTGCCCGAGGCGTGGCGGGAGATCGTCACGGACTGCCTGGCCCGCAGCCACGACCTCCGGGCCGCCCACGACAGCGCCTCGCTGCTGCGTCGGGCGGAGCAGGCGGCGGGCGAGGCCCGTTCCGCCCGGCTGCCGAGGCTCCGCCCGCGCAGACCGCGCCGCTCCGCCTGGGTGGCCACGCTCGCGGGGACGTTGGCGGCGACGGCGGCGGCGGTCGCGGTGACGTACGCGACGCTCCGGGACGACGGGCCGACGTACGGCTACCACCGGTGCCCGGCGGGCTCCGTCTGCTTCTTCAGCGAGGAGTTCGGCAACGGTGAGATGTGCGACTGGGCGGACGACGACCCGGACTGGCTGTCGGGCGACGAGACCTGCGCGTGGACCCGCGACCGGCCCGTGCGGTCCATCTTCAACAACGGTGTGGAGGCGCCCGGCCGCGGCGGCGTCGCGTACTACCGGGGAACCGACTTCACGGCGGCCGGCATCGACCGCACCCGGATGGAGCAGCGCACCGGCTGTACCTCCATGCGCCAGCAGGGCAATCTGGCGGGCACGTACGCGCCGCGGTCCCACGAGTGGGTCCCGAACTGCTGACCGCCCCGGCCACCCGCTGCCCCGCTCCCCCGGCCCCTCGCCGCACGGCTCCCGCCGCCCGCCGCCGCGTACGCCGTCTCCCGTACGCCGTCTCCGCGTACGCCGCCTCCGCGATCCCGACTCCGCGTACGCCGCCTCCGCGATCCCGACTCCGCTATCCCCGCCACCGGCACCCGGCACCCGGCTCGCCCCTCCCGCGCCCGCAGCCGCACCCGCACCCTGCGACATTCCAGGCTCCCCGGCGCGCGCGGCGGTGCCAGAGTGACTGGCCCCCAGCCACCGCACGGAAGCCGGTAGGAGAACGCCATGACCCAGCGCGCCCGCGGCAGGACCCTTCGTCCCGTCCCGCTGTCCGCCGCCGCGGTGGCGGCCGCCGTCGCCGCCGTCCTGCTCGCCCCGGTGCCGGCCGACGCCGCGCCCCTCCCGGGCAGTTGCGAGCGGTCCGTCCACCACGAGGCGGGCGGCCAGGGGCTCGCGGGGTTCACCGCCGGACACAGCTTCACCTGGACGGACGTTCTCGCCGAGGGCAACGCCGAGCCGGACGCCCGGGTCAGGGAGATCCAGTGTCTGCTCCGGTACCGGCACGAGGTCGCCGCCCTCGATATCGACGGCTGGTTCGGGCCGCTGACCCGGGCGGCGGTCGTCCGCTTCCAGGAGCAGACGGGCCTGGCCGCGGACGGCGTCGTCGGACCCGACACCTGGCGCGTGCTGCGCACCAAACACTGGGTCGAGGGCCGCGTGATGACCTTCAACCTGCACATGGACGAGCACGCACCCGCGGACCAGGCGCAGCTGATCGCCGACACGAAGCCGCAGGTCGTCGCGCTCCAGGAGGCCTGCCAGAGCCATCTGTCGGACGTCTGGCAGCGGCTGCGCGACCTCCACCAGCCGTACCGGGTCGTCACCGGCTATGTGCGGACCCGCGACGGCGGCGACTCCAACTGCCCGGGCCAGCGGTACGGCCAGGCGATGCTCGTGGCGTACAAGGGCTCCGACGTGGTCGTCGACGCGAGCGGCAGCGTCGGCTACGACACGGCCGACCCCGACTACGGCGAGCGGCGCGGATTCCAGTGGATCGGCACCGAACTGCACCAGCAGCCCACGGTGCTCTACAACACGCACCTCACCAATGACGCCGACACCGCGGGCTCCGAAGCCCGCCGGGACCAGATCGCCCAGCTCACCGCGCACATGAACACCCTGACCCCGGGCGGCCGGAACCTGCGGGGCAGCGTCGCGGCGGGCGACTTCAACTCCGTGCCGGGCACCCGGGAGCAGGAGCCGCTGGCCGCCGGGGGCTGGCACGACGCCGACCGGGGCTGCCCGGCGGCGTGCGCGCCCACGCTCGGTGAGCGGAAGTTCGACTACGTCTGGCTGCGCGAGACCTCCTATCCGGAGCGGCCGGGCCTCCGGGTGGTCCCGGACAGCACGGGACGCTGGTCCGACCACCGGACGGCCTACACGGACCTGCCCCGGCGCTGACCCGGGGGCCGGGCGGTGCGCTCACGGGGGCGCACCGCCGGAAGCCCGCGGGCGCCCCGCGGCAGCGAATACGGGAAAGCGCGGCAGCGCGGCAGCGATACGGGGAGCGCGGCGGCACCACGGAGGAGCGCGGCAGCGACACGACGGCCCGCGGCGGCGGGGACGGGGGACGGCGGTACCGGGGACGCGGGGACGGCGATACCGGGGCTCGCGGCGGCGATACGGGGCCGGCGGCAGCCGTCGGTCCTCCGGCCGCCCGCGGGCACCGGGTCCACGAACCCGTCCGCACCGGGGCCGGGCAACCGCGTCCACCGGGTGGGGAAGCCCGCGAAACACCGGGGCAGGAAACCGCGAGCCCGCTCGCCGGGTCAACGAGCCCTCGGCGGAGCCGGTTCCGGGCTCCCGGTGACGGGCCCGGGAAGATCTTGCGGGGGTGCCGCCCGGGCCGCCGCCGCGCCACGGAACCCCCGTCCGGCCGGCCCGTGGCGCGATATCCTTCCGGCGACCGGGCGGGGGACAGCAGCGCACCGGTTTCAGCGGCTGTGCGGGAAACAGCACATCGGGGGATGGATTCATGTCGGACCAGCGGCCCACGCCGCCCTTTTCCGCCGCGTCCGTCGACGCCGCGCTGGAGCAGACGGGGGCGGCACCGCTGCGGCCCGCGGATCCCGCGCGCATCGGACCGTACTTACCACTGGGGCTGCTCGGCAGCGGCGGGATGGGCCGGGTCCATCTCGCGCGCCCCGCCGACGACAGCCCCGGGCTCGCCGCGGTGAAGGTGATCCGGCCGGAGTACGCCGAGGACACCGAGTTCCGGCGCCGGTTCGGGCGCGAGGCGTCGGTGCACGCCCGGGTCCGCACACCGCACGCGCCGCGGCTGCTGGGCACCGGCTTCGACGACCAGCTCCTCTGGATGGCCACGGAGTACCTGCCGGGTCTCAGTCTGGCGGACGCGATCCGCGACTGCGGGAAGCTCGGACCGTCCGGCATGTGGCGGCTGGTGGCCGAGCTGGGGCGGGCCCTGGCGGCGCTGGCCGACGCCGGGATCGTGCACCGCGACCTCAAGCCGTCCAATGTGATCCTCTCCGCCACCGGCGCGCATGTGATCGACTTCGGCATTTCCCAGGCGGCCGACAGCAGCGCGATCACCACCTCCGGGACCCGGGTCGGCACTCCCGCCTTCATGGCTCCCGAATACCTCCGGGACGGCCGCTGCGACACCGCCTCGGACGTCTTCTCGCTCGCCGGCACCCTGGTCTACGCGGCCACCGGCCATGCCCCGTTCGGCGACGGCACCGGCGTCGACGTCATGCACCGCGTCGCCTTCGAGGAGCCCAGGGCCGAGGTCATGGCGGAGCTGGCGGCGGCGGATCCCTCCCTCGCCGCGCTGCTGTCGGCCTGTCTGGCGAAGGATTCCGCCCTGCGGCCCGGGCCGCGGCAGCTGATCGGCGCGGCCGAGGCGCACGCCCTCCCGGCCTCCTGGCAGGAGCCGCTGCACGGCCGGCTGCTCGCCCGGCAGCAGGCCTGCCGTCTGCTCGGCTCCGCCTCCGCCGAGCAGACGGGGCGCTTCCGCCCGCCCGAGCGGCGGCCACCCGCCCCGGCACCGGTCCCCGGCTTCGGGCCGCCCCCGTCCGTCCCCGCCCCGGCACCGGCCCCGGCCCCGTTCCCCGCCGGCCGGTACGGTCCGCCGGCGGGCGGCGCGGGAGCGGCGGCCGGACGACCGGTGCCCCGGCGACGCCGCCGCCCGGCGCCGTATCTCGCCGCCGTCGCGGGGCTCACCGTCTGCGCGCTGGCCGTGGGCGCCTTCCTGCTCACCCGCCCGGACGGCACCGTCTCCGCCCCACCGGCGGCCACCGGCTCCACCACGCCCGAGGTCGGCGAGCAGTCGCCGCTGCCCGCCCCCTCCGGGCACGTCCCCTCCTCCCCGTCCGACCGGGACGAGGACGACGGGGACACCGGCGGCAGGACCGGCGGCGACCGGGAAGCGGAGGCGGAGCGGAGCCCGGACCGGCCCGGCGGCGCGGGCGGCTCCGGCGGCGCGGAGCAGCCGTCCGACGGTACGGACACCACGCCGACCCGGCGGCCCGCACCCTCCGAGGACGCGGGCGAGCCCACCACGCCCGCGTGGATCTCCGGGTGCAGGCACTACTCCGGGACCGCGATCACCCGCTACGGCGACAAGGGCTCACGGGTCCTCCAGGTGCAGTGCATGCTGACCAAGCGCGGCTACAGCGTCGGCGGGGCGGGCGTGGACGGCGAGTTCGGCGACGACACCAGGGCGGCGGTGCGGCTCTTCCAGAGCGACCGGGGGCTCGCGGTCGACGGCGAGGTGGGCCCCAATACCTGGAGGGCGCTGCGCCGCACGTCCTGAATCACGCCACCCCGCACCCACCGGGCCGGGAACGCACCCGTGCCGCACCCGCCCCGCCGGGAACGCGCCGTGCCCGGACGACCGCCGCCCGCCCGGCACACCCCGGCCGTCCCGCCCCGGCGGCCGTCCCGCCCCGGCGACTGCCTGCCGGTCGGCCGTCCCG
>NZ_WHPN01000376.1:0-9784 GCF_009735685.1 Streptomyces lycii | reverse complement strand
CTCGCCCCGGCGACTGCCTCACCCCGTTCGGCCCCACGCCCCGACCCCATGACCCCATGACCCGCCCACAGCACGTCAACCAAACCGGCCGTGACGCGGGTTACCGCTGACTGCGGGCCAAGCGCGAGCGCCCTGGCCGCCCAGTTCCTCGGGCACGAGCAGCCCGGCGGGCGGCGCGGGCAGCTCCGTCACATCGGTGGCCTGCCGGTTCACGCCGGGCCCGACCTGCTGTCCTCGGAGGCCGAGGAGGACCCGCGGGCCGCGGTGCGCTCGCTGCGGCGCGGCCGCCTCGCCCCGGCCCGGTGCCGCGGCGTGCGCGCCGCGGCCCGCGGCTCCCTCCGTGCCGGGGCCGGGAACAGCGGAAGGGCCCGCACCCCTCGGGGGTACGGGCCCTTCCGGTGTTCGACCGGAGGTCAGCCCTTGAGCGCGGCGCGCGCCAGGCGGGCCGTCTCGGACGGGGTCTTGCCGACCTTCACGCCCGCGGCCTCCAGGGCCTCCTTCTTGGCCTGCGCGGTGCCGGAGGAGCCCGACACGATCGCACCGGCGTGGCCCATGGTCTTGCCCTCGGGAGCGGTGAAGCCGGCCACGTAGCCGACGACCGGCTTGGTGACGTTGGCCTTGATGTAGTCCGCGGCCCGCTCCTCGGCGTCGCCGCCGATCTCACCGATCATCACGATCAGGTCGGTGTCGGGGTCGGCCTCGAAGGCGGCCAGCGCGTCGATGTGCGTGGTGCCGATGACCGGGTCGCCACCGATGCCGACGGCCGACGAGAAGCCGAGGTCGCGCAACTCGTACATCATCTGGTACGTCAGCGTGCCGGACTTCGACACCAGGCCGATGCGGCCGGAGTTGGTGATGTCGGCCGGGATGATGCCGGCGTTGGACTGTCCGGGGCTGATGAGGCCCGGGCAGTTCGGGCCGATGATCCGGGTCTTGTTGCCCTTCGAACCGGCGTACGCCCAGAAGGCGGCGGTGTCGTGCACCGCGATGCCCTCGGTGATGACGACGGCGAGGCCGATCTCGGCGTCGATCGCCTCGATGACGGCGCCCTTGGCGAACTTCGGCGGCACGAAGATCACGGTGACGTCGGCGCCGGTGGCCTCCATCGCCTCCGCGACGGAGCCGAAGACGGGAACCTCGGTGCCGTCGAAGTCGACCTTGGTGCCGGCCTTGCGCGGGTTCACGCCGCCGACGATGTTCGTACCCGAGGCAAGCATCCGCTTGGTGTGCTTCTGGCCCTCGGAGCCGGTCATCCCCTGGACGATGACCTTGCTTTCCTTGGTGAGGAAGATAGCCATGGTGTTGGTGACCCGTTTCCTTACTTCGCAGCCGCGAGCTCAGCGGCACGGTCGGCCGCACCGTCCATGGTGTCCACCTGCTGCACGAGCGGGTGGTTCGCGTCGGTCAGGATCTTGCGACCCAGCTCCGCGTTGTTGCCGTCGAGGCGCACGACCAGCGGCTTGTTGACCTCTTCGCCCTTGGACTTCAGCAGCTCCAGGGCCTGCACGATGCCGTTGGCGACCGCGTCACAGGCGGTGATGCCGCCGAAGACGTTGACGAAGACGGACTTGACGTCGGCGTCGCCGAGGATGACCTCGAGGCCGTTCGCCATGACCTCGGCGGAGGCGCCGCCGCCGATGTCGAGGAAGTTGGCGGGCTTCACGTTGCCGTGCGCCTCACCGGCGTACGCGACGACGTCGAGGGTGCTCATGACGAGACCCGCGCCGTTGCCGATGATGCCGACCTCGCCGTCGAGCTTGACGTAGTTGAGGCCCTTGGCCTTGGCGAGGGCCTCCAGCGGGTCGGCCGCGGACTTGTCCTCGAGCGCGTCGTGCTCCGGCTGCCGGAAGTCGGCGTTGGCGTCCAGGGACACCTTGCCGTCGAGCGCGAGAACCTTGCCGTCACCGGTCTTGACCAGCGGGTTGACCTCAACGAGGAGCGCGTCCTCGGCGATGAAGGTCTTCCACAGGGTCTGCAGGACCTCGGAGATCTGGTCGTGCAGCTCGGCCGGGAACTTCGCCGCCTCGACGATCTCGCGGGCCTTCTCCGGGGTCACACCGTCGTTGGCGTCGACCGGGATCTTCGCGAGCGCCTCGGGCTTGGTCGCCGCGACCTCTTCGATGTCCATGCCGCCCTCGACGGAAGCCATGGCCAGGAAGGTGCGGTTGGTGCGGTCCAGCAGGTAGGAGACGTAGTACTCCTCGGCGATGTCCGCCGTCTGGGCCAGCATGACCTTGTGGACCGTGTGGCCCTTGATGTCCATGCCCAGGATCTGGCCGGCCTTCTCCACGGCGTCGGCCGGGTCGGAGGCGAGCTTCACACCGCCGGCCTTGCCGCGGCCGCCGACCTTGACCTGCGCCTTGACGACCGCGCGGCCGCCGAGTCGCTCGGTCACCTCGCGCGCCGCCTCAGGCGTGTCGATGACTTCACCGGCCAGCACCGGTACACCGTGCTTGGCGAAGAGGTCCCTCGCCTGGTACTCGAACAGGTCCACGCGCGTCCGTCCCTTTGCGTCTCGATACCGCTGTCGTGGTGATTGCGGTGCGTTGTCTGCTTGGGCGTGCCGCTACGGGCAACGTGACGACGCGGTCACTGGGGAGGCGCACACGGTTACCGGGTACGCGGCATGTCCGTCTCGCAGGTTATCCCCGGAGCCGCGCGGGCTCTAAATCGCAGATCACATGTGCGCGGTGATTACAGTCACAGATCGCCGCCGTGCACGCACATCCCGGTGCGGCCGTGTCGTTCGTGAGGTATGTGGGCGACCGGTGTGCGCAGCCGCCGGAAATCCCCGGGCCGCGAGCGCCTGTGCCGCCGGGCGGTTCGTGCCGCGTGTCGGTCCGTGCCGCGTGTCGGTCCGTGCCGCGTCGCGTGCGGCTGTGTCCTTGCGGGGGGCCGGTGCCGGGGGCCGGGTGCCGGGGGCCGGGTGCCGGCCCGTACGGGTTGCCGGGTGCGCCCGTGCCCGTACGGGTTGCCGGGTGCGCGCGTGTGCTCGTACGGGGGCTGCCTGGGCGCGTGTGCTCGTGCGGGGCCACGCACGCCTGCTTTCCGGGTCTGCGCCTGCTGTCTGCTCCTGTCCTGCTGTCTGCTCCTGCTGTCTGCTGCTGCCGCCTGTGCTCGTACGGGGCCGCGCGCCTGCGCCCGTGCGGGCGCCACATGCGCCGCCGGCCGTACGGGGTGCCGCGGGTGCCCGTGCCGGTGACGCCGGTGGGCGGTCGCCGCCCGTGACAGCGGCGCGCGTGCTCGCCGTACGGGCCGAGCGACGCGTGCCGTACCGGCCGTGCGAGGGGACGCCCGGCACCGGAAGGGGAGAGCCGGTGCCGGGCGCCCGTGACCCGGTCGGAGGGGCCGGAGCCCGGCCGGGCGGGTGGGCCCGGCCAGGGGACGGGCCCCGGCCGGGGACGGCCTCCGACCGGGGGTTCAGAGGGCCTGGCCGGGGATCAGAGGCCCGGCACGCCCGCCGCGGCCCCGGCCGTGACCCGGGCGTCGGCGGTGGCGCTCGCGGTGGCGCGGAGGTAACCGGCCAGCCGCTGGGCGCGCGAGGCCGCGGCCCGCACCTGCTCGGCGCCGTCCCGGACTTCGGCGGTGGCCTGCCCGGCGCCCCGGCCGGCCTCGTCCCCGGCGGCGCCGGCCCGGTCGACGGCGTACGGCAGGACCTCGCCGGCCCGGCCGGCCACCTGCTGGGCCTGCCCGGCGGCACCGGCCGCGGCACGGTCCGTCCCGTCCGCCGCCCCGTCCACAAGGCCGGTGACCCGCGGGACGACGGCGTCGACCCGGCCGGTCACGGCGTCACCCGGGCCGGTCACCTGCCCGGCGGCCCGGCCGACGGCACGGTCGGTCGCGTCCGCCGCCCGGCCCGCGGTGTCCGCCACCCGTCCCGTGGCGTGGTCCGCGCTGCCGCGGACCTGCCCGTCCGCCAGGTCCGCGGCAGCCACCACGTGCCCGGTGGCGTCCGCGGCGGCACGGTCGGCCGTCCCGCCCGCGCACAGGGCCGTTCCGGTGACCGCCTGCCGCGCCGCGTGCCGCCCGCTGCGGCCCGTCCGTGCTGCCGCGTCCGCCGCCTGACCGGTGGCCGCGTCCACCTGCTCGACGGCGCGTACGCCCGCGTGCTTCCCGCTGCGGACGGCGCCCTCGGCGGAGGCCGCAGCGGAGGCCGCAGCGGTGTCCTCGGCGGTGGCCGCGACGGCGCCCTCGGCAGTGACCGCGGTGCCCGCGACGGCCGGCTCGACCCGCTCAGCCCGCTCGGCCCACTCGGCCCGCTCAACCCGCTCAACCGGCTCGGTGGCCGCGCCGCGCACGGCACCCGCCGTGCCGGCCGCTCCGTCCACGGCCTCCTGCGCCTCGAGCGCCTCGTGCGCGGCCGACTCGCCCAGCACGCCGAGGGTGCCCACGGCGCCCGCCGCCCGGTGGACGGCGAGAGCGGCGGGACGGTCCGCCGGGTCCAGCGGCACGGCAGCGGCCCCGGACGCCGAGGCCTGCTGACGCGCGGTCACTCCGGCCGCCGAGACCTCGGCGCCCGCGGTGGCGTCCTCCGGGACGTCCACGTCGGCGACGGACAGGGCGGGCCGCGCCGTCGCGGAGGCGCCGGCTGCGGCGACGCCCCACAGTCCGGAGGCGGCGGCTGCTACGGCGATCGAACGCCGGATGTTCTGGTGCATGGTGAAGGTCCTTCGAATTCGAAAACCGGTGTCGGGCAGACCTGGTCCGCCCCCGCGCGGCAGGTCGGGGCGGCGGGGAACGGCCTGCCCTAGCCGGGGAATTCGAGGATGTCCGCGGGCCGCTCGCGCGTCGGCGCGGCAGCGGCGGCCCGGACCGCGCCGGGCACCGGCCCGAAGCGGGGGGCGGACCGGTCACACACGGCGTGCGGGTCGCCGGCGCGGGAAGAGCCGTCCGCGGCACCGGCGGACGCGGTGCCGTGCGGCATGCCGGGCGGCGGCACGGAACGGCCGTCCCGCCGGTGCTCGTCCGGGCCGTCGGTGCCGGGGGCGGGCGACGACGTGCCGGGGCCGCCGGTGTACGGGGCCCGCGGGCCGGGGGACGCGTCCGGCCGTGCGGCGTCGTCGGCGTGCCGGGAGTCCGGGGGCGCGGCGCGGCCGGTGCCGGGCCGGTCGCCCGCACGGTCCTCGCCGGTGCCGGGCAGCGGAAGGGGGCCGGCTTCGCCGCCCTCTCCCGCCGGGAGGTTCACAGCGCCGCCCGTGATGTCCCGCAGCAGGTCACCGGTGCCGTGGAGCACCGGCCCGGTGATTCCCTCCACCCGGCCGGCGACCGGGTCGAGGGCCTGTCCGGCCCGGTGTGCGGCGGGGGCGTGCGGCCGGCTCACCGCTCGCTCGGCCCCGGCCGGCGCGGCCCCGGTGCCCCGCCGGTCCGGGCCGGACACGTCGGCGTCCGTGCGCGGCGCGCTCACACCGCCCGTGGCGTTCCCGGCGTCCGCCGCGGCACCGGCGTCCGCCGCGGCACCGGCGTCCGTTGCGGCACCGGCGTCCGGGGCATCCGCTGCGTCCGGGGCCGTCGGGCCCTTCGGGGCGGTGTCCGTGCGGCCGGCCTCGTCGACGAGCTGCCCGGAGTCCGCGGTCCGGTCCGTCCCGGCGGGGCTCGCGGCGTGCGCGCTGCCGCCGAGGAGGAGGGCCAGCCCGAGCAGTCCGCCGAGGAAGAGCGCCGCCAGCAGCATCCGCCGCACGGCAACCGCGCGCGACCGGCGCACGGGTGACACCACGGCGGATGCGGCGGACATGGAGCGGGGACCTCCACAGGAGACGGAACGACGTTCGGAACACATGGAACGACGTATTCCGGACGGGCGCCCGAATCCTTGCACGACCGGCGGGGGCGGGCGCAACCCTCCGGCGCCCGACGGGCCGTCAGCCGCCCCCTTCACCCGTGTTTGTGCGGGCGCGAAAGGGATATCCGGAACGCGTCGCGGAAGTCCAGACGCACGAAACGCACATAACTCGCCTTTCAGGGCGCAAACCGGCGCGCCGGACACCCGCCCTTTCGGCTTGATTCCATCGCTCGGTGCTCCTTCGGCGAATCGGTCATGCACGGCGTGGTCATCATATTTACCAACGGTAAGTGCCTGATCATGCGGCAGACCGTAGAAGCTTTGGCCAGCGAATCTACGGGCGTAAAGTGACCGGAATCCGTCCTTGACCCGCCCCCCGGCGGTGACTGACACTCCAACAGGCACTCATGCATCAAGGGCAACGGGCCGCAGTGCCTGTCCGCGCGATACCGACTATTGCGCGGGTGTGCGACGGGGGAATGTCAGAAGAAGTGTGTGCACGCTTCATTTTCCGTGCGCATTTCCTTCACCCCTTCTCCTCATCTCTTGATGCGCGAAGGGAATGGAGGGGAATGCCGGTGCAAACGGGCCATCCCGGCGTATACATCGAGGAACTTCCCAGCAGCGTCCGTACCATCGCCGCCGTCACCACCTCGGTGACCGCGTTCGTGGGGCACACCCGCCGGGGACCCCTCAACCAGCCGGTGCGGATCACCAGTTTCGCGGACTTCGAGCGGCGCTTCGGCGGGCTCACCTCGCAGAGCGCGGTCAGCTACGCCGTGCACCAGTTCTTCGGCAACGGCGGCACGGTGGCGGTCGTCGTCCGCGTCGCGGCCGCCGGAACGGGCGAGGAAGCCTGCGTCACGCTCGAGTCCACCGAGGGCCACAGCGCCTGCCCGGTGCTCACCCTGCACGCCAAGGAGCCCGGAGTCTGGGGCTCCGGACTGCGGGTGTCCGTGGACTACGACACGGCGGACCCCGACTCGACCTTCAACCTCCGGGTGTTCGACGCCAGGGGCGGCGCCCGCGAGGTCTTCACCGGCCTGTCCATGGATCCGTCCCACAGCCGCTACGTGGCGACCGTGGTCGGCGCCGGCTCGGCGCTCGTGCGCGCCGAGGTGCTCGGCGACGGCGAGGGCAGGCCGGACCCGTCGGGCACGGTCTCCAAGCCCTTCTCCGCGGAGCTGCCCGACCTCGCGGTCGACCTCACCGTGAAGATCGGCGAGGTGGAGCGCGAGTTCACGCTTTACGACCCGGACCGGGACGGCGAGGCCCCGCGCACCGTCACCGAGCTGGCGCTGCTCCTGGAGCGCAAGCTCCGCGCGCTGCCCGACGCGCCCGGCAGGCGTGCCTTCGCGGGCGCCGAGGTCACCGCCTTCGGGCGGCGGCTCCAGGTGGTCGCCGGGTCCGTGGACCCGGAGGACACGGTGCGGTTCGTCGGCGAGTGCGCCAACGACCTCGGCCTGGAGGCCACCGTCAACCCGCCCGTCTTCCCGCTGTCCGGCGGCAAGGACGGCGACCCGCCCGGGCCGCGCGACATCATCGGCAGCGAGGCCGGCAAGACCGGGCTCCAGGCGCTGCGCGACGTCGACGACGTCAACCTGCTGGCGCTGCCGGAACTCTGCGCGTACGAGTCCACCGAGGACATGGTCACGGTGCTCTCGGCGGCGCAGGCACTGTGCCGGGAACGCCGGATCTTCCTCCTCGTGGACGCGCCCACCTCCTGGGTCAGCGTGGACTCCGCCCGGGCCGGGCTCGGCGCCTTCGAGTCGGTGCGCGGCAACCACGCGGCGCTGTACTTCCCGCATCTGCAGATGACCGACCCGCTGACGGGCCGGCTGCGCTCCTTCCCGCCGTCCGGCGCCCTGGCAGGCGTCATCGCCCGTACGGACGCCGAGCGCGGCGTCTGGAAGGCACCGGCGGGCACCGAGGCCCGGTTCGCCGGGGTGCGGTCGCTGACCGTGAAGCTGACCGACCGGGAGAACGGGCTGCTGGGGCCGCTGGGCGTCAACTGCCTGCGCACCTTCCCCGTGATCGGCCCGCTGGTCTGGGGCGCGCGCACCCTGGAGGGCTCGGACGCGCTGGACAGCGAGTGGAAGTACGTCCCGGTGCGGCGGCTCGCGCTGCACGTCGAGGAGAGCCTGCACCGCGGGCTGCAGTGGGTCGTGTTCGAACCGAACAACGAGCAGCTGTGGCAGCAGATCCGGCTCGACACGTCGGCGTATCTCAACACGCTGTTCCGGCAGGGCGCCTTCAAGGGGAACACCCCGCGCGAGGCGTACTTCGTGAAGTGCGACAAGGACACCACCACCGACGAGGACATCGATCGCGGCGTGGTGAACGTGCTGGTCGGCATCGCCCCCGTCAAACCGGCGGAGTTCGTGGTCGTCAAGATCCAGCAGATGGCCGGACAGTTCGAGATTTAGGAATCCGATGGCTGAATTCCAGGTAAATGCCCATCGCTTCGACCCCTACAAGAACTTCAAGTTCCTTGTGCTCTGGGGCGGGCGGACGGTGGCGGGCATCAGCAAGGTGAGCCCGCTCAAGCGCACCACCGAAGTGGTCAAGCACCGGCACGGCGGTGACCCCAGCTCGCCCCGGAAGTCTCCGGGCCGGTCGGAATTCGAGGGCATCACCCTCGAACGCGGCGTCACGCACGATCCCGAGTTCGACCGCTGGGCCAACAAGGTCTGGCAGGTCGGGGCCGGGCTCGGCGCCGAGGTCTCGCTCGCCGACTTCCGCAAGGACCTGGTCATCCAGGTCCTCAACGAGGCCGGCCAGGTCGCCGTGTCGCACAAGCTCTACCGGGCCTGGCCCAGTGAGTACCAGGTGCTCGGCGAGATGGACGCCAACGCCAACGCGGTGGCGATCCAGAGCCTCAAGCTCGAGTGCGAGGGCTGGGAGCGCGACTACGAGGTGCCGGAGCCGACCGAGCCCTCGTTCACCAACCCGGTCTGACCCCGGGGTGGTCCGAGGTATGGCGATCACAGGGCCCGCGGAGCTGCTGGCCACCTGGGAGGCGGGGCTCGCACAGCCCGCCCCCGGCCGTGCGCTGCTGCTGCACCGTGCGGCGCGTCCGGAGGCCGACGACGGCGAACTGCTGTCGGTGGCCGTCGGCGAGCGGGAGGCCGATCTGTTCGCGCTGCGCCGGGCGTTGTTCGGCGAGCGCCTTCAGGTACGGATCGACTGCGTGCCGTGCGGGGAGGCGATGGAGTTCGACCTCTCCACGGACGAGCTGGCCGCCCGGCCCCGGGAGCAGGGACCGCTGCGGGTCGAGGAGGACGGCTGGGCGGTCGAGTTCCGGCTGCCCACCGTCGCCGATCTGACCGCGGTGGCGCACGAGGTCGCGGCGCGCGGCGCCGTGTCCCGCGGCGGTACGGGTCCGGGGGCGCCCGATGGGACGGGCGCCCCCGGACCGGCGGAAGGCTCCGGCACCGCGAGGGGTTCCGGCAGCGGGCCGGGGTCCGGCGCGGCGGCCGGTCCGGCCCTGGAGGCCCGGCGGCTGCTGCTCGCCCGCTGTGTCGTCGCCGCCTCCCGGGCGGGGCGGGCCCTGCCCGCCGGCCGGCTGCCCGAGCTGCCCGAGTCGGTGCAGCGGCGGATCGCCGAGGCGGCCGAGGAGGCCGACCCGGCGGCCGCGGTCACCCTGAACGTCGCCTGCCCCGAGTGCGGCGAGGCCACCAAGGCCGAGCTGGACATCGCCTCCTACCTGTGGACCGAGCTCGACTCCTGGGCACGGGACCTGCTCCTCGACGTCCACCTGCTCGCCGGCGCCTACGGCTGGAGCGAGCGGGAGATCCTGGCGCTCAGCCCGCTGCGCCGCCGCTACTACCTGGAGTTGTGCGCAGATGCCTGACCACTTCGACCGGCTGCTGGCCCGGCACGCCCCCGCGGTCCGCGCGGCGCTTGCCCCCGCGGACGGCGCCGCGCCCGCCCGCGTACGGCCGCGGCTGCCCGGCCCGTTCGAGCGGATCGAGTCGCTCCGGTCCGCGGAGCCGGCCGCCGAGC
>NZ_WHPN01000375.1 GCF_009735685.1 Streptomyces lycii | reverse complement strand
TCCGCGGTCCGGCCTCCGTCATGGCCCGCACGCGGCGCCGCGAATGCTGGGATGCTGGGCCGCGGACACGGGGAAGAAGCACACATGGGGGGCCGGACGACGTGGAGGACAGGGTGCGGGTGGTCATCGCCGAGGATTCGGTGCTGTTGCGGGAGGGGCTGACCCGGCTGCTGACCGACCGGGGGCACGACGTCGTCGCCGGGGTGGGCGACGCGGAGGCGCTGATCAAGACGGTGGACGAGCTGGCCGGGCAGGGCGAACTGCCCGACGTGGTGGTCGCGGACGTGCGCATGCCGCCCACCCACACCGACGAGGGTGTCCGCGCGGCGGTGCGGCTGCGCCGGGACCATCCGGAGGTGGGCGTGCTGGTGCTGTCGCAGTACGTCGAGGAGCAGTACGCCACGGAGCTGCTGGCCGGCAGCAGCCGGGGCGTGGGCTATCTGCTGAAGGACCGGGTGGCCGAGGTCCGCGAGTTCGTGGACGCGGTGGTCCGGGTCGCCGAGGGCGGCACCGCGCTGGACCCGGAAGTCGTCGCCCAGCTGCTGGGCCGCAGCCGCAAGCAGGACGTGCTCGCCGGGCTGACGCCGCGGGAGCGCGAGGTGCTCGGGCTGATGGCCGAGGGGCGGACGAACTCGGCGATCGCCGGGCAGCTGGTGGTCAGCCACGGAGCCGTGGAGAAGCATGTGAGCAACATCTTCCTGAAGCTCGGGCTGTCGCAGAGTGACGGGGATCACCGCCGGGTGCTGGCGGTGCTGACGTATCTGAACTCCTGACGGGGCGGCCCGCTCCCACCTGGCCCTGCGCCGGGGCCCCGGCCCCGGCTCGGGGCCGCGGGGGGCGGGCGGGGCCGGAGTGGCCTGCGAAGGGTGGGGAGAATGTCAGCGAATGCCCGATATCAGGTGTCTCACAAAATCGTCCACGATGTGATCCGACCCAGGAAGGGCACCCTTACCGACGTAGAGTGGCCCGTGGGGCGGCCGGTCCACGCGTCCCGCTCCGGAGTCGCCGCCTCGAGGGAGGTCCAGTTCAGTGACCAGCCAGGTCAGTAGCCCAGCCGAGCAGGCCGACGGGGAAACCGTCGGAAGCCGTGCCGCGGGCAAAGAGGTCCGCAAGCTGGACCGGGTCATCATCCGTTTCGCGGGCGACTCGGGCGACGGGATGCAGCTGACGGGCGACCGGTTCACCTCGGAGACCGCGTCCTTCGGCAACGACCTGTCGACGCTTCCGAACTTCCCCGCCGAGATCCGCGCCCCCGCCGGCACCCTGCCCGGCGTCTCCAGCTTCCAGCTGCACTTCGCGGACCACGACATCCTCACGCCGGGTGACGCGCCGAACGTGCTGGTCGCGATGAACCCCGCCGCGCTGAAGGCCAACGTGGGCGACCTGCCCCGCGGCGCGGAGATCATCGTCAACACCGACGAGTTCGCCAAGCGCGCCATGGCCAAGGTCGGCTACGAGACCAGCCCGCTGGAGGACGGTTCGCTCGACGGCTACCGCGTCCACCCGGTGCCGCTGACGACTCTCACGGTCGAGGCGCTGAAGGACTACGGCCTCTCCCGCAAGGACGCCGGCCGGTCGAAGAACATGTTCGCGCTCGGCCTGCTCTCCTGGATGTACCACCGCCCCACCGAGGGCACCGAGCGCTTCCTGCGCACCAAGTTCGCCAAGAAGCCCGAGCTGGCCGAGGCCAACGTCGCGGCCTTCCGTGCGGGCTGGAACTTCGGCGAGACCACCGAGGACTTCGCCGTCTCCTACGAGGTCGCCCCGGCCTCGCAGGCGTTCCCCACCGGTACGTACCGCAACATCTCCGGCAACCTCGCCCTCTCCTACGGGCTGATCGCCGCCTCCCAGCAGGCGGACCTGCCGCTCTACCTCGGCTCGTACCCGATCACCCCGGCCTCGGACATCCTGCACGAGCTGTCGAAGCACAAGAACTTCGGTGTCCGCACCTTCCAGGCCGAGGACGAGATCGCCGGCATCGGCGCGGCCCTGGGCGCGGCCTTCGGCGGCTCGCTCGCCGTGACCACCACCTCCGGACCCGGCGTGGCGCTGAAGTCCGAGACCATCGGCCTCGCCGTCTCGCTGGAGCTGCCGCTGCTGGTCGTCGACATCCAGCGAGGCGGGCCCTCCACGGGCCTGCCCACCAAGACCGAGCAGGCCGACCTGCTCCAGGCGATGTACGGCCGCAACGGCGAGGCCCCGGTCCCGGTGGTCGCCCCGGCCACCCCGGCCGACTGCTTCGACGCCGCCCTGGACGCCGCCCGGATCGCGCTCACCTACCGGACCCCGGTCTTCCTGCTCTCCGACGGCTACCTCGCCAACGGCTCCGAGCCCTGGCGCATCCCGGACGTCGACGAGCTGCCCGACCTGCGCACCCGGTTCGCCACCGGCCCGAACCACGAGCTGGCCGACGGCACCGAGGTCTTCTGGCCGTACAAGCGCGACCCGCAGACCCTCGCCCGGCCGTGGGCCGTGCCCGGCACCCCGGGACTCGAACACCGCATCGGCGGCATCGAGAAGCAGGACGGGACCGGCAACATCTCGTACGACCCGGCCAACCACGACTTCATGGTCCGCACCCGGCAGGCCAAGGTCGACGGCGTCGACGTCCCCGACCTGACCGTGGACGACCCCGGCGGCCAGGCCCGCGTCCTGGTTCTGGGCTGGGGCTCCACGTACGGCCCGATCACCGCGGCCACCCGCCGGGTCCGCGCCGCCGGAGGCCACGTCGCCCAGGCGCACCTGCGCCACCTCAACCCGTTCCCGGGGAATCTGGGCGAGGTGCTGAAGCGTTACGACAAGGTGGTCGTCCCGGAGATGAACCTGGGTCAGCTCGCCACCCTGCTGCGGGCGAAGTACCTGGTCGACGCCCGGTCGTACAACCAGGTCAACGGAATGCCGTTCAAGGCCGAGCAGCTCGCCGACGTGGTCAAGGAGGCCATCGATGACTGAGACGACGGAGAGGGCGGCCGGCGTCGAGGCGCTGTCGCTGGTGCCCAAGGCCGAGGCCAAGCAGTCCATGAAGGACTTCAAGTCCGACCAGGAAGTGCGCTGGTGCCCCGGCTGCGGTGACTACGCGGTCCTGGCCGCCGTGCAGGGCTTCATGCCCGAACTAGGACTGGCCAGGGAGAACGTCGTCTTCGTCTCCGGCATCGGCTGCTCCTCCCGCTTCCCGTACTACATGAACACGTACGGGATGCACTCCATCCACGGCCGCGCCCCGGCCATCGCCACCGGTCTCGCGTCCTCGCGCCGCGACCTGTCGGTGTGGGTCGTCACCGGTGACGGCGACGCGCTGTCCATCGGCGGCAACCACCTCATCCACGCCCTGCGGCGCAACGTCAATCTGAAGATCCTGCTGTTCAACAACCGGATCTACGGGCTGACCAAGGGCCAGTACAGCCCCACCTCCGAGGTCGGCAAGATCACCAAGTCGACCCCGATGGGCTCGCTGGACGCGCCGTTCAACCCGGTGTCCCTGGCGATCGGCGCCGAGGCGAGCTTCGTCGCCCGTACGGTCGACTCCGACCGCAAGCACCTCACCTCGGTGCTCCGCGAGGCGGCCGCCCACCCCGGCACCGCGCTGGTCGAGATCTACCAGAACTGCAACATCTTCAACGACGGCGCGTTCGAGGTGCTGAAGGACAAGGAGCAGGCCCAGGAAGCGGTGATCCGCCTGGAGCACGGGCAGCCCATCCGCTTCGGTCTCCCGTTCGAGCAGGAGCGGGGAGGCGACGGCCTCGGCTCCAAGGGCGTCGTCCGCGACCCGGCCACCGGCGACCTGAAGGTCATCGACGTGACCGTCGAGGGCACGGACGGGGTCCTGGTGCACGACGCCCACGCCGCGTCCCCGACCACCGCCTTCGCGCTGTCCCGCCTCGCCGACGCGGACACCCTGCACCACACCCCGATCGGGGTGCTGCGCAGCGTCGACCGCCCGGTCTACGACACGCTGATGGCGGACCAGCTGGAGGCGGCCGTGGAGCAGGGCGGCAAGGGCGACCTGGGCGCGCTGCTGCACGGCAATGACACCTGGACGGTCGCGGGCTGACCCGCCACCGGCACCACGGGTAAGGGCCGCTGCCCAGGGCAGCGGCCCTTACCCGTCTCCGCACCCCGACGGCTGTGCCACACGCCGAGCAGCCGATCCGCGAAGCCCGCAGCAGCCCACGGGGGGCCTGCCGCAGGCGCCGGGGGCGGCCACCGGGCGGAGCAGCACGAGTCCGCGGCGCCCGCCCGGCGCGGCGACGCCCGCGGCGTGCGGAGCCGAGCCACGTGCGGAGCCGAGCCACGTGCGGCCGGTCCGGCCGTTCCCCACGCGGGAGATCCGGACCGGCGAAACGCCCGTCGTGTCTTGGCGTACCCGGCCCACGTCGAACACGCCGAGCCAGCCGCAACCCGTGCCGCGCGGGACCGCGCTCCCCGCGCGGCTGCGCGAGCCGGTGCCCCGGCGCGGCTCCGCCGTCCGGTGTCCCCGCCGCCTCCCGGCGCCTCCCGCGCACCCAGCCCTGACGCGCCACCCGCCCTGACACGCCGCCCACCCTCCCGCGCCTCCCGCCTCCCGTTCGGCCGTGCAGCCCGGCCACGGCCTTCCAGGGCGTTCCGGGCAGCCACCGCGCGGATGACTGATCTCACAAACCCGGGTCATGACCGTATGCCGATACGGACATGACAGCGCGGCCCGGGCGGCGTTACCGTCGTACGGACGCCACACCCCTGGAGGACCCCTTGAAGCCGCAGAGCGAACACCGGACCGGTCTCGCGTACGGGTTCGCCGCCTACGGCATCTGGGGACTCTTCCCCCTCTTCTGGCCGCTGCTGGAACCCGCCGGGGCGGTGGAGATCCTGGCCCACCGCATGGTGTGGTCGCTGGCCGTCGTCGCCGTCGTGCTGCTCGTGCTGCGCCGCTGGTCCTGGATCGGGCCGCTGCTGCGGCAGCCGGGGCGGCTGGGGCTGATCGCCGTGGCCGCGTGTGCGATCTCCGCCAACTGGGGCCTCTACATCTGGGCGGTCAACTCCGGCCATGTCGTGGAAGCCGCACTCGGCTACTTCATCAATCCGCTGGTCAGCATCGCCTTCGGGGTCCTGCTGCTGCGCGAGCGCCTGCGGCCCGCGCAGTGGACCGCCGTCGGCGTCGGCGTCGCCGCCGTCGTGGTGCTGACCGTCGGCTACGGCGAGCTGCCCTGGATCTCTCTCTGCCTCGCCTTCTCCTTCGCGGGCTACGGCCTCGCCAAGAAGCGGGTCGGGCTGGACGGCCTGGAGTCCCTCGCCGCCGAGACCAGCATGCAGTTCCTGCCGGCCCTCGGCTTCCTGCTCTTCCTCGGCTCGCAGGGCGGGAGCACCTTCACCACCGAGGGCACCGGGCACATCCTGCTGCTGATCAGCTGTGGCGCGGTGACCGCGCTGCCGCTGGTCTGCTTCGGCGGCGCGGCGGTCCGGCTCCCGCTGTCCACGATCGGGTTGCTCCAGTACCTCACCCCGCTCGCCCAGTTCGTGCTGGGCGTGGCCGTCTTCCACGAGGAGATGCCCGCCGAGCGCTGGGCCGGCTTCGCGCTGGTCTGGCTGGCCCTGTCCCTGCTGACCTGGGACGCGCTCCGCAACGCCCACCGGACCCGCTCGGACCTCCGCCGGGCGCGGGCCACGGCGGCGGAAGAGGCGGCAGCCGAGGCGTTGGAGCCGCTGCCGGCCCCGGGCGCCCCGCCCTCCGGCACCGGGACGACCGCTGCGGGAAGGGGCCCGGCCGCCTCGTAGGCCCGGCGGACCGGCCGCCACCGGCCGCTTACCGGCCACCCGTCAGTCGTCACCAGCCGTGACCGCCCGTGCCGGAATCGCCCGGACCGGAATCACTCGGGCCAAGATCGCTCGGGCCGGAATTTCCCGGGTCCGCGGGGTCCGGCTCCGAGGCGGGGAGCGGGCGGACGCGGAAGCCGCCGTGGCCGTCGAAGCGGACCTCGTGGACGGCGTCGAACCCGTCGGCCGGGCGTGGTCTGCGCAGGCGCTTGAACGTGGCGAACAGGCCCACGTCCGGGACCCGTTCCCGGCCTGTCCGGGCCGCGTTGCGCAGCCGGGAGCCCTCCGGGTCGGGCGGGAACCAGTACGCCACCACCCGGGCGCCGCGGGACCGCCCCGCCCCGATCAGCGGAGCCCACTCCTCCGGGGACGGATTCGTGTTGTCCACCACGACCGACCGGCCGGCCCGCAGCGCCTCCTCCACCATCCGCATCTGCCGCCGCTGCCGGTGCCGGGCGTTCCGGAACAGGTCCTTGCTCACAACGACATGGCCCGTGGTGAACGCCCGGGCCCGGAAGGTCGACTTCCCGGAGGCCTGCAACCCGACGAGCACCACCAGCTCCGGACGCTCGGACGCCCCCGGCGGCTCGCGCCGATCCGCTCCTTCCGGGGATCCCGGTGATCCCGGTGGCTTCGGGGGCTCCGGAGGCTCCGGAGGCTCCGATGATCCCGGCGATCTCGGTGACACAGCTGGCTCCGGGGACTCTGGGGATCCCGGTGACTCCGGTGACTTCGGTGACTCCGGAGGCTCCGGCGACTCAGCTGGCTTCGGGGGCTCCAGGGGCTCCGACGGCCCTGGCGATCCCGGTGACTCCGGTGACTCCGGTGACACGGCTGGCTCCGGGGACTCTGGTGAGGTCGGCGGATCCAGGGCCTCTTGTGATCTCGGCGGATCCGGTGCCCCCGACAGTCCCGGCCCCGGCGCCCCCTGCGGCTTCCGCCGATCCGGCTGATCCTGCGGCTCCGGCTGATCCGGCGGCTCCGGACCGTCGGGCGGATCGGCTTGCCCGGGCTGCTCGGACCAACCACGGCGCCCCTCGGACCGACCGGACCTCCCGAGCCGGCCGGGCTCCTCGGACCGACCGGACCGACCGGGCCTCCTGGGCTCCTCGAACCGACCACGGCGCCCTCCGGACCGACCGGCCCCCTCGGACCGACCGAACCCCTCGGACCAACCGGCCTCCTCGGAACGACCGGGCACCTCGGGACGACCGGGCGGCCGGATCACTTCGGTGGTGTCCAGGACGGGTCGCGGCCGCTGAGGGCCACCGCACGGTCCAGGGCCGGGGCGTCGTCCGGCACCTCGACCACCCGGCCGAAGCCCGAGCCGTCCCGTTCCGCGGGGTCCGCCGGCGGGGCCATGATCTCCGCCGAGACGGCCAGGCTCGCGGCGTCGGCGGTGAAGTCCTGGCCGGTGGCGCGCGCGAGGTCCCAGCCGTGCAGCAGGAGTTCGTTGAGCGCGACGCGGCCCGCGATCGCGGCCGGGAAGGTCACGCCGCCGGCCTGGGTGTCGCCCTCCCAGGCCGAGGGCTCGCGCCAGGCGGCGGCCAGCTCGTCCAGCCGGGTCCGGAGCCGTCCCCGCCAGCCGGCTGTGAGCGGCGGCGGAGGCGCGGAGTCCGGGGCGGTGTCGGTCGTCGGGCCGAGATCCTTGCGGGCGGCGTCGCGGAACGCGACGGTCAGCCCGAGCAGATGCCCGAGGAGTTCCCGTACGGCGTACTCCTCGCAGGGCGTGGGCAGGTCGTACTGGTTGTCCTCGACGCCGTCCAGGAGCAGTGCCACCTGGTGGGCGACGGGAGCGAGGTCGGGGGCCGGGGTCGTTTCCCGGGGGGTGTCCGTGGTCATGTCCGTACAGACGAGCCGGGCGCCCGGAACTCATCGCTCTCCGGCGGCACCGTCAGCCGCCGAGGGCGCCGAGCCGGGTCATCATGCCGAGGACGTCCGAGACCACCCAGTACTCCGCGAACCGGTCGCCCTCGGCACGGAACAGGTCGTGCCCGGTGAAGCCGATCCGGGTGCCGGCGGGGGCGGTCGCGCCGGGGATGCCGCCCCGGTAGGAGCCGTGGAACGTCCACCGCGCGGCGACCAGGGAGCCGTCCACGAGCGGGCCGACGTCGAGCGTGGTGTTGATGTCGGAGAAACAGGCGTGGGACTGCTCGACCTGCTCGATGGCGCCGCCCGGACCGTGCACGTCCTGGCCGGGCCAGTGGCCGACGAAACCGGGGGTCAGGATGTCCTGCGCGACCTCGAAGTCCCCGCCCCAGAAGTCCTGCAGCCAACGCCGGTACAGCTGTTCGAGATGGTTCATGCCCCCAGTGTGCGCGCGGACCCCGCCGCGCACACGTCCCCGCGCCCCCGTGTCGCCTGCACACGGGGCCCGGTCGCGGTAGTAGCCGCTGGACGGGTCGCTGATCCCGTGTCGCCTGCGCACACTGGGCCCGGGCCGCGCCTCGGCCGGGGCCGGGTCGCCGGGCAGCGCCGCCACGTCCGGGGCGGCCGGGAACTCCCCCGTGCCCCGCACGCTCCGCCTGCCGGTGACCGGCTCGGCCTCCCGACAGTCGACGCCGTCCAGCTCGTGCACCAGCACCACCGGTTCCGGCTCCGGCTCCGGCTCCGGTTCCGGCTCCGGTTCCGGTTCCGGTTCCGGTTCCGGCTGGAACTCCGCCCGCCCGTACGACTCCCCCTCGGCCCGGGCGTACGGGGCCGGCTTCGGCAACACGGTCGGCCGCGCGGCTGACCGGTGACACGCTCTCCACCGGCAGCAGAACCGCGTCCAGCGGCACGGCGACCGTGTCCCGGCGTACGGCGTACGGCGTACGCCGTACAGCGGCACGGTCGGCCACCGCGCTGTCCGGGACGAACAGCCGGGAATCACCGACGACATCGGATGCCTCCGCGATCGAGGGCTTTCACCCCGCGTCCGTCAGCCCCGTCTCCCGCAATGTGATGTTCAGGCGGCCGGCCAGTCCCAGGGCAGGGTCGGCCGTGCCCGGGTGGGTTCTCGGGACGGCGTGGTAGGCGAAGCGGGACGGGCCGCCGAAGACGAACAGGTCGCCCGAGGCCAGCTCGACGTCGGTGTACGGCTTCGTACGGGTCTCCGTGTTGCCGAAGCGGAAGACGCAGCTGTCGCCCAGCGACAGGGACACCACCGGTGCGTCCGACTTCTCGTCCTTGTCCTGGTGCATGCCCATGCGGGCCCCGGCGTCGTAGAAGTTGACCAGTGCGGTGTCGGGCGCGTAGGCCGCGCCCGCCGCCGGGTCGTCGTAGGCCTCGGCCACGGCACGGCGGCCCAGGGCGGCGAGCCAGTCCGGCAACTCGGCGACCCGGCCGCCGCCCGCGTCGTCGGCGGTGCGGGTGTAGCGGTACGGCGCCCAGTGCCAACCCAGGCACACCGTCCGTACGGACATCACGCCGCCGCGCGGCAGCCTCGTGTGCCGCATCGGGACCGGCCCGCGCGCCCAGTCGCGGCACGCGGCGACCAGCCGGCGCTGCTCGTCCGGCGGCAACCAGCCGGGAACGTGCACCGCCCCGGGGGCCGGCTCGCGGCGCCGCCCCGGGGCCGGAAAGAGGCCGCCGTCCACCATGCCCCCAGTGTGCGGGGAACACGGGGGCCGGTTCCAGCGGAATTCCGTGCCGGCCGGCCGGTCCCGATCCGGTCCCGGCCGCGCCGAACGGTCTTCCGCACCGCCTCCGGCCTGCCGCTTCTCCGAATCGGTCCCGCGGAAAGCGGAGCTGGCCCTACCGTGTGGCTCACGCGGACCGGCCGCCGGACTGTCGCCCCCGCCCCCTGCCGGCCGCCCAGCGAAGGAGTGCCCCCATGCCCCACTCGGCCCCCCGCACCGGCACGGACCCCGACCCGGTCCCGGCCATCGCTCCACGCCCGGACAGCCGCCCCGGACCCACCGGCTCCGGAAACCGCCCCGTGCCCCCCGGCGGAACCGGACCCGGAACTCGTACGGGTGCCGGACCCGGTGCCGGGCGCGGCACGGCCGGCGAGTCCGCCCGGCTGCGCGACGCGCTCGTCGCCCGGCTCGACGAGACCGGTGCCCTCACCGACCCGCGCTGGGCCGACGCCTTCCTGGCCGTTCCCCGGGAGGTGTTCCTGCGCCGCGGCTGGTTCGCACCCGGTCCCGGGCCCACCGGGAGGCCCGGATTCCGGCCGGTGCTGCCCGGTGACCCGGGCTGGCCGGCCGCCGTGCACGCCGACGCCCCGCTGGTGACCCAGCTCGACGGAGCGCTCACCGCCGCCGAGGCCGTGAAGACCGCCGACGCGGACGACGGTTTCGTGCGGGGCACCCCGACATCGGCCCTCACCCGGCCGTCCCTCGTGGCCCGCATGCTGGAACACCTCGACGTGTTCGACGGCGCCCGGGTCCTCGAGATCGGCACCGGCACCGGCTACCACGCCGCGCTGCTGGCGGCCCGGCTCGGTGACGACCGGGTGACCACCGTCGACATCGACGCGGGCCTGGCCGGTGCCGCCCGGGACGCCCTGGACGCCTGCGGCCTGCGCCCCGCCGTGGTCACCGGCGACGGCGCCGACGGCGTGCCGCAACGGGCTCCGTACGACCGGATCGTCGCCACCTGTGCGACCCGCCGGCTCCCCGACGCCTGGATCGGGGGAACGGCCACCGGCGGCCGGATCCTCGCCCCGCTCGCCACCGGGCTCGGCGGCTGCGCCCTGGTCCGGCTCACCGTGACCCGGCCGGGGATCGCCGAGGGGCGGGTGCTCCGGGACGACGCGTCGTTCCTGCCGATGCGGGCGCACGCAACGCCGTCCTGGGAGTCGCTCCGGGCGGCCGCGGCCCCGCAGGCGGGCGGCGACGGCCGGACCTCGTTCCTGCCCGGACGGCTGCGCACCGACGACGCCCGGTTCATCGTCGGGCTGACGCTGCCGGACGTCGTGGCGTTCCGCATCACCGGCTCCGACACGGATTCCCCGGCGGCCGAACCCGTGGAGTCGGACGGCGCGGACCCGGCCGATGGCGACGGCCTCTACCTCGCGCACCGTTCCGACGGCTCCTGGGCCTACGCCCGCGACGACGGCCGGCTCACCCAGGGCGGTCCGCAGCGGCTGTGGGACCTGGCGGAACGCGCCGCCACCGCCTGGGCCGCCGCGGGCAGTCCGGCCCCGGGCGACCTGTCGTTCACGGCCGACGGCACCCGGCAGACGCTGAGCACCGACCGGCTCACCTGGCGGCTGCCGGCGGCGGGGCAGGCCTGAGCGGCGCTCCGCGCTCGCGCGATCCGCCGGGATCAGTCGGGATCAGTCGGGATCACGGTCCTCCGCCGCGGGTCTGCGCGTTCCGCATGCCCTGCGCGGCCGCGTTGAGCAGGATGGGAGCGCCCGACAAACGCGAGGAGAGAACAGCCCATGGCAGTGCACTGGAAGCTCGTGGTCGACGCGGCCGATCCGCACCCGCAGGCCGCCTTCTGGGCCGAGGCGCTCGGTTACGAGGTCGAGGACAACAGCCGGCTCATCGAACGGCTGCTCGGCCTCGGTGCCGTCGACGCCGCGCAGATCACCGAGTCCGGCGGCCGCAAGGCATGGCGCGACCTGGTGGCCGTACGGCACCCGGACGACCCGTACGACAAGGAGAGCGGCACCGGGCTCGGCCGGCGGATCCTCTTCCAGCGGGTTCCCGAGCCGAAGACCGACAAGAACCGGCTGCATCTGGACCTGCATCCGGACCCCGGCACGCGGCAGGCCGAGACGGAGCGGCTGGTGGCGCTCGGCGCCGCCGTGCAGCGCGAGGTGAAGATGCCCGGGGGCGAGTGGACGGTGATGACGGACCCCGAGGGGAACGAGTTCTGCGTGCACTGAGTACGTCGCCGGACCGCACGCCCGGCCGGGCCCGCGGCCGGAAGCGGCCCCGCTGATTCCCCGGCCCACCGCATCCGGTGGGCCGGGGGCGGAGGGCCCGGGCCGGGGGCCGGGTGCGGGGCCGGCCGGCGCGGAAACTCGCTGGACGCCGCGCGGGCCCGCGCGCGAACGTGGCCGCATGCGACAGGAGGAGATCTGGGACGCCGATACGGCCGGGCGCTACGACACTCCCGGTACCGGGATGTTCGCGCCCGAGGTGCTGGAGCCGGCCGTGGACCGGCTCGCCCGGCTCGCGGGTGGGGGACGGGCCCTCGAGTTCGCGATCGGGACGGGCCGGATCGCCGTCCCGCTGGCCGAACGGGGAGTCCCCGTCACCGGCATCGAGCTGTCAGTCCCGATGATCGAGCAGCTGCGGACCAAGGCGGACGAAGCCACCATTCCGGTGGTCGTGGGCGACATGGCGACCACCACCGCTCCCGGTACGTACTCCCTCGTCCATCTCGTCTACAACACCATCTCCAACCTGCTCACCCAGGACGAGCAGGTCCAGTGCTTCCGGAACGCCGCCCGCCACCTCGACCCCGGCGGCCGGTTCGTGATCGAGCTGTGGGTACCCGAGTTGCGCAAGCTTCCCCCCGGGCAGACGGCTGTCGTGTGGCAGGACGAACCGGGCCGTATCGGCCTCGACACCTACGACGTGCTGCGTCAGCAGGTGGTGTCGCACCACTTCCGCTTCGGCGCGGAGGAAGAGCGGGAACAGCGGGAAGAGCGGGAACAGCGGGAAGAGGAAGCAGGGAGGGAAGGGGAGGAGGGCAGCGGCCGGAACCAGTTGTTCCGCAGCCCTCACCGCTACATCTGGCCCGCCGAACTCGATCTCATGGCGCGGCTGGCCGGATTCGAGTTGGAGAGCAGGCACGCGGACTGGGCCGGCGCCGCGTTCACCGCCGAGTCGCGCTCCCACGTATCGGTCTACCGCCTGCCGCCGGCGGGATAGCTCCCACCCCGCCCGCACGGCACGCGGGCCTGCGGGAGCCCTTTCCGGCCGCACACGACCGGTCCCGCCCGCACGGCCTGTTCCGCCCGTCGGGCCGCCCGGCACCCGGCACCCGGCCGCCGGGGGGCAGGGGGCAGGGCATGGGCAGCGGGCGCGGGGCGCTACACCGTGATGTCCCGCGCCGTGAAGCGCGCCCACGCCGCCGAGCCGAACACCGCCGCGTACAGCGCCTGGAGGCCGAGGTTGCTCAGGATCTCGTCCCAGTAGACCGGGTCACGCAGCAGGTCGGCGAAGCTCAGCCAGTGGTGCGGGAAGAGATACGGATGGACGGCGTGCAACTGCGGGATGGTGTCGAGGATCTGCACGGTGATCAGCAGGCCCACGGTCGCTGCCATCGCCGCGATCCCGCTGTTCGTCAGCGTGGAGATGAAAAGCCCCAGCGCCGCGATGCCGGTCAGCGACAGCGCGACGGCCACCGCCACGGCGAGCGCCCGCAACAGGCCCTCCGCGAACGGCACCGTGGTGCCGGAGATCAGCGTGACCTCGCCGAGCGGGAACAGCAGCGCCCCGACGACCAGCGCCGACGCGGCCACCACCAGCGTGGCGACCAGGCAGAAGACCAGCGTGGCCGCGTACTTGGCGAGCAGCAGCCGGGTCCGGCCCGCGGGCGCGACCAGCAGATAGCGGAGCGTCCCGCCGCCCGCCTCGCCCGCGATCGCGTCGCCCGCGACGACCCCGATGCTCATCGGCAGGAAGAACGGCAGGGTGGCGGCCAGCGAGGTGAAGACCAGGAACAGGCCGTTGTTGGTGACCTGCGCGATGAACGCCGGGCCACCGCCGCCGCCCCCCTCCCCCAGCGAGCCGCCGTCACCGGTCTCGATCCGTACGGCGACACCGACGAGCAGCGGCACCCCGGCCAGTACGGCCAGCAGGGCGAGGGTCCGCCAGCGGCGGAAGGTCGTGACGATCTCGCTGCGGAAGAGGCCGAGCGTCCACAGCGGACTCGGCCGCCGCCCCGCACCGGGCGGCCCGTCGGCGGGCACACGTCCTGCACCGGGCGGTCCGTCCGCGGGCACACGTCCGGCACCGAGCCGTCCGTTCGCGGATCTCCCGCCCGTACCGGGCGGCCCGCCCGCGGGCGTCGTCCGGTCCGCACCGGCCGGAGCGGCGTCCGCCACCGGTCCCGCCTTCCGCCCGCTCGGCCCCGCCGCCGGTTCCGTCACCGGGTGCGTCGCCGGGTCTCCCGCCGGCCCCGTCACCCGTTCCGTCGCCGGCTCTTCCGCCCGTCCCGTCACCGGTCCCCGCCCCTGTCCCGTTGCCGGTTCGGTCGCCGGTCCCGTCGGCTCCGTCTCATTGCGCGACATCGAAGCCCTCCCCGGTCAGTGCCACGAACGCGTCCTCCAGCGAGGCCCGTTCGGCGCCGAACGCCCGGACCCGTACGTCCGCCCGTACCAGTGCCGCGTTGAGCACGGCGAGATCCGGCGGCGGGACCGGCAGCTCACCGGTCACCTTCTCCCCCGCCACGGCCAGATCCGTCACCCCGTGCTCCTTCAGCACCCGCACCGCGTCCGCCCGGTCCGGGGTGGTGACGGCCAGCCGTCCCCGGGCTCCGGCCGACAGCTCCGCGACCGGGCCCTGGACGACGAGCCGCCCGCGCGTCATCACCGCCGCGTGGGTGCACACCTGCTCGATCTCGTCCAGCAGGTGCGAGGAGAGGAAGACGGTCGTGCCGTCGGCCGCCAACTCCCGTACCAGGGAACGGATCTCCCGCATGCCCTGCGGGTCGAGGCCGTTGGTCGGTTCGTCGAGGACGAGCAGTTGCCGGGGCTGGAGCAGCGCGGCCGCCAGACCGAGCCGCTGCTTCATGCCGAGCGAGTACGCGCGGGCCTTCTTCCCCGCGGCGGCGGCCAGCCCGACCCGCTCCAGCGCGTCACCGATCCGGGCGGTACGGGTCCGGGGGTCGGCCGTCGGGTCGGCCGCGTCGTAGCGCCGCAGATTGTCGCGTCCGGACAGGAAGCCGTACAGCGCCGGGCCCTCGATCAGCGCACCGACCTCGGGCAGCACCCGGCGCAGACCGCGCGGCACGGGGCTGCCGAGCAGCCGGGCGCTGCCGGACGTGGGCTCGATGAGGCCCATCAGCATCCGGATGGTGGTCGTCTTGCCGGAACCGTTCGGGCCGAGGAAGCCGAACACGCTCCCGCGGGGCACGGCCAGGTCGAGTCCGTCCACGGCGAGCTGCCCGCCGCGGAACCGCTTGGTGAGGCCCTGGGTCACGATCACCTGGTCGACGGACGGGTTCCCGGCCCTCGTCCCGGCCTCCTTCCCGGCCCTCGTCCCGGCCCTCGTCCCGGCAGACGCCCCGGACGCGCTGTGGCGCACGGGGCCGAGCGCGCCGTCGTGCGCGCTGTCGGAACCGCCGTCGTACGGGGCACCGGGACCGTCCTCGTGCGCGCCGCCGGAACCGATGTCGTGCACGCCGCCGGGCGGGCTGTCCGGCGCCGTGTCCGGACCGGCAGCCGGACCGGACGCCGGACCGGCCCCGGCCGGGGAAGTGGGCTCGGACCGGGAAGTGGCCTCGGGCCCGGTGTCGGGCGGCTGGTTCATCCTTCTCCTGTCCGGGAACGGCCCCGCCCGTCCCGCCCGGTGGCCGGACGGCGGGCGGGGCCGTGTGCTCCGTGCGTGCTCCGTACCGGCGGTGCCGGCGCTCCGTACTCGCGATGCCGACGCCGCCTGCTCGCGGTCTGCGCGGCCGGTGGTGCCGGAGCTGCCGGCGCTGTGGCTGCCGGCACTGCCGGCGCTTCGGCTCCGGCCACGTCGTCCGTGCGACGGGCCGGTGCCGGTCGCGCCACCGGGCCCCGCCGGCGCCCCGCGTGTCGGCTACTTCGCCTCTTCCGCGGCCTCGACCAGCGCCGCCTTGTCGACCGCGCCCGCGTAGACCGCCCCGTCGTCCGTCATCAGGACGTTGACCAGCCGGGTGCTGAACACCCTGCCGCCGCCGAAGTCACCGCTGACCTTCTCGCCGAGGCTGTCCAGGAACTGTTCGGCCCGGGCGGGCAGTTCGCCCCCGGCACCGGTGCCGCCGAGCCCCTTGCCGCCGTCGGGCGCCCTGAGTTCGGCGACGCTCGCCCAGCCCTCACCGATGACGTTCAGGCCGGACAGCCCGCCGCCGCCGGACTTCTCCCGCAGCTCCCGCAGGCTCTTCTCGTCCAGGCCCTTGCCGTCGAGGCCCTTCTCCTTCAGCCGCTCCTCGAGCTGCTTCCCGTCGGGCCGCCGCTCGTCGGCCTCGGTGACCTCGGCGCCCTTCGGCGGCGTGAACTCGAACAGCTTCGCGTCCGGCGCTCCGAAGTCCACCGAGGTGAAGCCCACGTCGATCGCGGCCTTGCCGCCGCTCTTCGGGTGCAGCGTGAACTTCAGCGGCACGCCGTTGTCCGCGTCGACGGCGATCCGTACCGACTCGACCGTGGACTCCTCGGCCTTCGGCTCGATCGCCAGCTGGTAGGCGTCCCGGCCCGCGACCTTCGCGGTGCCGTCCACCTTGACGGTGGTCGTGTCGTCGACCGCCTTCAGCGCGTGCTCGGCCAGCTCCTGCGGGGTGGCGTCGGCCAGTTCGCCGGGCAGCCCGCCCGGCTGGTGCTTCCCGCCGTCGCCGCGCTTCTTCTCCGAGTCGTCCGGAGCGGTCGCGTGGAACGCGGAGTTGCTGCCGGAGTCGTAGGCCCACAGCTCGTCGCCGTTGTGAATCAGGCTGTACTCGGCGGCGTCCCCGACGATCGACAGCCGCTGCCTGTCCGGGCCGTCGGCGGCCACCCGCAGCGTGTGCGTGCCGGAGGCCAGCTCCATGAGCTTGGCCTGCGGGTCCGCGGCCGAGCCCTTGCCCTCGCCGCCTTCACCGTCCCGGCCGTCCTCGGCGCCCCGGCTGCCGTCGACACCCCGGCCGCCGTCGGGCCCGGAGCCGCCGTGGCCGCCGCCGAAGAGGCCCTGGCCGCCCTGGCCGCCGCCGGACAGGCCGGGCAGGCCGGGCAGTCCGAGGTCGGTGCTGACCTTGACCGTTCCGGACAGTTGCTCGGTGTCGGACTCGGCCATCTTCGCGATGAGTTCCGCGGCCGAGATCTCGGGCAGATCGGGGCTTCCGGTGCTGGCGAGCGCCGGTACGAGCCCGATGGTCGCCGCCGCGACCCCCGCCACGGCGACCGGCACGGCGTACCGCGCCGCCCTGCGGCCCGGCGCCGGGGTGCTTCCCCCGCCGTTCCATTCGTCGGTGACCTGCGTCGGTCGCTTTCCTGGCATGTTGCCCTACCTCCGTGGTCGGCGGCGGTTCGCGTGGTGCCCGTTGCCCTCCGGCCGGCATTCACCGGCCGGGCGGGCAGTGCCACCTCTTCGCCATTGTCACCCGGCCCGCCGCGTTTGTGCTCTCATCCCACCAAATCGAGCGCGCCGGGGCGTCATGCCGTGGAAGCAACCTGGAGTACGCCGCCGGGAGGAGAGACCTCCGCCGGGGGGCGGGGGCCGTACCGCCGGAAGGGGACCGACCCGTAGGGGCGGCGGGGCAGCAGCCCGGTGAACGGCCACGCCGCAGCAGGTCGGTGGGCCCGGTGCAGCGGGTCGGCCGGCCCGGTGCGCGACCACGCCGCGGCGGGTCAGCCGGCCCGGTGAACGACCGCGTCGCAGAGGCTCTCCAGAGCGGTCTTCGCCGCGCACTCCGGGAGCGGGGCGAGGGTCGCGCGGGCCTCTTCCGCGTAGCGGACGGTGTCGCGGCGGGCCTCTTCGAGAGCCGGGTGCGCGCGCAGCCGCCGCAGCGCCTCCTCGACCGCGGCGTCGTCCGGCAGGCCGCCGTCGAGCAGGGCGCACAGCTCGCGGTCCGCGGTGTCCGCCTCCGGCGACGCGGCGCGGGCGCGCAGCCGCAGCACGGGCAGGGTCGGGACGCCCTCGCGGAGGTCGGTGCCGGGGGTCTTGCCGGACTCGTGGCTGTCGCTGGCGATGTCGAGGACGTCGTCGGCGAGCTGGAAGGCCGTGCCGAGCCGCTCGCCGTACTGGGTGAGGATGTCGACGACGCCCTCGTCGGCGCCGGCCATCATCGCGCCGAACCGCCCGGCGACGGCGATCAGCGAGCCGGTCTTGCCCGCGATGACGTCGAGGTAGTGGCTGATCGGGTCGCGTCCGTCGCGCGGCCCGGCCGTCTCCAGGATCTGGCCGGTGACGAGCCGCTCGAACGCCTGGGCCTGGATCCGGACGGCCTCCGGGCCGAGGTCGGCCAGCATGTGCGAGGCGCGGGAGAAGAGGAAGTCGCCGGTGAGGACGGCGACGGAGTTGTTCCAGTTGGCGTTGGCGCTGGGGACTCCGCGGCGGACGTCGGCCTCGTCCATGACGTCGTCGTGGTAGAGCGTCGCGAGATGCGTCAGCTCGACGACGACGGCGGCCGGCACGATGCCCGGCTCCTGCGGGTCCCCGAACTGCGCGGCCAGCATCACCAGCAGCGGGCGGAAACGCTTCCCCCCGGCACGTACGAGATGCTGCGCGGCCTCGGTGATGAAGGGGACGTCGCTCTTGGTGGCGTCCAGCAGACCTTCCTCGACAGCCGTCAACCCGGCCTGGACGTCGGCTTCCAGAGCCTGGTCCCGCACGTTCAGCCCGAAGGGCCCGGCGACGGTCACGGGGAGTTCTCCTGTCTGCGGACGGCGGCGCGGGACCCCGTGGTGGCCTGGAGACGCCGGGGTTTCGCAAATGTCGGTGCTGACGCCGCCCCGCGGCCTCTCCACGGTCACCACGGGGTCGTCACAGGAAGCGTATCCGGTCACATGTGGATCACGGCGGGCGCCTGTTGGCCGCAAGCGCCCTGCTCAGCGCGTGCCTTCCGGGCCGGGTCGGGCGAACCGGGAGCGGACCGGGCGCCCCGTGTGTTCTTGGTCACTTTCGATCGGTGTTGTTCCAAAACGGTCAGGCCCAGCGCCCGGGCTCCCGGGCCGGCAGCACGAGATCGGCCACGACCCCGTAGTGGTCGCTCGCCTGGACGCCCGCCACCGGATCGACCAGCACCCGGTCGCAGGCGGCGACGTCCAGGCTCGGCCCGTGCGGACCGCAGCGCACCATCACGTAGTCGATGCGGCGCCCCGGGTCGCCCGCCATGTCACCGGCGCGCACCAGCCCGTTGCGCGGCGAGAAGGTGTGGCCGGGCTCGCCGGGTCGGGCGGCCGGCCACGCGTCCCGGTAGCAGACGCTCCGGCCGTCCAGCGACTGGCGGCCGGTGAGGAACCGGATGCTCGCGGCGTCCGGGGCCGCGTCGAAGTCGCCGAGCAGCAGCACGTGCGGCGGCGCCGCGTCCGCGTCCCGGCCGGCGAGGATTTCCTCCACGAAGCGGGCGCAGGAGACCGCTTGCAGCTCGCGCTCGCGCTCGTGGTCGTACGGCCAGGACGGCTTGTGGTGCACGACCAGCAGCGGGCCCATCTCCCCGGGGCCGGGGACCTCTGCGGCGGCCACCCCGCACCAGGGCTGGGCGCGGGCGCGGTCGGTGACGAACAGGTCCCGCCGGTGTACGGCCCGGGGCGGACGGCGGAGGGCCAGCGCGGCGCCGACGCCGTCGGGGCCGCGGTGCGGGTGGCCGGTGATGTGCCAGCCCTCCCCCAGCAGCTCGGCCGGACCGCCGGGGGTCACCTCCTGGAGCGCCACCACGTCCGGCCGCAGCGCCCGCAGTTCGTCGGCGATCACCCGGCGCCGGCGGGGCCAGTCGGCGTACTCCGGCGCGAGGACGTTCATGGTGAGGACGCGCAGACGTTCGGCCATGTCCCCATCATGGTGGCCCCGGACGGCCACCGCCCGGTCCGACGCGGGGGTCCGCCGGTGCTCCGCCCGCCGCACACGGAGCGGTGTCGGCCGGTTACCCTGTCGCGCGCGAGCCCGATCGGCACCCCCGACCGGGTGACAGACCACCCGGTGGCAGGAAGGCGAGGCGGTAGCCCATGCCCGAGCAGGATCCGTATCACCTCCCCGAACCCGCGGCAGTCCCGTCCGCGGCGGCCTCCGGGCGCGGCCCGGAGGGCGGGACGGGCGCGCCGGGACCGGCGGAACCGGACGCCCCGGCAGGCCCGGCCGCCTCCGCCGCCGCCACGGCCGCCGACGGGCTCTACGGGCTGCACAACCTCCCCTACGGCATCTTCAGCACCGCCGACGAGCCCGACCGCAAGCGCGTCGGCGTCCGCTACGGCGACCGGGTCCTGGACGTCCCGACCGCCGCGACCGCGCTCGGCTCGCCGCACACCGACGTCCTGGCGCGGCCCACCCTCAATCCGCTGATGGCGGCCGGGCCCGCGGTCTGGCGGGCGGTCCGCGAGGACATCAGGACCTGGCTCGGCTATCCCGCGATCGAGCCGTTCCTCCGCCCGCTGCCGGAGGTCACCCTGCACCTGCCGTTCGAGGTCGCCGACTACGCCGACTTCTACTCCAGCGAGCACCACGCGACGAACGCGGGCCGCATCTTCCGGCCGCACGGCGAGCCGCTGCCCGCCAACTGGAAGCACCTCCCCATCGGTTACCACGGCCGGGCCGGGACGGTCGTCGTCTCCGGTACGCCCGTGGTGCGCCCCTCCGGCCAGCGCCGGGGTGAGCCGGAGCCGGGGCCGGCGGCCCGTTCCGGGTCCGCGCCCGGCTCCGGTGCCGCTGCCGCTGCCGGTCCGCAGGCCGGTCCCCCGGCCGCTTCCGCTCCGGCGGCCGGCGCGGGTCCCGGTCCGGCTGCCGCTGCCGGGCCGCGGCCGGTGTTCGGCCCGACGCGGCGGCTCGACATCGAGGCCGAGGTCGGTTTCGTCGTCGGCGCCCCGTCCCGGCACGGCGAACCGGTGCCGCTGTCCGCGTTCCGCGAGCACGTCTTCGGGGTCTGCCTGGTCAACGACTGGTCGGCGCGGGACATCCAGTCCTGGGAGACGGTGCCGCTCGGGCCGTTCCTCGGCAAGTCGTTCGCCACGTCCGTGTCCGCCTGGATCACCCCGCTGGACGCCCTCGACGCGGCCCGTACGGCGCCTCCCCCGCGCGACCCCGCGCCGCTGCCGTATCTGGACGACTCCGGCGAGGAGCCGGGTGGCCTGGACATCCGCATCCAGGTCGCACTGAACGGGCACCCCGTCGCCGAGCCGCCCGCCGCGACCCTGTACTGGACGGGGGCCCAGCAACTGGCGCACCTGACCGCGGGCGGCGCCTCGCTGCGCACCGGCGACCTCTACGCCTCGGGCACCGTCAGCGGCCCCGAACCGGGCCAGCGCGGCAGCCTGCTGGAACTGACCTGGAACGGCCGCGATCCGCTGGACCTGCCCGACGGCAAGCGGACGTTCCTGGAGGACGGCGACGAGGTCACGCTGACCGCCTGGGCACCGGGCCCGGACGGCACCCGGGTCGGCCTCGGCGAGGTGACGGGGCGGATCATGCCCTCCTGACGGCCGGCCCCGGACACCGGGCCCTCCTGACGGCGGCCCGGGAGCCTCCCTCACGGCGGCCCGGGGAACGGAGCCTTCCTGACCGGCGGCCCGGGCCCCGGAATACGGAACGGGGCACGGCGGCGTCCCGCGCCGCCCCGGCGCAGCACNNNGGAGCGGCGGCCCACCGCCGTGTACGCGCCCGCGCGCCGCGGGACGCCTCAGCGCACGAAGACGCCCGCCTGGCCGGCCAGGTCCAGGAAGTACTGCGGCGCGACGCCCAGCACCACCGTGACGACGACGCCGATCGCGATGGCCGTCGACGTCAGCGCGCTGGGCACGGCGACCGTCGGGCCCTCCGGCTTCGGCTCGTTCCAGAACATCAGCACGATGACCCGGATGTAGAAGAACGCCGCGATGGCCGACGCCGCGACACCGACCACCACCAGCGTGCCCGCGCCGCCCTCCGCCGCGGCCTTGAACACCGCGAACTTGCCCGCGAATCCCGAGGTCAGCGGAATCCCCGCGAAGGCCAGCAGGAAGACCGCGAAGACCGCCGCCACCAGCGGCGAACGACGCCCGAGCCCCACCCACTTGGACAGGTGCGTGGCCTCGCCGCCCGCGTCCCGCACCAGCGTGACGACGGCGAACGCGCCGAGCGTCACGAAGGAGTAGGCCAGCAGGTAGAAGAGGACCGAGGAGATCCCCGACGGGGTGGTGGCGATGACACCGGCCAGGATGAAACCGGCGTGCGCGACCGAGGAGTACGCCAGCAGCCGCTTCACATCGGTCTGGGTGACCGCGACGATCGCGCCGACCAGCATGGTGACGATCACGACGCCCCACATCACCGGCCGCCAGTCCCAGCGCAGCCCGGGCAGCACCACGTACAGCAGCCGCAGCAGCGCGCCGAACGCGGCGACCTTCGTCGCGGCCGCCATGAAGCCGGTGACCGGGGTCGGGGCGCCCTGGTAGACGTCCGGGGTCCACATGTGGAACGGCACGGCGCCGACCTTGAAGAGCAGTCCCATGATCACCAGCGCCCCGCCGATCAGCAGCAGCGCGTCGTTGCCCATGGTGGCGGCGACGGCCGGGTCGACCCGCTGGAGGTCGCCGGAGACGACCTCGGCGATGCCGCCGTACGTCACGGTGCCCGCGTAGCCGTACAGCAGCGCGACGCCGAACAGCAGGAACGCCGAGGAGAATGCGCCGAGCAGGAAGTACTTGAGCGCCGCCTCCTGCGACAGCAGCCGCTGCCGGCGGGCGAGCGCGCACAGGACGTACAGCGGGAGGGAGAAGACCTCCAGCGCGATGAACAGCGTCAGCAGGTCGTTGGCGGCCGGGAAGACCAGCATGCCCGCGACCGCGAACAGCAGGATCGGGAAGACCTCGGTGGTGGTGAAGCCCGCCTTGACCGCCTGCTGTTCGGCCACCCCGCCCGGGGTGGCGGCACCCTGCGCGGCGAACGAGTCGACGCGGTTGCCGTGCGCCGCCGGGTCCAGCCGCCGCTCCGCGAAGGTGAGCACGGAGACGATGGCGACCAGCGCGATGGTGCCCTGGAGGAACAGCGCCGGGCCGTCCACGGCGAGCGCGCCCATGCCCGCGATCTGCGCCTTCTCCGTCGCGTGGCCGCTCGCCGCGAGGCCCACGACGGCCGCGAAGGACGCGGCCAGGGCGACGAGGGTGAGCATCACCTGCGCGTAGTAGCGGGCCCGGCGCGGGAGGAACGCCTCCAGCATTATCCCGACGACCGCCGCGCCGATCACGATCAGCACCGGCAGCAGCTGCATGTACTCGATGTCCGGCGCGAGGATCGCCGCCGGCGCGTCGGCAGAAATTGTCCACAGGCTGTGGACAGTTGCCACGTGGCTCACTTCGCGGCCTCCGCATCATGTGCCGTCACGGGTACGTCCGGCTTCGGGTCGGTCTTCTCCACGTCCGAGAGCGTGTGCTCGACGGCCGGGTTGACGACGTCGGTCAGCGGCTTCGGGTAGAAGCCGAGGAACAGCAGCAGGGCGATCAGCGGCCCCGCCACGGCCAGCTCCCGCAGCCGCAGGTCCGGCATCTTCTCCAGCCCGGCCTTCAGCGGGCCGGTCATGGTGCGCTGGTAGAGCACCAGGACGTAGAGCGCGGCGAGGACGATGCCCAGCGTCGCGACGATGCCGATCACCGGGTACCGGCTGAAGGTGCCGACCAGCACCAGGAACTCGCTGACGAACGGCGCCAGTCCGGGCAGCGAGAGCGTCGCGAGCCCGCCGACCAGGAACGTCCCGGCGAGCACCGGCGCGACCTTCTGCACCCCGCCGTAGTCGGCGATGAGCCGGGAGCCGCGCCGCGAGATCAGGAAGCCGGCGACCAGCAGCAGGGCCGCCGTCGAGATCCCGTGGTTGACCATGTACAGGGTCGCGCCGCTCTGGCCCTGGCTGGTCATGGCGAAGATCCCCATGACGATGAAGCCGAAGTGGGAGATCGAGGCGTAGGCGATGAGCCGCTTGATGTCCCGCTGGGCGATCGCGAGCAGGGCGCCGTAGATGACGCTGATCACCGCCAGCACCAGGATCACGGGCGTCGCCCAGCTGCTGGCCTCGGGGAAGAGACCGAGGCAGAAGCGGAGCATCGCGAAGGTGCCGACCTTGTCGACGACCGCGGTGATCAGCACCGCGACGGGCGCCGTCGACTCGCCCATGGCGTTGGGCAGCCAGGTGTGCAGCGGCCACAGCGGCGCCTTCACCGCGAAGGCGAGGAAGAAGCCCAGGAACAGCAGCCGTTCGGTGTTCGTCGCCAGCTCCAGTTCGCCGGAGGCGCGGGCCTCGGCGATCCGTGCCAGCGAGAAGGTGCCCTCGCCGAGCTGGTCGGCGGTGGCGGCGTACAGCCCGACGACCGCGGCGAGCATGATCAGGCCGCCCGCCAGGTTGTAGAGCAGGAACTTCACCGCGGCGTACGAACGCTGCTTCGCCGCCTCGTCCTCGGAACTCGCGTGCGCCCGGTCCCCGAAGCCGCCGATGAGGAAGTACATCGGGATCAGCATGGCTTCGAAGAAGATGTAGAAGAGGAACACGTCGGTCGCGGCGAAGGAGATGATCACCATCGCCTCGACCATCAGGATCAGCGCGAAGAAGCCCTGGGTGGGCCGCCAGCGCCGGCCCCGTGTGTCGCCCGCCTCGGCGTCGGGGACGTCCGCGTCGCGCCAGCCCGCCAGCACGATGAACGGGATCAGCAGCGCGGTCAGCCCGATCAGGGCCGCGCCGATGCCGTCCACGCCCAGCTCGTAGCGGACGCCGAAGTCGGCGATCCACGCGTGCGACTCCGTCAACTGGTAGCGGTCGCCACCCGGGTCGAACCGGGCGAACACGACACCGGCGAGCACCAGCGTGGCCAGCGAGACCGCCAGCGCCAGCCACTTCGCGGCGACTCGCCCGGCGGCGGGCACGGCCGCGGTGGCGATCGCTCCGACCGCCGGGAGCGCCGCCGTGACCGTCAGCAGGGGAAATGACATATCAGACCGCCCTCATCAGCAGGGTCGCGGCGATCAGGACCGCCGTACCGCCGAACATCGAGACCGCGTAGGAGCGGACGAACCCGTTCTGGACCTTCCGCATCCGGCCGGAGAGCCCGCCGAACGCCGCCGCGGTGCCGTTGACCGCGCCGTCCACGGCCTTCGCGTCGACGTACACCAGCCCCCGGGTGAGGTACTCGCCGGGCTTGACCAGGGCGACGTGGTTGAAGTCGTCCTGGAGCAGGTCGCGGCGGGCCGCCCGGGTGAGCAGCGAGCCGCGCGGGGCGAGCACGGGGACCGGCCTGCGGCCGTACTGGGCCCAGGCCAGCGCGACACCGGTGAGCAGCACGACGACGGTCGCGGAGGTCACGGCCGCGGCGCTCAGCGGCGAGTGGCCGTGGTCGTGGCCGGTGACCGGCTCCAGCCAGTGCACGAAGGAGCTGTTCAGCGAGAACAGTCCGCCCGCGAAGACCGAGCCGAAGGCCAGCACGATCATCGGGATTGTCATGGACTTCGGGGACTCGTGCGGGTGCGGCTCGGCGGCGGCCCCGGTCGCGGGGTGCGCGGTGTCCGCGTCGGCGGCGTTCTCCGCCACCGGCTCGACGTCCGGGCGCTGCGGGCTCGCACCGGCGACGGCACCGGACGCGTCGCGCTTCCAGCGCGGTTCGCCGAAGAACGTCATCAGCATCACGCGCGTCATGTAGTACGCCGTGATGGCCGCGCCCAGCAGCGCGACTCCGCCCAGGATCCAGCCCTCGGTGCCGCCCTTGGCGAAGGCCGCCTCGATGATCTTGTCCTTGGACCAGAAGCCGGACAGGCCGGGGAAGCCGATGATCGCCAGATAGCCGAGGCCGAAGGTCACGAAGGTGACCGGCATGTACTTCCGCAGGCCCCCGTACTTGCGCATGTCGACCTCGTCGTTCATGCCGTGCATGACCGATCCGGCGCCGAGGAACAGCCCGGCCTTGAAGAAGCCGTGCGTGACCAGGTGCATGATCGCGAAGACATAGCCGATCGGGCCCAGCCCGGCGGCCAGCACCATGTAGCCGATCTGCGACATCGTCGAGCCCGCCAGGGCCTTCTTGATGTCGTCCTTCGCGCAACCGACGATCGCACCGAAGATCAGCGTGACCGCACCGACGATGGTGACGACCAGCTGCGCGTCGGGCGCGCCGTTGAAGACCGCGCCGGACCGGGTGATCAGGTAGACGCCCGCGGTGACCATGGTCGCGGCGTGGATGAGGGCCGAGACCGGGGTCGGGCCCTCCATCGCGTCACCGAGCCAGGACTGCAGCGGCACCTGCGCCGACTTGCCGCAGGCGGCGAGCAGCAGCATCAGCCCGATCGCGGTCAGCATGCCCTCGGAGGTCTCCCCGGCGCCTGCCAGCACCGGCTCGAACGCGAAGGTCCCGAAGGTCGTGAACATCAGCATGATCGCGATGGACAGGCCCATGTCGCCGACCCGGTTGACGATGAACGCCTTCTTCGCCGCCGTCGCCGCGCTCGGCTTGTGCTGCCAGAAGCCGATCAGCAGGTACGACGCCAGGCCGACGCCCTCCCAGCCCGCGTACAGCAGCAGGTAGTTGTCGGCGAGGACCAGCAGCAGCATCGCCGCGAGGAAGAGGTTGAGATAGCCGAAGAAGCGGCGGCGCCGGGCGTCGTGCTCCATGTAGCCGACCGAGTAGAGGTGGATCAGCGTGCCCACCCCGGAGATCAGCAGCACGAAGGTCATCGACAGCTGGTCCAGCTGGAAGGCGACGTCCGCCTGGAAGCCCTCGACCGGGATCCAGCTGAACACGTGGCTGTGCAGGGCCCGCTCCTCGCCGTCCCTGCCCAGCATGTCGGCGAACAGCACCACGCCGATGACGAACGAGGCCGCCGCCAGCGCCGTGCCGAGCCAGTGCCCGGCGCGGTCGAGCCGCTTTCCGCCGCACAGCAGCACGGCGGCACCGAGCAGCGGCGCCGCGACGAGCAATCCGATGAGGTTCTCCACGTCTTTCGACCCCTTACAGCTTCATCAGACTTGCGTCATCGACCGAGGCCGAGTGGCGGGAACGGAAGAGCATCACGATGATCGCCAGACCGACCACGACCTCGGCGGCGGCGACGACCATGGTGAAGAACGCCATGATCTGGCCGTCGAGATTGCCGTGCATCCGGGAGAAGGCGACGAACGCCAGGTTGCAGGCGTTGAGCATCAGCTCGACGCACATGAAGACGACGATCGAGTTGCGCCGGATCAGCACTCCGGCCGCGCCGATGGTGAACAGCAGCGACGCGAGATAGAGATAGTTGACCGGGCTCACTTGGCCGCCTCCTCGGTGTCACGGTCGTGGGCCGCACGGTCCTCGGTGTCCTGGTCGCGCTCCAGCCGCTCCTCGGCACGCTGCTCCAGCGCGGCCAGGTCGGCGAGCGCCTCCCCGGACACGTCGCGGATCTGCCCGCGGGCGCGCAGCGTCTTGTTGACGGTGAGTTCCGAGGGCGTGCCGTCGGGCAGCAGACCGGGGATGTCCACGGCGTTGTGCCGGGCGTAGACACCGGGAGCGGGCAGCGGCGGAAGCTGCTTGCCGCTCCGTACGCGCGCCTCGGCCTGCTCCCGCTGGCTCGGCATCCGCTCGGTGCGCTCGCGGTGGGTGAGCACCATGGCGCCGACGGCCGCGGTGATCAGCAGCGCGCCGGTGATCTCGAACGCGAAGACGTACTTGGTGAAGATCAGCCCGGCGAGTCCCTCGACGTTGCCGCCGGCGTTGGCCTCGCCGAGCCCGGTGAAGGTGGACAGCGAGGCGTTGCCGATGCCGGCGATCAGCAGCACACCGAAGCCGAGGCCGCAGAGGGCGGCCAGCCAGCGCTGGCCCTTCAGCGTCTCCTTGAGGGAGTCGGCGGCGGTGACACCGACCAGCATCACGACGAAGAGGAACAGCATCATGATCGCGCCGGTGTAGACGACGATCTGGACGACGCCGAGGAAGTAGGCGCCGTTGGCGAGGTAGAACACCGCCAGAATGATCATGGTCCCGGCGAGGCAGAGGGCCGAGTGCACGGCCCGCCGCATCAGGATCGTGCAGAGCGCGCCGATCACGGCGACGCTGCCGAGGATCCAGAACTGCACGGCCTCGCCGGTGGAGGTCGAATAGGCCTGCTGCGCCAGGGTGTGCGTCAGGGACAGCCCGCTCATCGCTCGACCACCTGCTCCGAGGCGGGCTCGCCCGGCCCGAAGTCCGAGGAGGCGTCCTGCGGCATCTCACCCTTGGAGACCGCCGGCTGCTGCACGGTGCCGGGCGCGGCCTCGGTCACCAGCCCGCGGTAGTAGTCCTGCTCGTCCATGCCCGGGTAGATGGCGTGCGGCGAGTCGACCATGCCCTCGGTGAGGCCCGCGAGCAGCTCCTCCTTGGTGTAGATGAGCGATTCGCGGGTCCGGTCCGCCAGTTCGTAGTCGTTGGTCATGGTCAGCGCCCGGGTCGGGCACGCCTCGACGCACAGCCCGCACAGGATGCAGCGCAGATAGTTGATCTGGTAGACGCGGCCGTAGCGCTCGCCCGGCGAGTAGCGCTCCTCCTCGGTGTTGTCCGCGCCCTCGACATAGATCGCGTCCGCCGGACAGGCCCAGGCGCACAGTTCGCAGCCGACGCACTTCTCCAGCCCGTCCGGATGCCGGTTCAGCTGGTGACGGCCGTGGAAGCGCGGAGCCGTCGGCTTCTTCTGCTCCGGGTACTGCTCGGTCAGCCGCTTCTTGAACATGGCCTTGAAGGTCACGCCGAAGCCGGCCACAGGGTTGTCAGGCATGGGTGTCGGCCTCCTCTCCGTTGGTCGTCCCGTCCGCCCCCGCGGCGACCGTCACGGGCGGCTGCACGTGACGGGAGGGCCTGCGCGGTACGGGCGGCAGGGTCTGCCCGGGAAGCGGCGGTACGGGATAGCCGCCCGCCATCGGGTCGAACTCGGGCTCCGGCTCGTCCGCGTCCCGCAGTTCCGCCTTCCGCTCGCCGCGGTCCCGGAAGAGGTCCGCGACGTAGGACAGCAGCAGGACGGCGATGACGGCGCCGGCGACGTAGAACGCGATGTCCTGGAAGGCGATGTCCTCGTTCCGCAGCGCCCGGACGGTGGCGACCATCATCAGCCAGACCATCGATACCGGGATGAGGACCTTCCAGCCGAGCTTCATCAGCTGGTCGTAGCGGACGCGGGGCAGCGTGCCGCGCAGCCAGATGAAGAAGAACAGCAGCGCCTGGACCTTGAGGGTGAACCAGAGCATCGGCCACCAGCCGTGGTTCGCGCCCTCCCAGAAGGTGCTGATGGGCCAGGGCGCCATCCAGCCGCCCAGGAAGAGGGTGACCGCGACGGCCGCGACGGTGACCATGTTGACGTACTCGGCCAGCATGAACATCGCGAACTTGATCGAGCTGTACTCGGTGTTGAAGCCGCCGACCAGGTCGCCCTCGGACTCCGGCATGTCGAACGGGGCGCGGTTGACCTCGCCCACCATCGACACGATGTAGATCACGAAGGAGACCGGGAGCAGGATCGCGAACCAGCGGTCCTGCTGCGACTCGACGATCGCCGAGGTGGACATCGAGCCCGAGTAGAGGAAGACGGCCGCGAAGGACAGGCCCATCGCGATCTCGTAGCTGATCACCTGGGCGACCGAGCGCATGCCGCCGAGCAGCGGATACGTCGAGCCGGAGGACCAGCCGGCGAGCACGATGCCGTAGATGCCGACGGAGGCGACGGCGAGGATGTAGAGGATCGCGATCGGCAGGTCGGTCAGCTGCATCGTGGTGCGCTGGCCGAAGATCGAGATCTCGTTGCCCGCGGGCCCGAAGGGAATCACCGCGATCGCCATGAAGGCCGGTACGGCCGCGACGATCGGCGCCAGGATGTAGACGATCCGGTCGGCGCGCTTGACGACGACGTCTTCCTTGAACATCAGCTTGGCGCCGTCGGCCAGCGACTGGAGCAGGCCCCACGGGCCGTGCCGGTTCGGGCCGATGCGCCGCTGCATCCAGGCGACGACCTTGCGCTCCCAGACGATCGAGAACAGCACGGTCAGCAGGACGAACGCGAAGCAGAAGACCGCCTTGACCGCGATCAGCCACCACGGGTCCCGGCCGAACATCGACAGGTCCTCGGCCGCGAGATGCGCGACGGAGCCCAGCTCCGCGGCCGGCAGCGGGATGTGACTCACGAGCGCGCCTCCTGTACGTCGGTGCCGGCGTCCCGGGCGCCGGCGGTGCCCTCACCCGCGCCGATCCGGACCAGCTCGCCCGGGCGGGCGCCGGTGTCGTCGAACACCCCGCCGCCGGTCGAGTTGAGCGGCAGCCAGACCACCCGGTCCGGCATCGGGGTGACCAGGAGCGGCAGTTCCACCGCGCCCCGCGGACCGGAGACCCGCAGCGGCTCGCCGTCCGCGACCCCGGCCTCGGCGGCCGTGGCGGCGGAGAGCCGGGCGACGGCCGGATGCCGGGTGCCGGCCAGCGCCTCGTCGCCGTCCTGGAGCCGTCCCCGGTCCAGCAGCAGCCGGTGCCCGGCGAGCACCGCCTCGCCCTTCGCGGCGCGGGGCGTGGCCGGGGCGGGTGCGCCCGGCGGCTGCGTCCAGCCGGCCTCGCCGGGCGCGGCGGGCACGGCGCCCGCCCAGCCGCCGATCCGGTCCAGCTCACGGCGTACGGCCTTGAGGTCGGGCAGCGAGATCCGTCCCGCGGCCGCTCCCGCGTACCCGTCGCGGCCGTGCTCGCGGTCGCCCTCGCGGTGGTCCGCGACGGCCTCGGCGAGCATGTGCAGCACCCGGGAGTCCGCCATGACGTGCCGGCGGGTCATCTGGTCCGGCTTGAGCGCGGCCTCGAACGGCCGGGAGCGGCCCTCCCAGTTGAGGAAGGTGCCGGACTTCTCCGCGACCGCGGCGACCGGCAGCACCACGTCGGCCCGCTCGGTGACCTCGGAGGGCCGCAGTTCCAGGCTGACGAGGAAGCCGACCTCGTCCAGCGCCCGCCGGGCGGCGGCCGGGTCGGGCAGGTCCGCGACCTCGACACCGCCGACGAGCAGCGCGCCCAGCTCACCGGTCGCGGCGGCCTCGACGATCTCCGCGGTGTCGCGGCCGAGCCGGTGCGGCAGCCCGGCGGCGGAGACACCCCAGACGGAGGCGATCTCCTCGCGGGCCCGCGGGTCGGTGGCGGGCCGGCCGCCGGGCAGCAGCCCGGGCAGCGCGCCCGCCTCGATCGCGCCGCGCTCGCCCGCGCGGCGCGGGATCCACACCAGCCGGGCGCCGGTGGCGGTGGCGGCCCGTACGGCGGCGGCCAGGGCGCCGGGCGAGGCGGCCAGCCGCTCGCCGACGACGATCAGCGCACCGTCGGCGCGCAGCGCCTCGGCCGCCGTGACCCCGTCGCCCTCCAGGCCGACACCGCCCGCGAGCGCGTCCAGCCACTCGGCCTCGGTGCCGGGGGCGGCGGGCAGCAGCGTGCCGCCCGTCTTCAGCAGACCGCGGGTGGCGTGGCTCGCCAGCGCGAAGGTCCGCAGCCCGTGCTTGCGCATGCCCTTGCGGAGCCGCAGGAAGACGCCGGGCGCCTCCTCCTCGGCCTCGAACCCGGCGAGCAGCACCGCGGGGGCCTTCTCCAGCAGCGTGTTGCTGACGCCGGTGCCGTCCAGGTCCAGTCCGCGCCCGGCGACCCGGGCGGCGAGGAAGCCGGCCTCCTCCGCGCTGTGCACGCGGGCCCGGAAGTCGACGTCGTTGGTGTCCAGGGTGAGCCGCGCGAACTTGGCGTAGGCGTAGGCGTCCTCGAAGGTGAGCCGGCCACCGGTCAGCACGCCGGTGCGGCCGCGGGCCGCGGCGAGTCCCCTCGCCGCCGCCTCCAGGGCCTCCGGCCAGCTCACGGGCTCCAGCTCACCGCTCTCGGCGTTGCGGAGCAGCGGGTGGGTGAGCCGGTCAGGGCGCTGGGCGTAGCGGAAGGCGAAGCGGCCCTTGTCGCACAGCCACTCCTCGTTGACCTCGGGGTCGTCGGAGGCGAGGCGCCGCATGACCTTGCCGCGCCGGTGGTCCGTGCGGGTGGCGCAGCCGCCCGCGCAGTGCTCGCAGACGCTCGGCGAGGACACCAGGTCGAACGGCCGGGAGCGGAAGCGGTACGCGGCGGAGGTGAGCGCGCCGACCGGGCAGATCTGGATGGTGTTGCCGGAGAAGTACGACTGGAACGGCGCGTCCTCGCCGGTGCCCACCTGCTGGAGCGCGCCCCGCTCCAGCAGCTCGATCATCGGGTCGCCCGCGATCTGGTTGGAGAAGCGGGTGCAGCGGGCGCAGAGCACGCAGCGCTCGCGGTCCAGCAGTACCTGGGTGGAGATCGGGACGGGCTTGGCGAAGGTCCGCTTCTGTCCCTCGAAGCGGGTGTCGGCCTGCCCGGCGCTCATCGCCTGGTTCTGCAGCGGGCACTCGCCGCCCTTGTCGCAGACCGGGCAGTCCAGCGGGTGGTTGATGAGCAGCAGCTCCATCACGCCGCGCTGGGACTTCTCCGCGACGGGGGAGGTGAGCTGGGTCTTGACCACCATCCCGTCGGTGCAGGTGATCGTGCAGGAGGCCATGGGCTTGCGCTGGCCCTCGACCTCGACGATGCACTGCCGGCAGGCGCCGACCGGGTCGAGCAGCGGGTGGTCGCAGAACCGCGGGATCTCGATGCCCAGCAGCTCGGCGGCGCGGATGACCAGGGTGCCCTTGGGGACGCTGATCTCGATGCCGTCGATGGTGAGCGAGACGAGGTCCTCGGGCGGCACCGCGGCCTCACCGCCCCCGGAGGGCGCACTAGCGGTGACTGTCATGCCTTCACCTCCAGGTGAGCGGTCTTCGGGTCGTCGGCCCAGAGGGTGGACTTCGCCGGGTCGAACGGGCAGCCCCGGCCGGTGATGTGCTCCTCGTACTCCTCGCGGAAGTACTTGAGCGAGGAGAAGATCGGGCTGGCTGCGCCGTCGCCGAGCGCGCAGAACGACTTGCCGTTGATGTTGTCGGCGATGTCGTTCAGCTTGTCGAGGTCGGTCATGACGCCCTTGCCGTCCTCGATGTCGCGGAGCAGCTGGACCAGCCAGTACGTGCCCTCGCGGCAGGGGGTGCACTTGCCGCAGGACTCGTGGGCGTAGAACTCCGTCCAGCGGGTGACGGCGCGGACCACGCAGGTGGTCTCGTCGAAGCACTGGAGCGCCTTGGTGCCGAGCATGGAGCCGGCGGCGCCGACGCCCTCGTAGTCGAGGGGTACGTCGAGGTGCTCGTCGGTGAACATCGGGGTGGAGGAGCCGCCGGGCGTCCAGAACTTCAGCCGGTGGCCGGGGCGGATGCCGCCGCTCATGTCGAGGAGCTGGCGCAGCGTGATGCCGAGCGGCGCCTCGTACTGGCCGGGGTTCACGACATGGCCGGAGAGCGAGTAGAGCGTGAAGCCGGGGGACTTCTCGCTGCCCATGGAGCGGAACCACTCCTTGCCGCGGTGCATGATCGCGGGCACCGAGGCGATGGACTCGACGTTGTTCACCACGGTCGGGCAGGCGTAGAGGCCCGCGACCGCGGGGAAGGGCGGCCGCAGCCGGGGCTGGCCGCGGCGTCCTTCGAGGGAGTCGAGCAGCGCCGTCTCCTCACCGCAGATGTACGCTCCGGCGCCCGCGTGCACGGTGATCTCCAGCGGCTTGCCGGGGCCGAGCGCGTCGGGCCCGACCAGGCCCGCCTCGCGCGCCTCGCGCACCGCCTCGTGGAGCCGGCGGAGCACCGGGACGGTCTCGCCGCGCAGATAGATGAAGGCGTGGGCGGAGCGGATCGCGTGGCAGGCGATCGCGATGCCCTCGATGAGCGAGTGCGGGTTGGCGAAGAGGAGCGGGATGTCCTTGCAGGTGCCGGGCTCGGACTCGTCGGCGTTGACGACGAGGTAGTGCGGCTTGCCGTCGCCCTGCGGGATGAACTGCCACTTCATGCCGGTGGGGAAGCCCGCGCCGCCGCGGCCGCGCAGGCCGGCCTCCTTGACGTACGCGATGACGTCGTCGGGGTCCATGGCGAGGGCCTTGCGCAGGCCCTTGTAGCCGTCGTGCCGCCGGTAGGACTCCAGCGTCCAGGAGCGCGGTTCGTCCCAGTGCGCGGAGAGCACCGGGGCGAGCAGCTTCTCGGGGCCTGCGGCGTCGCCGTTCTTTTCCACGGAGGTGGTCACGGTCATCACTCACCCTCCTCGGACACCGGTCCGGTCGGGTGCTGGGGGTCGGACGCCGCGGTCTTCTGCGGCGCGTCGTGGGAGCTGGGGTGGGTGTCCCGCTCCTCGCCGGTCGGATAGCTCTCGCCGCGGGGCGGTACGACCTTGGCCGGTTCGGCCTCTCCCTTGGCCATGCGGAGCCCGATGAGCGAGGCGGGACCGGCGCTGCCGCTCGCCTCGACCGCTCCGGGCCGCTCGTCGGGGAACCCGGCGAGGATCCTGGCCGTCTCCTTGTACGTGCAGAGCGGGGCGCCGCGGGTCGGCTCGACGGGGCGGCCCGCCCGCAGGTCGTCGACGAGGGCCTTGGCGGACTCGACCGTCTGGTTGTCGAAGAACTCCCAGTTGACCATCACCACGGGGGCGTAGTCGCAGGCCGCGTTGCACTCGATGTGCTCCAGGGTGACCTTGCCGTCGCCGGTGGTCTCCTGGTTGCCGACGCCCAGGTGCTCTTTGAGGGAGTCGAAGATGGCGTCCCCGCCCATGACGGCGCACAGGGTGTTGGTGCAGACACCGACCTGGTAGTCGCCGGACGGCTTGCGGCGGTACATCGTATAGAAGGTGCAGACCGCGGTGACCTCGGCGGTGGTCAGGCCGAGCATCTCGGCGCAGAACCGGATGCCGGTGCGCGTGACGTGGCCTTCCTCGGACTGGACGAGGTGGAGCAGCGGCAGCAGCGCGGACCGGCTGTCGGGGTAGCGGGCGATCACCTCCTTCGCGTCCGTCTCGAGCCGGGCCCGGACCTCGGCCGGGTAGTCGGGCGCGGGCATCTCCGGGATGCCCAGGGCGACTTCTCGGTTCGCTGATGTGGTCACCGGTCGACGCCTCCCATCACGGGGTCGAGGGATGCGACGGCGACGATGACGTCGGCCACCTGGCCGCCCTCGCACATCGCCGCCATGGCCTGGAGATTGGTGAAGGAGGGGTCCCGGAAGTGGACCCGGTAGGGGCGGGTGCCGCCGTCGCTGACCGCGTGCACGCCCAGCTCCCCCTTCGGGGATTCCACCGCCGCGTACGTCTGGCCGGGCGGGACCCGGAAGCCCTCGGTGACCAGCTTGAAGTGGTGGATGAGCGCCTCCATGGAGGTGCCCATGATCTTCTTGATGTGGTCGAGGGAGTTGCCGAGCCCGTCCGGGCCGAGCGCGAGCTGCGCGGGCCAGGCGATCTTCTTGTCGCCGACCATGACCGGTCCGGGCTCCAGCCGGTCGAGGCACTGCTCGACGATGCGCAGGCTCTGCCGCATCTCCTCCAGCCGGATCAGGAAGCGCCCGTAGGAGTCGCAGCTGTCGGCGGTGGCGACCTCGAAGTCGTAGTTCTCGTAGCCGCAGTACGGATCGGACTTGCGCAGGTCGTGCGGCAGGCCGGCGGAGCGGAGCACCGGGCCGGTGGCGCCGAGGGCCATGCATCCGGCGAGGTCGAGGTGGCCGACGTCCTTCAGGCGGGCCTTGAAGATCGGGTTGCCGGTGGCGAGCGCGTCGTACTCCGGCAGGTTCTTGCGCATCGTCTTCACGAACGCGCGGACCGCGTCGACCGCGCCGGGCGGCAGGTCCTGGGCGAGGCCGCCGGGGCGGATGTACGCGTGGTTCATCCGCAGGCCGGTGATCAGCTCGTACAGGTCCAGCACCAGCTCCCGGTCGCGGAACCCGTAGATCATGATGGTGGTCGCGCCCAGCTCCATGCCGCCGGTGGCGAGCGCCACCAGGTGCGAGGAGATCCGGTTGAGCTCCATCATGAGCACCCGGATGACGTTCGCCCGGTCCGGTACGTCGTCCTGGATGCCGAGCAGTTTCTCCACGGCCATGCAGTACGCCGTCTCGTTGAAGAACGGCGTGAGGTAGTCCATGCGCGTGACGAAGGTCGTGCCCTGCGTCCAGGTCCGGTATTCGAGGTTCTTCTCGATGCCGGTGTGCAGATAGCCGATGCCGCAGCGGGCCTCGGTGACCGTCTCGCCGTCGATCTCCAGGATGAGCCGGAGCACGCCGTGCGTGGACGGGTGCTGCGGGCCCATGTTGACGATGATGCGCTCGTCGTCGGCCTGGGCCGCCGCCTGGGCGACCTCGTCCCAGTCCCCGCCGGTGACGGTGTAGACCTTGCCTTCGGTGGTCTCGCGCTCTTCGGCCTGCGAGGCGTGCGGCGCTTGCGAAGTGCTCATCAGTGGTACGACCTCCGCTGGTCGGGAGCCGGGATCTGGGCGCCCTTGTACTCGACGGGGATGCCGCCGAGCGGGTAGTCCTTGCGCTGCGGGAAGCCCTGCCAGTCGTCGGGCATCATGATCCGCGTGAGCGCGGGGTGGCCGTCGAAGATCAGGCCGAAGAAGTCGTACGCCTCGCGCTCGTGCCAGTCGTTGGTCGGGTAGACCTCGACCAGCGACGGGATGTGCGGGTCGCTGTCCGGCGCGGTCACCTCCAGCCTGACCAGCCGGTTGTGGGTGATCGACCGCAGGTGGTAGACGGCGTGCAGCTCGCGGCCCTTGTCGCCGGGGAAGTGCACGGCACTGACACCGGTGCACAGCTCGAAGCGGAGCGCCGGGTCGTCGCGGAGCGTCCTCGCGACGCGGACCAGGTGCTCGCGGGCGATGTGGAAGGTGAGGTCCCCGCGGTCGACGACCGTCTTCTCGATGGCGTTCTCCGGGAGGAGGTCCTGCTCCTCCAGGGCGCCCTCGAGTTCGTCGGCCACCTCGTCGAAGTACGGCTCGCGGCCGGGCGGGCCGCCGTACGGCCGGCTGCTCGCGCCGGGCAGCCGCACGGTGCGCACCAGGCGGCCGTAACCGGAGGTGTCGCCGCCGGAGTCGGCGCCGAACATGCCGCGCCGGACGCCGATGACCTCGCCGTGGTCGCCGCGCTGGCCGGGGAGGTTCTGCGCGTTGAGGTCCTGGTCGGGGTTGACGCCGTCGGGGGCCGCCCCGTTCGCGTGGTTCTTGTCGCTCACCGGAGCAGACCCTTCATCTCGATCGTCGGGAGCGCCTTCATCGCCGCTTCCTCCGCTTCGCGGGCCGCCTGCTCGCGGTTGACGCCGAGCTTCTCGCCCTGGACCTTCTCGTGGAGCTTGAGGATCGCGTCCAGGAGCATCTCGGGACGGGGCGGGCAGCCGGGCAGGTAGATGTCGACGGGGACGATGTGGTCGACGCCCTGCACGATCGCGTAGTTGTTGAACATGCCGCCGCTGGAGGCGCAGACGCCCATGGAGATGACCCACTTGGGGTTCGGCATCTGGTCGTAGACCTGGCGCAGCACCGGGGCCATCTTCTGGCTCACCCGGCCGGCGACGATCATCAGGTCGGCCTGGCGCGGGGAGCCGCGGAAGACCTCCATGCCGAAGCGGGCGAGGTCGTAGCGCCCGGCACCGGTGGTCATCATCTCGATGGCGCAGCAGGCGAGGCCGAAGGTGGCCGGGAACATCGAGGACTTGCGGACCCAGCCCGCGGCCTGTTCGACGGTCGTCAGCAGAAAGCCGCTCGGAAGTTTTTCTTCGATACCCATGGCTTGACTCCTCGCTCTCCTCTAGTCCCAATCCAGTCCGCCGCGCCGCCAGACATAGGCGTAGGCGACGAAGACGGTGAGCACGAAGAGCAGCATCTCGACGAGCCCGAAAATCCCCAGCGCGTCGAAGGAGACCGCCCAGGGATAGAGGAAGACGATCTCGATATCGAAGATGATGAAGAGCATCGCCGTCAGGTAGTACTTGATCGGAAATCGCCCGCCGCCGGCCGGCTGCGGGGTCGGCTCGATTCCGCATTCGTACGCCTCGAGCTTGGCCCGGTTGTAGCGCTTCGGGCCGACGATCGAAGCCATGACCACGGAGAAGATCGCGAAGCCCGCCCCGAGGGCGCCGAGCACGAGGACGGGCGCATAGGCGTTCACGCTCCTCGCTCCTTCCAGTCGACGGGTGACTGCTGGGTTCCCCGCCGTGGGGGCGGGGGGACGGACCGCGCCGTTCACCGCCTCGAAGACACGAAGATCGTGTTTATGTGAGGCAGTTCACAAGCCCGAGCCGCCTGCATCCTATGCCTCCCCCTCTGTGATCTGCGACACGGGGTACCACAACGGCTTTGTGATCTTTACCACCCGGCACGGAACCGCCGCGTGTGAGCGGACGGCGCGCTCGTACGAGCCGCGTCACCCCGGTCACGAAACGTGACATCCGGCGGCATCACCGCAGGTCGAAGCGGTCCCCCAGTATCAAAGGCTGTCGCTTGCAAACAAATTGGCGATGGACGTACCGGTCGTGATAAACGCGCGCCACCCCCGCGCGTACAGAGAAGGGGACACGGTCCGGCGGCGGCCCCGCGGCCGCCCGCTGACGGCCGGAAGCGCGCACGGGGAGCGTGCGGAGAGCACGCGGAGAGTGACCGGGGAGGGGCGGCCGGGTGGGGCGGGAGCCCGGGGAATGCCTTTCCCGGACCAAGATCGTCGGTGCGTGCACCGATTCACACGCCTTCACCCGGCGGAGCGGGGCGAATTCGCACTACCACGCAGAGGTGATCACCCGCCGCCGGAGGCCTCATCAGTGAGCTATCCCACGCGCCGTGACCCTCCTGATATGCGTTGCTTGGCCAAGCGGTGAACCCGGTGGTAAGCCGCGAGCAAAACGGACGAATCAGCGAAATGCTGTGCTCATGCCCGACTTGGCCTTCCGTCAGCCGGGGCGGAATTCCGCGCCGCAAGATCGATAAAGGCCAATTCACGTCGCGTACGCGTCAACTGTGGCGCATCGCACTTTTGTTGAAGAGGGCACCGGCGCCCTGATAGCCAGGGAAACATGTCCCATACCGCTCACATACCCAGCCACCGGAAACCCCGGCGCAACGCCTCTGCTTGGGCGCTGCGTTCCGGAGTTGCCGGTGGCGTCCTCAGCACTCTTGCCGTGACGGGCGCGTCCACCGCCTCGGCCACCGCCGAGAAGCCCGCCACCGAGACCGTGGAAATGCCCACGATCACCGCCTCGTTGGCGCAGGAGGCCACCCGGTCGACCGCCGCCACCCAGCAGGCGGCGCTGGACTTCGAGCTCAAGGACCAGCAGCAGCGCACGTCCGAGGCGGCCGAGAAGGCCGCCGCGGACGCCAAGGAGAAGGCCGAGCGCAAGGCGAAGGCCGAGGCCGAGCGCAAGGCCGAGGCGGCCCGCAAGGCCGCGGCCGAGCAGGCCGCCGAGGAGCGCGCCTCCCGTTCCAGCGAGCGCACCACGCTCGGCGCGGCCTCCGACGCCGTCTCGTCCGCGGGCTCCTCCGCGACCGGCAGCGCCGCCACCCTCGTCTCCTTCCTCAAGGCGCAGGTCGGCAAGGCGTACGTCAGCGGCGCCACCGGCCCCTCCGCGTACGACTGCTCCGGCCTCACCCAGGCCGCGTTCCGCACGGTCGGCGTGGACCTGCCGCGTGTCTCCGGCGCCCAGTCGACCGCCGGCACCTCGGTGTCGCTCGACGCCCTCCAGCCCGGCGACCTGCTCTACTGGGGCAGCGCGGGCAGCGCGTACCACGTCGGCGTCTACATCGGCGACGGCAAGTTCATCGGTGCGCAGAACTCCAGCACCGGTGTCGTCGAGCAGACCCTGGACTGGGACCCGCCGACGGGCGCGGTGCGCGTCCTCTGACGCGACGGCTCAGACGCACCGGCGAGCGGGCTGCTCCCGCAGGACGCGGGGTACCCCGCGTCCTGCCGCTCCCCCAGCCACGTACCGGAGGGCCGCCACCCGTCTCCACGGGTGGCGGCCCTCCGGCCGTGTACGGGGCCGGGCAGGTCGTGGGCGACTGCCGGGCACAACCGGGCGGCACGGATCGGCCACCTCACAAGTCGAGACAGACTGTGTAAGAATCAATCTACGTAAGATTGATTCTTACATTATGCGACCCGACTGGCGGTGCGGTGTGGAATTCACAGGCAGGGCAGCGGATCTTGCCACGCTCGACGGCCAGCTGCGGACGGTCACCGCCGGCGAGGGCGGCACACGCGGGCGAGCGGTGATCATCACCGGGCGCCGACGCGTGGGAAAGTCCCGGCTGATGCAGGAGTTCTGTGACCGCTCGGGGCTGCCGTACACGGTGTTCCAGGCCACGCGAGGACGCAACCCGACGGCCGAGCGCGAGGACTTCACCAGCACACTGGCCCAGTCCGCGCTTGCGGGGGCGGACCTCGTGGCCGGTGCCCCGGCGCCGGACTGGAATCAGGCGCTGCGTTCCCTGGCGATCGCCGTCCCCGACGACGCGCCGAGCATCGCCGTCATCGACGAGGTCCCGTGGCTGGTGGAGCAGGACAGGGAGTTCGAGGGAGCGCTGCAGACGGTCTGGGACCGGTATCTGTCGGCCAAGCCCGTCCTGCTGGTGCTCGTCGGCAGCGACATGTCGGTGATGGAATCGCTGCAGACGTACGGGCGGCCGTTCTTCGGCCGGGCGGCGAAGATGACGGTCCGGCCGCTGCATCTGGCCGACGTACAGGCCATGACCGGGCTGAGCGCGGCGGAAGCGGTGGATGCGCTGCTCATCACCGGCGGTTTCCCCGAGCTGGTGCAGACGTGGCGGCCCGGCCTGTCCCGTGCGGAGTTCCTGGCGGAGGCACTGGACAATCCGCTGTCGCCGCTGCTGGTGGCGGGCGAACTGTCGTTGCTGGGCGAGTTTCCGGAAGCCTCGCAGTCGCGGGCCGTGCTCGAAGCCGTCGGCAGCGGCGAGCGCTCCTTCTCCGCCATCGCTCAGCGGGCCGGCGGCGCCACCCCGCTGGCCTCGGGCACTCTCTCACCGATACTGAACACGCTGCTGTCCAAGCGCGTCGTCGCCACCGATCTCCCGTTGTCGACCAGGCCCGACACCAAGAACAAGCGCTACCGGGTCGCGGATCCGTATCTGCGCTTCTGGCTGGCCTTCCTGGCTCGTGCGATCCCGCTCGTCGAACGCGGCCGCGGTGACGTGGCGATGCGGCGCATCGAACGGTCGTGGACGGCCTGGCGTGGACGCGCGGTGGAGCCGGTCGTGCGCGAGGCTCTGCTGCGGATGCTGCCGGACGACGAGTGGCCCGCGACGGAAGCGGTCGGCGGGTGGTGGAACCGGCAGAACAACCCCGAGATCGACCTCATCGGCGCGGACCGCGAACCCGTCGCCGGCGGGGTGCACTTCGTCGGCTCGGTGAAGTGGCTGGAGAACCAGCCGTTCGGCCGCCGGGAGTACGACGCCCTGGTCCGCGACATGCTCGCGGTGCCGGGCACCTCCCCCGACACGCCACTGGTGGCCGTCTCGCGGAGCGGGGTCACGGACGGCCTGCCGCTCGCGGCGCACTGGGGCCCGGACGATCTCGTCCGCGCCTGGCGGGTGCGGTGACGGGACGGCAGCCGCGGGCCGTCAGAGCGCGTTGATCGCGCCGGGTGCCCGTTCCGCCCGGGCCAGGGCCCGCAGCAGCGCGGCCTGGCCGTGCCGCCGGGCGGCGAGCCGGGCCAGCAGCACCAGCACCGGGTCGAACGCGGCCTCCGGAAGTTCCTCGACCTCCAGCCCCACGCTGACGGCGAGATCGTCCCGGTGCACGGCGATCTCCATCATCCGGGTGACCAGGAGGTCGTCGAGACGCAGCGCCCACCCCGTGTGCGGCAGCAGCACGGCCTGGTCGCCCGAACACTCCGCGAGCCGGGCCCGCTGCCCGGCGAACACGGTGCGGGCCAGCTCCGCCAGCGCCGGAGCCCCCTCGGCCGCGATCTCCTCGCTCTTCGCGCGAATGCCGGCGTTGACCTCCCCGTCGAGCGGTGCGTCGATCCACGCGGCCCGGGCGTAGTGGTCCAGCAGCGCGATCGGCACCACTGCCGGCCCGGACTCCCGGAGGCCGGGGTCGGCACAGACCTGCAGCGCGGAGCCGACGATGAACAACTGCTGGGCGAGGTGCCCGGCCAGGCCGCCGACCGTCATCTCCTCCAGCGCGCTGGGCCGCTCCCAGGCCGCGGCGACTTCCGGAGCCTCCAGCAGCTCCACCGCCCGCTCCGCGGCGCCCAGGTAGCCGTCCTTGACGCTCATGTGTCCTCCGTTGTCTCGAGTCTTCGGATTATGAACGCCGGACACGGCCGGGCCGTAGCCTTCCCGGCCCGAGCCGGGGACCGGACCCGGAGCCGTAGCCGAAGCCGGACCCGGAGCCGTGGGGCACCAGGCCGGAGCCCCACGAGGTCGTGTCCCACGAGGTCGTGCCCCCACAAGGTCGTGGCCCCACGAGACCGGAGCCCGGGGCACGAGACCCGAGCCGGAACACCCCCGGCCGGGCCGGGCGTCCGGTCCGGACCCCCGGCGCCCGGACCGGGCTCCGGAGCACGTGAGGGCGCCCCCGTCGCTGCGGACGGGGGCGCCCCGGGACATGCCCGTGCCGTCAGGTCTGGCGGCTGGGGGCGCAGGCGAGCTGCTCCCGGGTGGCGATCGAGGAGATCCGCTTGTTGAGCACCAGCTCGGTCAGCCGGGGCTCGCTGCTGTACGCCTGGAGGTCGGCGCAGCGGCCCCCGAAGTTCCCGTTGTCGTAGAGGTGGACGGCGTTGTTGGTGTTGTTGAAGACGGACTGGGCCTTGTCGTTGGCGGTCCAGTCGATCTCGAACACGGACCCGTAGTAGGCCCAGATCGCGCCGCCGCGCGGTTCGTCGAGGTTGAACCTCTCGAACTCGTACAGGCAGGTCGCGTCGACCGGGCAGGCCGTCAGGCCCGCGCCGCGCTTCGTCTCGTTCGGCGGTTCGGCTGCGGCGGCGGTGCCGGGGAGGAACGCGGTGGCGGCGAGCGCGGCGGCCGCCGCGGCGGCCAGCCTCAGCCGGCTGGGAGTGCTGGGCATGGGGAGTTCTCCTGTTCCGTTGGCTCGGGCTCGGGCTCGGGGACGGGTCGGCTGCGGCACCCGCGTCAGTTGCGGCACTGGAGCGCGGGGAGGGTGGAGGTGGAGCTGATCGCGTTCTCGATGTAGTACATGCTCAGGTCGGAGTGCACCGAGAACGGCGGGAGCAGCAGGCACTGGGTGGTCGAGTACAGCCAGTCCCGGTAGACGCTGATCGTGTCGTCGGTGTTGTTGTAGATCGACTGGGCCTGGTCACCGCCGGCACCGCTCTCGGCGCTGTGCAGGTTCCTCTGGGTGCCCTTGTAGACCCAGATGGTGGCGGTGGGCTTCGCCCGGTTGAAGTGCGGCTCGTCGTAGAGGCAGTAGCGGTCCTCGGGGCAGGCCTCGGGACCGGAGCCGGTCTTCTTCTCGTACGTGCTCGGGCCGGGGCCGATGTCGGCCGCGACGGGAGCCGCGGACGCCGCGAGGGCGCCGATGGCGAGGAACGCGGATGCGGCCGAGGCGGCCAGCGTTCGGCGGGCGTTTCCCATGGGGATTCCCTTTCCTTCGGTGGATGCGGTGCACGACTGGGATCCGTGCACTGCCTCCACGGAACGGCACTTGCCGGAAAGGCCGCCAGGGATGTTCGGCGGTGTGGGCCACTCCGCTCGCTTTTCCTGTGCGGGGTGGCGCGATATCCCGCCTCCGAGGTTTTGAGGGAGGTCTCGGGGTTTCGGCGTTTCGGCGTTTCGGCGTTTCGGGGGGCGTGCTTCTTCCGCCACGGCTCCGCCTCTTACAGCGTCGGGTGTTCGGGGTCCGGGCTCCGCACGACCGCGGGGCGGCGCGGAAACCGCCCCGGCCCCGCTCCCGTCCGGTGGGCACATCGGACGATCCATCTGTTCCGGACGTCCTGCATGTTCCAGTGTTCAGGGCGTTCTGCGTGTTCCGCGTATTTCGCGTGTTGCCGGTGTTCCGGTGTTCCGGCACTGTCCGGCCCCCTCCGCTCCCGGTGAACCCGCACACAGGGACGGTGCGCAGGCCGCGACGTATGCCGGTTCTTCCGGGCGCAGCGAGCCGTTCCTCGCCACCCGGAGCAGCATCGGGAAAACGTTCGGGGCATTCCGAACGGCAGGCCAATATTGGCAAAGACGCCGGGCATACTGTCGCATCACCCGTCCACCACGGACCGGTTATTTGTGCACTGTGTCGCTTGTTGTGCATTCCGGCACCAGCCATGCTGGATCAAGCGGCCCGGATGAAACCGGAATCCCGTTCGACCTGTCGTCCCGCCATTTCGAACCTCCCGAAAAGGAGTGGTGATTGTGACGCTCGAAACGCCCCTCAGTGCTTTCCCTTCCGACATCTGCCGTCCGCCGCTGCTGGCACCGGCCGCCCGCGACCTGGCCGCCCGTGCCCCGGATCTGGCGCAGCACGTCCTGACCGAGCCCGCCGCCGACGCCACGGGAGGCACGGCCGGTCCGGACGGCCACGCGGCTGCCGTCTGTCCGGACCTGCGGACGGTCAGCGACGACATCACCCTCTGGCTCGGTGTGCTCTCCGGTGATGTGCCCGCCGCCGAGCACACCCCGGGGTTCCGGGCCCGCGGCGCGGTCCACGCCGCGCGCCGGGTGCCCCTGGAGGAGGCCCTGCTGCTCCAGCACGCCTGCGTGGACGTCATCACCCGTGCGCTGACCGCGCGGCTGGCGGGAGTC
>NZ_WHPN01000374.1 GCF_009735685.1 Streptomyces lycii | reverse complement strand
CCTTCGCCTCCTCGGCCCCGCCGCCGTCGGCCTTCGCCTCCTCGGCCCCGCCGCCGTCGGCCTCCGCCTCCTCGGCCCCGCCACCGTCGGCCTCCGCCCTCCCCGGCCCCGCCGCCCGGCCGCACCGAGCGCGGCGGGCTGATCAGCCACGGGCCCCGGGAGGCGGCGGTTCCGCGGGCCCGTGCGGGCGCCCGGAACAGGCCCGGCTGTCGGTGTCGAGAGGGGGTCCGCCGTCCCGTACACTTCTGGTGGCGGCCCGGGTCACCGGGTCGACTTCGCACGCCCCGCCATCGTCGCGTCGGACCTCTCCGACAGCAGTCCGATGGACGCGTCCCTCGGTCCTCGGAAGAACCTTTTCCGTGGCACGGCGCGCCGGGGCGTCAGGCACGGCGGCCGCCCGGCCGCGGTGGAACCGAGTATTGCAAGGAGTACGGCCATGGCCGTCGTCACGATGAGGGAGCTGCTCGAGAGCGGCGTCCACTTCGGGCACCAGACCCGCCGTTGGAACCCGAAGATGAAGCGCTTCATCTTCACCGAGCGCAACGGCATCTACATCATCGACCTGCTCCAGTCGCTGTCGTACATCGACCGCGCCTACGAGTTCGTCAAGGAGACCGTCGCGCACGGCGGCTCCATCATGTTCGTCGGCACCAAGAAGCAGGCGCAGGAGGCGATCGCCGAGCAGGCGACCCGCGTCGGGATGCCGTACGTCAACCAGCGCTGGCTGGGCGGCATGCTCACCAACTTCTCGACCGTCTACAAGCGCCTGCAGCGCCTGAAGGAACTCGAGCAGATCGACTTCGAGGACGTGGCCGCCTCCGGCCTCACCAAGAAGGAGCTCCTGGTCCTCTCCCGCGAGAAGGCGAAGCTGGAGAAGACCCTGGGCGGTATCCGCGAGATGCAGAAGGTGCCGAGCGCCGTCTGGATCGTGGACACCAAGAAGGAGCACATCGCCGTCGGTGAGGCGCGCAAGCTCAACATCCCGGTCGTCGCGATCCTGGACACCAACTGCGACCCGGACGAGGTCGACTACAAGATCCCGGGCAACGACGACGCGATCCGCTCCGTCACCCTGCTCACCCGCGTGATCGCCGACGCCGCCGCCGAGGGCCTCATCGCCCGCTCCGGCGCCGCCACCGGCGACCAGAAGCCGGGCGAGAAGGCCGCCGGCGAGCCGCTCCCCGAGTGGGAGCGCGACCTGCTGGAGAGCGGCGAGGCCAAGAAGGCGGAGGGTGAGAAGCCCGCCGAGGCCGAGAAGCCCGCCGAGGCCGAGAAGCCCGCCGAGGCCGAGAAGCCCGCCGAGGCCGACAAGCCGGCGGAGACCGAGCAGCCGGCCGCGGAGGCTCCCGCCGCCGAGGCCGAGAAGCCCGCCGAGGCCCCGGCCGCGGACGCCGAGCAGGCCTGACTCACACGTCACGGCAGCTGACGGCGGGGGCCGGGCAGGCCCCCGCCGTCCACCCGTAGATTCGATCGACTCCGAGAAGAGATTTGACAGACCATGGCGAACTTCACCGCCGCTGACGTCAAGAAGCTCCGTGAGCTCACCGGCGCCGGCATGATGGACTGCAAGAAGGCGCTGGACGAGGCCGAGGGCAACGTCGACAAGGCCGTCGAGATCCTGCGCGTCAAGGGCCAGAAGGGCGTCGCGAAGCGCGAGAGCCGCACCGCCGAGAACGGCGCGGTCGTGTCGCTGATCGCGGACGACAAGAAGTCCGGCGTGCTGCTCGAGCTGAAGTGCGAGACCGACTTCGTCGCCAAGGGTGACAAGTTCGTCGCCGTCGCCGACGCTCTCGCCGCGCACGTCGCCAAGACGTCCCCTGCCGACCTCGAGGCGCTGCTCGCGTCCGAGATCGAGGCCGGCAAGACCGTCCAGGCCTACGTCGACGAGGCCAACGCCACCCTCGGCGAGAAGATCGTCCTCGACCGCTTCGCGCAGTTCGCGGGCGGTTTCGTCGCGGCCTACATGCACCGCACGAGCCCGGACCTGCCCCCGCAGGTCGGCGTGCTCGTCGAGCTCGACCAGGAGAACGCCGAGGTCGCCAAGGACATCGCGCAGCACATCGCCGCGTTCGGTCCGAAGTACCTCTCGCGCGACGACATCCCGGCCGAGACCGTCGAGAACGAGCGCCGTGTCGCCGAGGCGACCGCGCGCGAGGAGGGCAAGCCCGAGGGCGCCCTGCCGAAGATCGTCGAGGGCCGGGTCAACGGCTTCTTCAAGGAGAACGTCCTGGTCGACCAGGCGTTCGCGAAGGACAACAAGAAGTCCGTCCAGAAGATCCTGGACGAGGCCGGTGTCACGCTGAAGCGCTTCGCCCGCATCCGCGTCGGCGCCTGAGTCCGTACCGCGACAGCGGAAAGCGCCCGGCCCCGCTAGGGTCGGGTCAGTGAGCCGACTGCGCGCCGGACGACCGCAGATGTGACGAGGAGGCCATTGCCGCAGAGGGATCGACCAGACCCCGTACGGCAGTGGCCTTCTTCGTTACGTGCACGAGGAGACCTCCATGAACCAGGACGCCGACAAGGCGGGCAAATCCGACCACGGCAGCAGGTACGGCCGGTTTCTGCTGAAGCTGTCCGGCGAAGCGTTCGCCGGCGGCGGCGGTCTCGGGGTGGACCCGGACGTCGTGCACAAGATGGCGCGCGAGATCGCGGCCGTGGTCCGCGACGGTGCGGAGATCGCCGTCGTGATCGGCGGCGGCAACTTCTTCCGCGGCGCCGAGCTTCAGCAGCGCGGCATGGACCGGGCCCGCTCCGACTACATGGGCATGCTGGGCACGGTCATGAACTGCCTGGCGCTCCAGGACTTCCTGGAGAAGGAGGGAATAGACTCCCGCGTCCAGACCGCCATCACCATGGGCCAGGTCGCGGAGCCGTACATCCCGCTCCGGGCGATCCGGCACCTGGAGAAGGGCCGTGTCGTCATCTTCGGTGCCGGCATGGGGATGCCCTACTTCTCGACCGACACCACGGCGGCCCAGCGCGCCCTGGAGATCGACGCCGAGGCGCTGCTCATGGGCAAGAACGGGGTCGACGGGGTCTACGACTCCGACCCCCGCAAGAACGCGGAAGCGGTGAAGTTCGACGCGCTGGAGTACAGCGAGGTCATCACCCGCGGCCTGAAGGTCGCCGATGCCACGGCCATCACCCTCTGCATGGACAACAAGCTGCCGATCCTCGTCTTCGAACTGCTCGCCGAGGGCAATATCGCGCGCGCCGTGAAGGGTGAGAAGATCGGCACGCTGGTGAGCGATCAAGGGACGAGGGCCTGACTCCCCGTCAGGGGGGACGGCCCGACACGGGGATGGACAAGAGCCTGCCGGTCGGACACCGTGCAGGGGTAGACGCGCGCAGGGGCGAGGCTCTGCTTACTGATAACACCAGGAGCAAGTGGTGATCGAAGAGACCCTCCTCGAGGCCGAGGAGAAGATGGAGAAGGCCGTCGTGGTCGCCAAGGAGGACTTCGCCGCGATCCGCACCGGCCGTGCGCACCCGGCGATGTTCAACAAGATCGTGGCGGACTACTACGGTGCGCTGACGCCGATCAACCAGCTGGCGTCGTTCTCGGTGCCCGAGCCGCGCATGGCCGTGGTGACGCCGTTCGACAAGAGCGCGCTGCGCAACATCGAGCAGGCGATCCGCGACTCGGACCTCGGGGTCAACCCGAGCAACGACGGCAGCATCATCCGGGTGGTCTTCCCGGAGCTGACGCAGGAGCGCCGCAAGGAGTTCACCAAGGTCGCCAAGACCAAGGCCGAGGACGCCAAGATCTCGATCCGCAGCGTCCGCCGCAAGGCCAAGGAGACGATCGACAAGTTCGTCAAGGACGGCGAGATCGGCGAGGACGAGGGCCGCCGCGCCGAGAAGGAGCTCGACGACACCACCGCGAAGTACGTCGCACAGGTGGACGAGCTGCTCAAGCACAAGGAAGCCGAGCTGCTCGAGGTCTGATGAACGACGCATCCTGGGGCGCTCCGCAGCGTGTCGGCTTCGGAGGACCGCCCGACCAGGGGCCCGGCCGGGCAGTTCCGGCGGGTCCCGCGCGCGGGGCGGACGAGGCGGCGCAGACTCGGCCCATGCCCATCGTGCCCGACGCAGGCGGAGACCAGGACGGCCCGGCCGGACGTGACGACCGGGAACAGGGGGCCGCTCGGCTGAGCGGCCCCCTGTTCCGCGACGAGCCGCAGGGCCGGCGGTCCGGCACGCCCGGCCGCCCGGACGTCCCCGGCCGGGCCGCGCCGTCGCAGCATCCGGCGTCGTCGCAGCATCCCGCCTCGCCGCCGCAGCGGGATCCGTCGCACCGGAAGCGGTCCGACGCGCCCCGCAAGAAGCGCGCGGGACGTGATCTGCGGGCGGCGATAGGGGTGGGCGTCGGCCTCGGTGTCGTGATCATCGCTTCGCTGTTCTTCGTGAAGGACCTCTTCGTCGGGGTGATCGCGGCGGCCGTCGTGGTGGGCCTGTGGGAACTCACGTCGCGGTTGAACGAGCAGAAGGGCATCCGCGCGCCCCTGGTGCCGCTCGCCGCCGGCGGTGTCGCCATGATCGTTGCCGGTTATGTCCGCGGGGCCGAGGGCGCCTGGGTGGCCATGGCGCTGACCGCTCTCGCGGTGCTGGCCTGGCGGATGGCCGAGCCGCCCCAGGACTATCTGCGGGACGTCACGGCGGGCCTCTTCGCCGCCTTCTACGTGCCCTTCCTCGCGACGTTCGTGGCACTCCTGCTCGCCGCCGACGACGGTCCGTGGCGGGTGCTGACCTTCCTCGTGCTGACGGTCGTCAGCGACACCGGGGCGTACGCGGTCGGCTGGCGCCTCGGCAAGCACAAGCTGGCGCCGCGCATCAGCCCGGGCAAGACCCGGGAGGGGCTGGTCGGCGCGGTCGCCTTCGCGATGGCGGCGGGGGCGCTGTGCATGCAGTTCCTGATCGACGGCGGCAGCTGGTGGCAGGGGCTGCTGCTGGGACTGGCCGTCGCCGCCAGCGCCACCCTGGGCGATCTCGGCGAGTCCATGATCAAGCGGGATCTCGGCATCAAGGACATGGGCACGCTGCTGCCCGGCCACGGCGGGATCATGGACCGGCTGGACTCGCTGCTGCCCACCGCTCCCGTGGTGTGGCTGCTGCTGGTGGTCTTCGTCGGCGCCGGCTGACCGGTTCCGGCCCGGCCGTACGCGGCCGCAGACCCCCGCCGGCCGGACCGGCGGGGGTCTTCCCGTACATCTGCGACACTGGAGAAATCATGCCTGCACCCGGAGAACTCCAGTTTGCCGTGCCGCGCGGAGCCAAGAAGCCGCCGCGGCACCTCGCCGACCTCACGCCCGCCGAACGCCGTGAGGCCGTCGCCGCGATCGGTGAGAAGCCGTTCCGGGCCGGTCAGGTCGCGCGGCACTACTTCGCCCGGTACGCCGACGACCCGGCGGCCTGGACGGACATTCCCGCCGCGGCGCGCGGAAAGCTGGCCGCGGAACTGCTGCCGGACCTGATGAGTGTCGTCCGGCACATCAGCTGCGACGGCGACACGACCCGCAAGACGCTCTGGAAGCTCTTCGACGGCACGCTCGTGGAGTCGGTCCTGATGCGCTATCCGGACCGCGTGACGATGTGCATCTCGTCGCAGGCGGGCTGCGGCATGAACTGCCCGTTCTGCGCCACCGGCCAGGCGGGGCTCGACCGCAACCTGTCGACCGCCGAGATCGTGCACCAGATCGTCGACGGCATGCGGGCCCTGCGTGACGGTGATATCCCCGGCGGTCCGGCGCGGCTGTCCAATGTGGTCTTCATGGGCATGGGCGAGCCGCTCGCCAACTACAAGCGGGTCGTGGGCGCGATCCGCCGCCTCACCGACCCGGAGCCGGACGGCCTCGGGCTGTCGCAGCGCGGCATCACCGTCTCCACGGTCGGCCTGGTGCCCGCGATGCTGCGGTTCGCGGACGAGGGGCTGAAGTGCCGGCTCGCCGTGTCGCTGCACGCGCCGGACGACGAGCTGCGCGACACCCTGGTGCCGGTGAACACCCGCTGGAAGGTGCGCGAGGTGCTGGACGCGGCCTGGGAGTACGCGGCGAAGTCCGGCCGCCGGGTCTCGATCGAGTACGCGCTGATCCGCGACATCAACGACCAGGCGTGGCGGGGCGACCGGCTCGGGCGGCTGCTCAAGGGCAAGCCCGTGCACGTGAACCTGATCCCGCTGAACCCCACGCCCGGGTCGAAGTGGACCGCGTCGCGGCCGGAGGACGAGAAGGCGTTCGTCGCGGCGATCGAGGCGCACGGCGTCCCCGTGACCGTGCGGGACACCCGGGGCCAGGAGATCGACGGGGCGTGCGGCCAGCTCGCCGCCTCCGAGCGCTGACCCTGACCCCGACGACGCCACCGCGCCCCCCGGCACCCCGCACACCGCTCGCCGCTCACCGCTCACCGCAGCCTGCCGGCGCCGACGAGGGTGCCGGCGCGGAGGGGCTTGCGACGCGGCCGCGGGCGCCGCGCGCGACGCTGATATCGTCCGTATCGAACAAAGAAACATTCCGACAGGGGAGCGCACAGCGCTGAGAGTGCGGCGAAGGCCGCAGACCCTCGAACCTGAACCGGGTCATACCGGCGTAGGGAGTTCGGTCGCATACTCGAGCTGTCGTGCCCTGCCCGTAGAGGGAAGGCACACTCATGACCTTGCGCACGCACAGGCGGGCCACCGGCGTGCTCGCCGCCGCGCTGGGAGCGGCACTGCTCGCCGGATGCGGTGGCTCCGGGGACGGCGGTGACGCGCCGAAGACGGTCACGCTCGTCACGCATGACTCGTTCGCGGTCTCCGACAGCGTGCTGGAGAAGTTCGAACGGGAGTCGGGACACACCGTCAAGGTGGTCCGCGCCGGGGACGCGGGCACCGCCGTCAACCAGGAGATCCTCTCCAAGGGCAACCCGCAGGGCGACGTCTTCTTCGGCGTCGACAACACCCTGCTCTCCCGCGCCCTGGACCACGGCATCTTCACCCCGTACGAGGCGAAGGGCCTGGACGAGGTGCCCGCGGAGCTGCGGCTGGACCGCGACCGGCACCGCGTCACGCCCGTCGACTACGGCGACATCTGCGTCAACTACGACCGCGCCTGGTTCGAGAAGAAGGACCTCGCGCCCCCCGAGACGTACGACGACCTGCTGAAGCCCGCGTACAAGGATCTCCTGGTCACCGAGAACGCGGAGACCTCCTCGCCCGGCCTCGCCTTCCTGCTCGGCAGCGTGGCCGAGTACGGGGACGACGGCTGGCGCGACTACTGGAAGAAGCTCAAGGCCAACGGTGTCGAGGTCGCGGGCAGCTGGGAGCAGGCGTACAACGACCGCTTCTCCGGTTCCGCGGCGGGCAAGGGCAAGGGCGACAAGCCCCTCGTGGTCTCCTACGCCTCCAGCCCGCCCGCCGAGGTGCTGGGCGCCGAACCGCGGCCGGAGCGGGCGCCGACCGGTGTCGCGAAGGGCACCTGCTTCCGGCAGGTCGAGTTCGCGGGCCTGCTGCACGGCGCGGCCAACCCGGAGGGCGGCAAGGCGCTGCTGGACTTCCTGATCGGCCGCGAGTTCCAGGAGGACGTGCCGCTGCAGATGTTCGTCCACCCGGCCCGCGCGGACGCCGAGCTGCCGGAGCTGTTCACGCGTTACGGCGAGACCGTCGAGCGGCCCGCCGGCCTGGCACCGGAGAAGATCGCGGAGAACCGCGAGGACTGGGTGAAGGCATGGTCCCGGATCGCGCTGCGGTAGCCGATCCGGCGGGCACCGGGGCCCAGGCGCCGCTGAAGACGCCGGGCCCCGGGACGGCGCCGCCCCGGTCGCGGAAAAGGGCCGGGGGCACCGGGACGCGGCTGGCCCTGATGGCGGTCCCGGCCGTCTTCTTCGGCGTCTTCTTCGGCTATCCCGTCGTCTCCATCGTGCTGCGCGGGCTGCGCGAGGACGGCCGGTGGCAGCTCGGCCGGGCCGCCGCGGTGCTGTCGGACCCGCGGGTCCTGGACGTGCTGTGGTTCACCGGCTGGCAGGCGCTGGCCTCCACGGCGCTTACCCTGGCGGCGGCGCTGCCGGGCAGTTACGTCTTCGCGCGGTTCGCGTTCCCGGGCAAGCAGGTGCTGCGGGCGGTGGTCGTGGTGCCGTTCGTGCTGCCGACCGTCGTCGCCGGTTCGGCCTTCCTCGCACTGCTCGGGCGCGGCGGGATGCTCGACGAACTGTGGGGCCTCCGGCTGGACACCTCGGTGTGGGCGATCCTGCTCGCGCACGTGTTCTTCAACTACGCGGTGGTGGTCCGCACGGTCGGCGGACTCTGGGCACAGCTCGACCCGCGGCAGGAGGAAGCCGCCCGGGTGCTCGGCGCGAGCCGGTTCGCGGCCTGGCGCCGGGTGACGCTGCCGGCCCTGGCGCCCGCGCTGGCGGCCGCGGCGCTGATGGTCTTCCTGTTCACCTTCACCTCCTTCGGTGTGGTGCAGATCCTGGGCGGGCCGCGTTACGCGACGCTGGAAGTGGAGATCTACCGGCAGACCGCGCAGCTGCTGGAGCTGCCGACCGCCGCGGTGCTGACCCTGCTCCAGTTCGCGGCCGTCGCCGCGGTGCTGGGCGTGCACGCCTGGACCGTGCGGCGCCGGGAGAGCACGCTGCGGCTCGTGGAACCGGCGCACACGGCGCGCCGCCCGCGCGGGGCCGGCCAGTGGGCGCTGCTGTGGTCGAACGTGGCCCTGATCGCGCTGCTGATCCTGCTGCCGCTCGGCGTCCTCGTGGAACGGTCGCTGGACGGCCCCGGCGGCTACGGGCTCACCTTCTACCGCGCCCTCGGCTCGACCGGCGGCGGCACCTTCTCGGTGGCGCCGCTGGAGGCGGTCGGCAACTCCCTGGCGTACGCGGCGGTGGCGACCGTGATCGCGCTGGTGGTCGGCGGTCTCGCGGCGACCGCGCTGACCCGCCGCGCGGGCCGGCTGGTCCGCGGGTTCGACGCGCTGCTGATGCTGCCCCTGGGCACCTCGGCCGTGACGGTCGGCTTCGGTTTCCTCATCGCGCTCGACGAACCGCCGCTGAACCTGCGGTCCTCGTGGTTCCTGGTGCCGCTGGCCCAGGCGCTCGTCGGGGTGCCGTTCGTCGTACGGACCATGCTGCCCGTGCTGCGCGCGGTCGACGCCCGGCTGCGCGAGGCCGCGGCGGTCCTCGGCGCGTCTCCGCTGCGCGCGTGGCGGGAGGTGGACCTGCCGCTGGTCCGGCGGGCCGTGCTGGTCGCCGCCGGGTTCGCCTTCGCCGTATCGCTCGGGGAGTTCGGGGCGACCGTCTTCATCGCGCGGGCCGACAACCCGACGCTGCCGGTGGCCGTCGCCCGGCTGCTCGGGCGCGCCGGGGAACTCACGTACGGGCAGGCCATGGCGCTCAGCACGATCCTGATGCTGGTGTGCGCGGTGGCGCTGCTCACGCTCGAACGTCTGCGCACCGATCGCTCCGGGGAGTTCTGACATGGCGCCTTCCGACCCGCCTTCCGGCCCGCCTTCCGACCCGCCTTCCGGCCTTGCCGCCGGCCCGGCCCGCGCGGCCTCCGCGTCCTCTGCCGGCGCGGGGCCCGCTGCTCCCGGATCCGCCACCGCGCGGCCCGGCGGCGCGCTGCTCCGGCTGGAGGGCGTCACCGTACGGTTCGGCGGGCACGCCGCGCTGGACGCGGTGGACCTGGAGGTCCGGGAGCACGAGACGGTGTGCGTGCTCGGGCCGAGCGGCAGCGGCAAGTCGACTCTGCTGCGGGTGGTGGCGGGACTGCAGCCGGTGGACGCCGGCCGGGTGCTGCTGTCGGGCCGCGACCAGTCCGGGGTGCCGGCCCACCGGCGTGGCCTGGGGCTGATGTTCCAGGACCACCAGCTGTTCCCGCAGCGGGACGTGGCCGGCAACGTCGGCTTCGGGCTGCGCATGCACAAGGTGTCGCGCGCCGCGACGGAACGCCGGGTCGGGGACCTGCTGGAGCTGGTCGGCCTGCCCGGTGCCGGGCGGCGGGCGGTCGGCTCGCTGTCCGGCGGTGAACAGCAGCGCGTCGCCCTGGCCCGTGCGCTCGCCCCCGAACCGCGCCTGCTGATGCTCGACGAGCCGCTCGGCCAGCTCGACCGCACGCTGCGGGAACGTCTCGTGGTCGAACTGCGCAGGCTGTTCCAGCGGCTGGGCACGACGGTGCTGGCCGTCACGCACGACCAGGGCGAGGCGTTCGCGCTCGCCGACCGGGTCGTGGTGATGCGCGACGGCCGGATCGCCCAGACGGGTACCCCGCTGGAGGTGTGGTGCCGTCCGGCCTCGGAGTTCGTGGCCCGCTTCCTCGGCTTCGAGAACGTGGTGCCCGCGACGGTGCACGGCGGCACGGCCGGCACGGCCTGGGGCAAGGTGCCGGTCCCGGCCGGGGCCCCCGCGGGCGCGTGCCGGCTGCTCGTACGCCCCACCGGGGTACGTCTCGTACGGCCGCTGGACGGTCTGCGCTGCACCGTCACGGCGCGCACCTTCCGGGGCGACCATGTGACGCTGCTGCTCGCCCCGGTGGACGGCCCGCCGCTGGAGGCCGCCTGCGCCCTCCGGGACGCACCCGAGACCGGGGCTGAGGTGGGCGTCGTCTTCGACGCGGACGACGTGGTGGTACTGGCGGACGGGGGCTGAGCGGGCTCCGCGCCGGGGCGGCCGCGTGTCTCCGTCCCCGGGACAGCGGGTCGGCGGTCACGGGGCGGCGTGTCGCGCGTCCTCGGGGCGGCGTGTCCGCGGTCAGGGGGCGTGGCTCCGGTTCCCGCTCCGGTGCCCGCCCCGGCCCTGTTGCGGCGCGGCTCCTGGGGCGTGTGCCCGCGGGCCGCCTCAGCGTGTCAGCGGCAGCACGGCAGCCGCGGCCACCAGCCAGCTCAGCGGCAGCAGTACGGCCGCCATCGCGGCTCCGCGCAGCGCCGCCGCCCGGCGCAGCAGCACGGCCGGGGTGCCGAGCCGCCGCAGGGCCGCCGTCGTCTCGCTGCGGGCCGTACGGGCCTCCAGGGACACGGTGAGCACGGTTCCCGCGGTGCAGAGCACCACGAGGGCGGCCCCGACGCCCGTCAGCGGCCCGAACACGGGCACGGGCGCCGGCTCCAGGAGCCCGCGGAGACGGCCCGCCGCGACGGCGAACGCGATCACCGAGCACAGCACGCCCAGCGGGTGACCGATCCGCCGGGCCTCCTCCTGCAGCACGCGACCGGCCAGCAGCCGCAGCAGCCCGGGGTTGCCGGCCGCCAGCAGGCGTCCGCAGAGCCGCGTCAGGCTGGGCAGCACCATGACGAGTCCGGCCGCGACGAGGGCCCATCCGGCGACGAGGCCCGGCGGTACGTGGTCGGGACCGGCCGGTGCGCCGCCGGGCCCGGCGGGACGGGGCGCGGCGCCCGTGGCGTACGCCCCGAGGGCGAGCCCGGCCGCGATCAGGGCCACGCCCCAGGGCAGTCCGGCGGGCGGCGCCGCGGGCGGGGGAGGCTGGGGCGTCGGGACGGCCTCACCGCCGCCGGACGTGTCGTCGGCGGGGGCGGCGGGGGCGGCGGGGCGTACGGACGCGGGTGCCGGCCGGGGCCGCAGGCTGAGCCCGGCGGCAGTGCCCGCGAGCACGGGAACCGCCGAGAGCAGCGTGAACACCGCGGGGAACGGCAGGTCCACGCCCGCACCGAGGAACTCCGCCGTGCGGCCCGCTGCCGGGCCGCCCAGGTCGCCGCGCAGCAGCAGGAAGAGCAGCAGGGCGAGCAGGCTGCCGAGCGCGCACGCGGCGGCCGTGGACACCGCCACCAGCAGAGCGATCCGGACCGGGCCGAGTCCGGCCGAGGCGAGGCCGCCGCGCGGCCGGGTGCCGGGGTCGGTGCGGGCGACGGCGGTGGCGAGCTGGACGGCGGCGGCGAGCGGCAGGGCGCACCACAGCAGCCGCACGGCGGAGTCGCCGGCCTCGGCGGGGTGCGCGGCCGCGTAGCCGAGGCTGCACAGCAGCAGGAAGCCGACGCCCGCGGCGGCCACGCTGACCGACAGCCGGCGCAGCTGGACGAGGGGGTGCGCCCCGCGGGCTAGACGGAGAGCGAGCACGCGGTCCTGCCCTGGGTGTCGTCGTTGGCGGTGGGCGCCCCGACCAGCCGGCCGTCGAGGAGCGCGACCGAGCGGTCGGCCTCGGCACTGACGTCGGGGTCGTGCGTGGCGAGCAGCACGGTGATGTCGTGGGAGCGGGCCGCGGCGGTCAGGGTGCGCAGCACGGAGGCGCGTTCGGCCCGGTGCAGCCGTGCGGTCGGATCGTCGGCGAAGAGCACCGTCGGCTCGGCGGCGAGGGCGCGGGCGATCGCGACGCGCTGCCGCTGCGGCTGGCGCAGGGCGGCCGGGCGCTTGCGCGCGCAGTCCCCGACATCGAGCCGCTCCAGCCAGTCGACGGCCTTTCCCCGGGCGGCGCGGGCTCCGGTGCCGCGCAGCAGCAGCGGCAGTGCGGCGTTCTCCCAGCCGGTCAGTTCGGGCACCAGCTGCGGGTCGGTGTCGATCCAGCCGAAGCGCTCGCGCCGCAGCCGTTCACGGGCGAGGGAGCCCAGGGTGTGCACCGGGGAGCTGTTGAACCAGACTTCGCCGCTGTCCGGCAGCAGCTGGCCCGCCAGGCACTGGAGGAGCGTCGTCTTGCCGCTGCCGCGGGGTCCGGAGACGGCGAGCACCTCACCCGCGCGGACGCCGAGGGAGACACCGGTGAGCGCCGGTGTGCCGCCGTACGCGTAGTGCAGGGAGAGCGCCCGGATCACGTCGTTGTCCGGTGGGGCCACCATGTCGAGCACCTCGGCTTCTGGAGGACGTCGGTCCTTGGAACGGTAGGTACTCGCGCCCGTTCCGGCCTCCCGTACGGCGCAACCGTGCGGGATTTTCGTCCGATCGGATGGAAAACCGGACGGCTTGTCAGTCCGTATGACCGGTGCGGTGTGAGGGCGCGCCGCCCGAGCGCGCGCCCGCCCGAGCGCGCGCTCTCTCCCGATCCCGGGCACGCGCCCTTCTCCCTCTCCCACTCCCACCCGCGTGCTAGCTGCCGAGGGCGCCCGGCCGGGCGCGGCAGCCGGTGGCGGCGACCGGCCCCGAGGCCGGCACGCCGGTTGGACCGCCCGCACGCCGGTGGGACCCCGGCCCGGACGGGCTTTCGGAACGCCGCCGGCACGCCCTGTCGGCCCGCGCTGCCGACGCGCCCTGCCCGCACACCCCGCCGGCTTCGCCCCGGCCGGAATCCCCGTCAGAACTCCCCCGGTCCGTCACGGCTCCCCGGGCCCGTCACGATTCCGCGGCCCGTCACGACTCCGCGGGCAGGTGCGTCGGCGCGAACATCCGGAGCAGCGCCGGGAGCACCACCACGGACGGTCCCGGCTCGGCCAGCGCGGCCGACAGGTCCTCGCGGAGCCGGTCGGGGGTGGTGCGCCGGGCGGGCACGCCGAACGACTCGGCGAGCGCGGCGAAGTCCGGGCGGGCCAGTTCGGTGCCGGTGGTCCCGCCGAAGGCGTCCGTCATGTACTCGCGCAGGATGCCGTAGCCGCCGTCGTCCACGACGAGCCAGGTCACCGGGAGGTCGTACTGGCGCGCGGTGGCCAGTTCGGCGATCGAGTACATGGCCCCGCCGTCGCCGGAGACGGCGAGCACCGGCCGGGTGCGGTCGGCAGCGGCGGCGCCGAGCGCGGCCGGGAAGCCGTAGCCGAGGCCGCCCGCGCCCTGCGCCGAGTGCATGGCGCCCGCGCGCGGGTCGAACGCCGACCAGGCCCAGTAGGCCAGGATCGTCATGTCCCAGAAGCTGGGCGAGTCGTCCGGCAGGGCGTCGCGTACGGCGCGCAGCACCCGCTGTTCGAGATCCAGCCCCTGCCCGTCGATGCGCGCGCGGACCCGCTCCAGGAGCGCGGCGGCGGCGCGTGCCGAGTCCCCGCGCGGGCGCGGGGCGACGGCCGCGGCCAGGGCCTCCAGCGCGAGGCGGGCGTCGGCGTGGACGCCGAGCGCGGGGTGGTTGGACTCCAGCTTGCCGAGGTCGGCCTCGATCTGCACCAGCCGTCCGCGCGGCCGGAACGTGTGGTAGTTCGACGACAGTTCACCCAGCCCGGAGCCCGCGACGAGCAGCACGTCCGCGTCCTCCAGGAAGTCGGTGGTGTGCCGGTCCTCCAGCCAGGACCGCAGCGAGAGCGGATGCTCCCAGGGGAACGCCCCCTTGCCCCCGAACGTCGTGGCCACCGGCGCGTCCAGTTCCTCGGCCAGCGCACGCAGCGCGTCCTGCGCCCCGGCCCGTACGACGCCGCCGCCCGCCAGGATCACGGGCCGTTCGGCGCCGTCCAGCAGACGCGCCGCCTCGGCGGTCAGCTCCGGGCGCGGGGCGAGCGGGCGGGGTGCGGCCGCGGAGGACACCGAGCGGGCCTGCACGGGCGGCAGGGTCACCGGCGCGAGCAGCACGTCCTGCGGGATCTCCACCCACACCGGGCCGCACGGAGCCGCCAGCGCGGACTCCCAGGCGGCGGCCACGGCCGACGGGATCTGCGACGGCGCGCGCACCACGTGCACGGACTTCACGATGTCGCGGAACGCGGCCTGCTGGTCGCGCAGCTCGTGCAGATAGCCCCTGCGGCCTCCGCCCAGCCCGGCCGACGGGACCTGGCTCGCGATGCCCAGCACGGGTGCCGACGCCGCTGCCGACTCCTGGAGCGCGGCCAGGGTCATCAGCGCGCCCGGTCCCGTGGACACCAGGAGCGGCGCCACCGTGCCGGTCACCCGGGCGAACGCGTCGGCGGCGAACCCGGCGTTGTTCTCCACCCGCAGCCCGACGTACGCGAGCGGCGAGCGGCGCAGCGCGTCGAAGACGCCCAGGGCGTGCTGGCCCGGCAGTCCGAAGACGGTACCGGCGCCGAGCGCGGTGAGCGTCTCGACGACGAGATCACCGCCCGTGCGGGGAGGGGGTGTTGTGCTCATCGGGCGGCTCTTTCCGGGTCTGCGGGGCGGAGGCGTTCTCGGCGGGGACGGGCGGGGCGGAATTCGGGGAGCGGAGGGGAGGGGGAGGTGGTCCGGGGGCCGTTGACGGAGGCGGAACGGCGGTGGTCCGGGGAGCCGGGTGGTGACGGAAGCGGAACGGGACGGCACCGGGCAAGGGGCCCCGGCCGGCCGCACCTTCGGACAGTCGCGGGCTCCGGAGGCGGCTTCGGACGGCCGCGGGCTCCGGAGGCGGCTTCGGACCGGGGCGGCCCCGGGGCCGGGCGCCGTGGCGGCGCGGGACGGAGCACCGTCCGCCGGCTCACTTCCGGGCCGCCACCGAACGCTCCCCGGCGCCCGCGGCGCCGGCGGTCCCGTGGCCGGTCCCGTCGCCGGTTCCGGCGGCACCGTGGCCGTCGCCGTCGCCCCCGCCGTCCGAAGCCCTGCCCGCCAGCCGGTTCCGCCAGGCGCCGAGGACCGCCGGGTCGGTCGGCCTGGTGACGAGCGAGACGAGGACGTACGCGACGAGCGAGGCGAGCAGCCCGTAGTAGATCGGCTCGTTCGCGAGCACGCCCTCGGTGACCATGAGCGCCACCACCGCCGCGCCGCCGACGCCCACCGAGGCGAGCGCCCCGGCACCCGTGCCGCGCTTCCACAGCAGGCCGCCGAGGACCGGCACCAGCAGCCCGCCGACGAGCAGGTTGTAGGCGACGGTCAGCGCCTCGACGACGTTGTTGAGCGCGATCGAGATCGCGATCACCGCGGCGCCCATGAGCAGGATGAACAGCCGGTTGCCCCGCACCTCGTCGTGGTCCGCGCCGCCGCCGGACGCGCCGCGCCGCAGCCGCGCCCAGATGTCGTTGCGCGCGACTGTCGCGCAGGCGATCAGCGCACCCGACGAGGTCGACATGACCGCGGACAGCGCGGCGGCCAGCACCAGGCCCTTCACCCCGGTCGGCAGGGTGTCCCGCACGATGGTCGCGAAGGCGTCGTCGGGGCTGTCCAGATGCGGGTGCAGCACCTTGGCCGCGGTGCCGATGGCGGCGCCCGCCAGCGCGTACACCAGGCAGTACGTGCCCGCGGCGGTGCCGCCGAGCCTGGCGACGCGGTCGCTGCGGGCGGTGAAGACCCGCTGCCAGACGTCCTGGCCGATCAGCATCCCGAACGAGTAGATCAGGACATACGTGAAGATCGTCTGCGCGCCGATGCCCAGCGGGGAGAAGTAGCCGTCCGGCAGCGTCTCCCGCATCCCGCCGAAACCGCCCGCCTCGGTCACCGCGATCGGCAGCAGCAGAAGCAGGACGCCGACCGTCTTCACCACGAACTGCACCATGTCGGTGAGCGTGATCGACCACATGCCCCCCAGCGCCGAGTAGCAGACGACGATCGCACCGCCGAGGACGATCGCCGGGACCCGGTCCAGCCCGAGGATCACATCGAAGATGGTGGCGTAGGCGATCGTCGAGGTGACCGACAGCATCAGCGTGTACGCCCACATCACCACCCCGGAGATCAGCCCGGACGAGCCGCCGTAGCGCAGGTCGAGCATCTGGCTGACGGTGTACACGCGCAACCGCGAGATGCGGGCCGAGAAGAAGACGCTCAGCGCCAGCAGCCCGAAGCCGATGGTGAAAACCAGCCAGGCGCCGGAGAGCCCGTAGCGGTAGCCGAGGCCCACGCCGCCGATGGTCGAGGCGCCGCCGAGGACGATCGCGGCCATCGTGCCCGAGTACAGGAACGGCCCGAGCCGGCGGCCCGCCACCAGGAAGTCGCTCTTCGACCTGGCGCGGCGCATCCCCCACCAGCCCATCGCGAGCATGCCGGCGAGATAGACGGCGATGACGGCGTAGTCGACAGCCATGGGTGCTCCTCGGATCCGGTGGGGCGGGGAGAGAGGGAGGGAAGGCGGCGCTGCCTTGCGAGGACCCTAGGGAGGAGGAGAGGTGGCCGGAAAGTGTACGTTTCCTCCATCCGTTCGGCCCCGGACGGATGAACCGTCCAGCGAGGCCCCACGTGTACGAGCTGCTCCCGCCCGCCGTCCCCGTGCCGCTGCCGGAACTCCTCTCCGACCCCGCGCTCGGGCTGCGCCGCCTCGCGGGCCCGGCCGCCGGTGTCGCCGTGTACGCCGTCCACACCAGCGAGATGGCGGACCCCGTCCCGTATCTGCTGGGCGGCGAACTGCTGCTGAGCGCCGGGGTGCACACGCCGCCGCCGGCCGCCGGGCAGCGGGACGGGGACGACGCGCGCTGGGACGCGTACGCCGCACGCACCGTCGAGGCGGGAGCGGCGGCGCTCGGCTTCGGTGTCGCGCCGGTGCACGACACGGTGCCGCGCGCCCTCGTGGACGCCTGCGAGCGGCACGGGCTGCCGCTGCTGGAGGTGGCCCGGACGACGACGTTCACCGAGGTCGCGCAGACCGTGTGGCGGATCATGGCCGAGCGCAGGCACCGAGGCCTGCGCCGGGCCGCCGAGGCACAGCAGGCGCTGGCCGTCGCGGCCGGCGGGCCGGGCCCCGTCGCCGCCGTGCTGCGGCAGCTCGCCCGTCATCTGGACGGCTGGGCGGTGCTCCTCGGGCCGGACGGGGCCGAGCACGCCGACGCCGGGACCCGGCCGGGTCCGGAAGCCCGTGCGGCACTGGCCGCGCTGGCCGCGAGGCTGCGCCCGGGACCGTCCTCCGCCGCCACCGCGCTGCCCGGGCACGGCGTGCACCTGACCGCCTTCGCCCCGGCCGCCCCGGGCACTCCGGCCGCCCCCGGCGGCGCGGGGGATCGGCTCGCGCTCGGCATCTGCGCGCCCCGGCGCGACCCCGCCGACGACGCGGTGGCGCAGGTCGCCGCGGTGCTGCTGACCCTCGTCGGCGCGGACCGCGCGGTGACCGCCGAAGCCGACCGTTCCGCGGCGCTGGTACGGCTCATGCTGGGCGCGGACCCGGCGGAGGCCGGTCCGCTGCTCGCGGGGACGAACGCCGCCGGGGAGCCGGAGACGCACTGGACGGTGGTGCACGGACGGCGGCGCGGAACGGCACGGGGCGGGACCCGGTTCGCCGGTGCCGAGCCGGCCGCCGGCCTCGGCACCTCGCTCGTCGAGTTCGGGAGCGACGGCAGGTCCTTCCGTGCCCTGGTGCCCGGGTCCCGGGCGGTCGGGGCCCAGCCGGGCTGGACGATCGGCGCCGGGGAGCCCGTACCGGCCGGGGAACTGGCGCGCGGGGACGCCGGGGCCGCCCGTGCGCTGCGCCGCGCGCTCGCCGGACAGTCCCCGGTCGTCCGGCAGCGGCCCGGCACCGGGATGGCCGCGCTGGTCGCGCCCGAGGACGCCCGCGCGCACGCCCGCGCACGCCTCGCCCCGCTCGCCGGGTCGCCCGCCCTGGTGGAGACCCTGCGCGTCTGGCTGTCGCTGCACGGCAGCTGGGACCGCACGGCCGTCGCCCTGGAGATCCACCGCAACACGGTCCGCCAGCGCGTCGCCCGTGTCGCCCGGCTGCTGGGCGGCGAGGACCTGGGCGACCCGGACGTGCGGATGGAGCTGTGGTTCGCCCTCGCCTGGTACGAACCGGAGGACGGTCCGCGCGGCTGAGCGGCCCCGGCCCGCGCGGCCCCGGCCGGTGCGCGACACCCGGGCCGGACACCGCCGCGCTGCCGTCCCGTCCGCCGTGCCTGCCGTCCCGTTCGCCGTGTCCGCTCGCCGCCGTGCCGCTCTCGCCTCCTTGCCGTGCCCCCTCGTGCCCGGATCCGCTCACCCGGCACGTGCCGACCGGCCCATCCCAGCCCGGCCCTTCCCGGCCCGGGCCTGCATCTCCGTGCCGCGCCGCGGCCGTCCGCTCCGTGCCGTCCGCGCTTCCCGGCCCCGGGCCCGCCGGTCCGCCGCGTGCGGGCCCCCGCGCCCCGGTCCACCCGGCCGCCCCGCGCCCGGGGTCCGGGGTCCGGGGTCCGGGGTCCGTGAGGGATGACCCGACGGGTATGTCATAAGCGCCGCTCGTGTGATTAGGCTGGGCGTTGTCTCACCCATTGGACACCGACAGGAGGGGTGGCACGTGACCACCGAACTGCGTCGACTGCGCAACTACATCGACGGGGAGTTCCGGGACGCCGCCGACGGCCGGACCACCGAGGTGGTCGATCCGGCCACCGGCCGGGCCTACGCCACCGCCCCGCTCTCCGCCGCCGCGGACGTCGACGCCGCCATGGCCGCGGCCGACGCGGCCTTCCCGGCCTGGCGCGACCTCGTACCGGGCGAGCGCCAGAAGGCCCTCCTGAAGATCGCCGACGCGGTCGAGGCGCGCGCCGACGAACTGCTGGCCGCCGAGTGCGAGAACACCGGCAAGCCGCTGGAGCTGACCCGGCAGGAGGAACTGCCGATGATGCTCGACCAGATCCGCTTCTTCGCGGGCGCGGCCCGGATGCTCGAAGGCCGCTCGGCCGGCGAGTACATGGAGGGCCTGACCTCCATCGTCCGCCGTGAGCCGGTCGGGGTCTGCGCGCAGGTCGCGCCGTGGAACTACCCGATGATGATGGCCGTGTGGAAGTTCGCCCCGGCGCTCGCCGCGGGCAACACCGTCGTCCTCAAGCCGTCCGACACCACCCCGGCGTCCACCGTCCTGCTCGCCGAGATCATCGGTTCGATCGTGCCGAAGGGCGTCTTCAACGTCGTCTGCGGCGACCGCGACACCGGGCGGCTCATGGTCGAGCACCGAACCCCGGCGATGGCCTCCATCACCGGTTCGGTCCGCGCCGGCATGCAGGTCGCCGAGAGCGCCGCGAAGGACCTCAAGCGGGTGCACCTGGAGCTGGGCGGCAAGGCGCCGGTCGTCGTGTTCGAGGACGCCGACATCGCCAAGGCCGTCGAAGGCATCTGCGAGGCGGGCTACTTCAACGCGGGCCAGGACTGCACGGCCGCCACCCGGGTGCTCGTCCACGCCTCCGTGCACGACGAGTTCGTGAGCGCCCTGGCCAAGGCCGCCGCCGACGCCAGGACCGGTCCCGGCGAGGACGACCCGTTCTTCGGCCCGCTCAACAACGCCAACCAGCTGGAGCAGGTCAGCGGCTTCATCGAGCGGCTCCCGGCGCACGCCAAGGTCGAGGCGGGCGGCCACCGGGTCGGCGACCGGGGCTACTTCTACGCGGCGACCGTCGTCTCCGGCCTCCGCCAGGACGACGAGATCATCCAGAACGAGGTCTTCGGCCCGGTCATCACCGTCCAGTCCTTCTCGGACGAGTCCGAGGCCGTCGAGCACGCGAACGGTGTCGACTACGCCCTGGCCTCCTCGGTGTGGACCAAGGACCACGGCCGCGCCATGCGCATGTCCAAGGCCCTGGACTTCGGCTGCGTGTGGATCAACACACACATCCCGCTGGTCGCGGAGATGCCACACGGCGGCTTCAAGAAATCCGGCTACGGCAAGGACCTCTCGGCGTACGGCTTCGAGGACTACACCCGC
>NZ_WHPN01000373.1:68502-93721 GCF_009735685.1 Streptomyces lycii | reverse complement strand
CCGCCGGGCGAGCGGGCCCGGGCGCCGGATGCGTCGCCGGAGCGGACGGATCCGTCGCGGAACGGCCGGGTCCGTCTCAGGAGAGGCCGGACGCCCAGTCGTAGTCCTTGAGATACGGATCGGGCGCGATGGGCCCGTCGGAGCTCCAGACCTCCTCGATCAGTCCGTCGGCGCCGATCTTCCCCACCCGGGCGGTCTTGTGGAGGTGCTGGGTCTCGCCGTCTACGGTGACCTCGCCCTCCGGGGCGTCGAAGGTGATGCCGTCCGACGCCTCGCGGACCTTCTCCACGTCGAACGACCCGGCCTTCTCGACCATCGCCTTCCACAGGTACACGGACGTGTAGGCGGCCTCCATCGGGTCGGAGGTCGGCTTGTCCCGCCCGTACTCCGCCTTGTATGCCGCGACGAAGTCGCTGTTCCGGGCGCCCTCGGTCGTCTGGTAGTAGTTCCAGGAGGTGAGCTGGTCCTCCAGGTACTGCGGGCCGATGCTCTTGACCTCCTCCTCGGCGATCGAGACGGACAGGACGGGCATCTTCGCGGCGGTCAGCCCGGCGGACTTGTACTCCTTGAAGAACGCCACGTTGCTGTCGCCGTTGAGGGTGTTGAAGACGGCGTCGGCCTTCGCCGCGCGGACCTTGCCCGCGATGGAGCTGAACTCGGTGGAGCCGAGCGGCGCGTAGTCCTCACCGGCCACCTTCATGCCGTTGGCCTCGGCGTAGGCCCTGATGACCTTGTTGGCGGTGCGCGGGAAGACGTAGTCGCTGCCCACCAGGTACAGCGACTCGGCGCCCCGGGACTTGAGGTAGTCGAGGGCGGGCACGATCTGCTGGTTGGTGGTGGCCCCCGTGTAGAAGATGTTCGGCGACTGCTCCAGGCCCTCGTACTGCACGGGATAGAACAGCAGCCCGTTGTTCTTCTCGAACACCGGCTTGACGGCCTTCCGGCTGGCGGAGGTCCAGCAGCCGAAGACGGCCGCGACGCGGTCCTCGCGGATGAGCTTCTGCGACTTCTCGGCGAACGTCGGCCAGTCGGAGGCGCCGTCCTCGCTGATCGGCCGGATCTTCCTGCCGAGCACGCCGCCGTCCTCGTTGATCTCCCGGATCGCCAGCCGGAGGGAGTTCCTGACGGTGACCTCGCTGATGGCCATCGTGCCGGAGAGCGAGTTGAGCAGGCCGACCTTGACGGTGTCGCCGGAGACGTCCGCCTTGACGCTCCGCCCGGCGGCGCCGTCCGTCTCACCGGTCTTGGCGCCGCAGCCGGCCAGGGCCAGGACGAGTACGGCGGCCAGGCCGGCCGTGCCGTGGGCGCGGCGGGGGGTGACGGGCGGCCGGGTTCCGCGGGACGTGCGTATACGGACGGGCATACGAGCCTCCTCGCCCCCGCAGGGGCCGTGACGTCGGGACGGCAGGTGACGGCAATGAGCCTCGGGCTCCGCGATTTCCCCGGCGTTTCACTTCGATGAAGAGTCACGACACGCGTCGGCAAACCGGTACCGCTGCGCGTACGGCCCCGTGGCTCGGCTCGGCACGGCCCGGCACGGCAAGGCTCGGCCCGGCACGGCCCGGCCGGGGACATGCCGTGCGGCGGCATGCGGCGTGCGGCATGCGCGGGCCCGGGGCGGGCCGGGGCCGGACCGAACCACCGGCCGGCGGGATCCGGCCGGTGGTTCGGCCGATGCGGCAGGGCGGGACCGGCGGGAGGGTGGCTGACGGCCGGTGACGCCCGGCCGCCCCCCGAATCCCGCCCCCACAGGAGGCCGAGCCGTGCGCATCCGCCGAACTCTCCCCGCAGCCCTGCTGGTTCTGGGCCTGGCCGCCGTCCCGGTCCCGGCGAGCGCCGCCGGGACCACCGGTGCGGCGGCGGGCGAGCACTACGTCGCCCTCGGCGACTCCTACGCCTCCGGCACCGGCGCCGGTGACTACTCCGACATCGCCTGCACCCGCAGTGAGAACGCCTACCCGGCCCTCTGGGCCGAGGCCAACGCCCCCGCCTCCTTCACCTTCGCGGCCTGCGGCGGAGCGCGCATCCCGGATGTGCTGGAGGACCAGATCGAGTCGCTGGCTCCCACGACCACGCTGGTCAGCCTCAGCATCGGAGGCAACGACTCCGGGTTCGCGAGCACCATGCTCAGCTGCAAGTACTCCACGCAGTCGGCCTGCGAACGGGCCCTGGAGGAGGCGGGCACGTACGTACGGAACGAGCTTCCGGGCGAGCTGGACGCGCTCTACGCCACCGTGCGGGCGAAGGCGCCCTCCGCCGAGGTCGTCGTCATGGGCTATCCGCATCTCTACCGGGAGGGCGGCTACTGCTTCGGCGGCCTCAGCTCCGGCAAGCGCTCCGCCGTCAACGACGGCTCCGACCTGCTCAACGCCACCATCGCCGGGCGAGCCGAGGCCGCGGGCTTCGCCTTCGCCGACGGGCGTCCCGCCTTCGCCGGGCACGAAATCTGCACCGACGACCCGTGGATCAGCGCCTCCAACGTCCACCCGACGGCCGAGGGGCACGCCGCGGCGTATCTGCCCGCCTTCTCGGCCGCGCTCGGTGGCTGACGGACGCGTGGGCGCGACCGGAGGGGTGCGCCGGGTGCCGGGGGTCCGTGCGGGCCCCCGGCTCTGCCGGGCGTGGGGGCAGTGGTGCTACGCCCGGCAGAGTTGCCGGCCGGCCGGGGCAGTGGCCGGCCGGCATCACCGTTGCGGTGGTGCCGCTACCCGGGAAGGACGGCCCTCGCAACGGTGAACCCGTTTCCCGCCGGAGGCGCCGTCACCCGCCCGCGGGAAGGTCGAAGGACCAGCCGTTCGCCTTGAACTCCGGGATGACGGTGTCCACGGCCTGCACGGTCTGGCTGCGGTCACCGCCGCCGTCGTGCATCAGCACGACCGCGCCCGGGGTGATCCCGTCGCGCAGCCGGCGGGCCAGCTCGCCCGCGCCCGGCGGCGTCCAGTCCTGGATGTCCATCCGCCAGCCGAGCGGCGTCATGCCCAGCTGCTCGGCGACGTCACCGGCCTGGCCCCAGCTGCCGTACGGAGCACGGAAGTAGGCGATCCGCGCTCCCGGAGCCGCCTGCTGGATCAGGGCGTTGGTCGCTTCGAGGTCGGAGCGCACCTGAGCCGCGGACCAGCCGCCCATGTCGCTGTGGCTCATCGAGTGGTTGCAGAGCACGTGCCCCTCGTCGGCGATCCGTTTGACGAGGTTCGGGTACTGCCGTACGTGGTCGCCCCAGAGGCAGAAGACCGCCTTCACGCCGTGCTTCTTGAGCACGTCGAGCATGGCCGGGGTGTGGGTGGGGTCGGGGCCGTCGTCGAAGGTGAAGGCGACCGAACTGCCGCTCTTGCCGGTGGAGGTGACGATCGTGGCGGCGGCGCGCCGGTCCTGCTGCTGTTGCTGCTGCCGCTCTTCGCCCGCCACGGCGCTCGGTCCGGTGACCACCGCGCCGGCGACCAGCACGGCGAGCGCGGAGAGCGTGACGGGTCGGCGCCAGGGGCGGCGGCCGGTGGGGGTGGACGCGGGGGTGGACGCGGGGGTGTGGGGGTCGTGGGGGGAGACGGCGCCTTCGGAGCCGCCCTTCCTGCGCAAGGCAAACAAGGTTAGTCCCTTCTCCGAACATCATCGGAAGGGCAAGGCGGGACGGACCCATGAGCCAGTCGGTCCCGCAACTGACGCAGAGTCACCGAAAAGTTTCGGTGATTTACCGGAAGTTCGGGGTGACCTTAAGGCGGCGGAAGCGAGCGGTCAAGACCTCTCGGCGTCCCCGCTCGCCGCGGGAGATCCTCCGGGCGGGCATCCGCGTCGCGTTCCGGTTCCGTTCCGCGTCGCGTACGGGGGCTCGCTCCGATGTCCGTGCCGATGTCCGCCCGGCCATCCGTGCCGATGTCCGTGCCGATGTCCGTGCCGAGTGCGTCTCGACGGCGGGGTGATCGGATGTCATCCTCCTTCCACAGTGTCGGGACTTCGAAGTCACAGGGGTTGTCATGACGGCATTACGGCGGATGTCACGTGCGGGCGCGATCCTGCTGCTGTGCCTCGCCGCGGCGGCCTGCGGCGGCGACGGCACCGATGACGGCGGCCCCGCGAAGGAACAGAAGAGCACCGGTTCCGCGCACGGCGGTGCCCACGGTGACCACGGCGAGGGGCACGGCGACGGGCACGGTGAGGGCCAGGACGCCTCCGGGGCCCCGGAGTCGCTGCGGGTGCCCGACTGGGAGCACCGGGACCGGCCCATCAACAACCAGGGCCACCGCGGCTCGCCCAGCATGTGGAAGAAGCTGGAGCAGCGGTTCGTCGACGCGTGTGGCGGCACCCTGTGCGTCACGCTGACGCGGGAGTTCAGCGACACCGCGGGGGAGCCGTGCGGCTACCGGGGCATGCGGCCGAAACCGGGCACCGAGATCAAGCCCGGGGACACCGTCGTCATCGTGGGCGGGGCGAACTGCTCGGCGACGAGCGACGGCGGAGCCACCGGCGACGAGGACGACGAGAGCGGCGGGGCCGGGTAGCACGGGAACAGGGGGAGCGCCGAACGGAGAGCACCGAGACGGGGAGTGCCGGAAGGGAAACCACCGGATCCGCGGTGCGCGGCGAGCGTGAACGCGTGAACGTCCTGAACACCGTGAACGGCTGGAGCGGATACGGGGACGGGGGCGGCAGTCACGGCACCGACCCGGCATCCCACCCGGCACCGGCACTGACCCGGCACCGGCAACCACCCGGCCCCGGCACCAGCACCGGCAACCACCCGGCCCCGGCACCGACCCTCCGGCAGCCGTCCCTGACTCCGGCGCCGACCGGTCCCGGGCCGTCGGTACCGGCCCGGTGGCGACCCGCCCGGCCAGCGGCACCACAGGACGACGCCCACGGCACCGGCACCGCGGGAAGACGCCCACGGCACCGGCACCGGCGCGCACGGCACGCCGCCCGGAACCCGGAAGCGGCGGCCCGGGCGGAGAACCGCCCGGGCGTCCGTCAGCCGAAGGCCGGCATGATCCTCTCGTGGATCAGCCGCAGTTGCTCGTCCACGCTCGCCACACCGTCCAGATCACGCCCCGTGAAGGCCCGTACGAGACCGCGGTCCGTGATCGCGCAGATCATGTGGTTCACCCCGGACGGCGCGATCTCCTGCCGGATCTTCTCCAGACACTCCTCCGGGGTCCCGGAGACGGACAGCCGGTCGGCGATCTCCGGAGTCGTCAGCTCGATCCCGCGGGCGAGATCACCCGCCCCGATGGCGTCGATCACCGGCTTGAGTTCGGCCGGGTCGACACCGTTGCGGCGCAGCTGCTCCTGCGGCATCGAGGAAGCGTAGATGCCGACCATGCTGCGCGCCGCCTCCTTGGCCTTCGCCGAGTCGGTGCCCGTGGCGAACACCACCCACGCCCCGATGTCCAGCTGCCGCCAGTCCTTGCCCGCGCGCTCCGCGCCGATCCGGATGTGCCGTACGGCGTAGTCGTACGCCTCTCGCGTGTAGCTGAGCGCGTGATGGCAGCCGTCCGACAACTCGCCCGCCGCCTCGAAGGACTTGGGCCCGCGCATGGCGCCCAGCATCACCGGGAGCCGTTCCTGGACGGGGCGGGCGAAGGTGAACAGCCCGTCGTAGCTGTAGAACTCGCCCCGCTGGCTGACGGACCCCGTGTCGAGCAGGGCGCGGACGGCGCTCAGGCCCTCCTTGACCCGGGACAGCGGCTTCGTACGGGACCAGTCCATGCCGTACTGCGCGAGCAGCCCGAAGTTCCCGCTGGACAGCACCCCCTCGGCGCGGCCGCCGGACAGTTCGTCCAGCGTGGCCAGCGACTGGGCGATGAGGCTCGGCTCGCGGAGGGTGACCGGGGAGACGCTGGGGCCGAAGCGGATCCGGGACGTCCGGCCTGCGGCGACGGCGAACAACTGCCACAGGTCCTTGTGCCACGTCTCGTCGGCCGCGTAGCAGGCGTGGAAGCCCAGCTCGTCCGCCAGCCGGATGGAGGTGAGGGATTCGGAGAGGGGGTAGTCGGGGAGAATGGCGTAGCTGAACTTCATCTGCACCGCCTTGTGTCACGGAACGGGTGAACGTGCCGTACAGGGGCGCGCGGACCGGCTCCTCCCTCCGGCCGGCGCGCGGCCACGGTGCGAGTCTGATCAGAACGGGCGGTGCCGTCCAGGGGGCCCGGGCCTCGGACCCCGTCGGCCCGGTTGCCGTCCCGAGCCGGTCACTGCCCGGAGCCCTGTCACCGTCCCGAGCCCGGTCGTCACCGGAAGCCGGTCACCGTCCCGCGCCCGGTCACCCCCGGGAGCCCGTCACCGTCCCGAGCCGGTCACTGCCCGGAGCCCTGTCACCGTCCCGAGCCCGGTCGTCACCGGGAGTCGGTCACCGTCCCGAGCCCAGTCACCCCCGGGAGCCCGTCACCGTCCCGAGCCGGTCACCACCCCGAGCCCCGTCACCGTCCCGGGCCGGTCACCAGGCGCACGAAGTCCTGCGGGGCGTCCAGCCACGGGTAGTGGCCGCCTCCCGGCACCACCGCGGACCTGCCGCCGGGGAAGAGGGCGGCGACCTCACGCGCCGTGGCGGGCCGGGGGTGGCCGTCCAGCTCCCCGGCGATCACCAGCACCGGGGCGGAGAGCCCGGCCAGGGCCGCGCGCGTCGCCGGCGGGTCGTACGCGCCCTCGGCGTCGAAGACGGCCGCGGCCTCCTGGTTGCGCTGAGCCGGGCTCGCCTCGGCGACCGCCCGCGCGGCGGCGTCCCAGCGGCCGAAGAAGAACGGCATGACGGCCTGCCGGTTCTCCTCCGTCACCCGTCCCGCGAGAATCTCCTCGAACGCGGCCTTCGCCTCGGCGAACCAGGGCTGTCCCGAGCGCAGTTCGGCCGCCTCGCGCAGGGATGCCTCGGTGGCCTGGAATCCGAGTGCCGCCAGACCCGGGGCGACGAGTGTCAGGCCCCGGATCCGCTCCGGATGGCGCGCCGCGTACAGCAGCGCGAGATTGGCCCCGGCCGAGTGCGCCAGGATGTCCAACCGCTCCAGACCCAGCTGTCCGCGGAATGCCTCGAGGTCCCCGACCTGGCGGTCGCAGCGGTACGAACCGGGGTCGGCGGGAATTTCGGACGCGCCGGTGCCCCGCAGATCCAGCAGGTGCAGGGTGCGGTGCGCGGCGAGACCGCCGAGGTCGCCGAGATACGCGGAGGCCCGCATGGGCCCGCCGGGCAGAACGATCAGCGGATCACCGCTGCCCGTGCTGTGGTGGGCGAGCCGGGTGCCGTCGGTGCTGAGGAAGGTGGGCATGGAGACGCATCCTCGCGGCCCGGCGGCAGGCGGGGCAACACGCCGGGCCGCCAGGGGCAGCGCGTTCGGGCAGGCGGCGGGGCGCCACGTCCGTTCCGCGGCCGGGCAGCGCCTCCGGGCGGGGCGCCACCTCCGGGGCCACCTCGGGGCGGAGTGCCACCCACCTTCGGAGTGCCACCCGCCTTCGGAGTGCCACCCACCTCCGGAGGGCGCGTCACCTCCGGAGGGCGCGTCACCTCCGGAGGGCGCGTCACCTCCGGAGGGGACGACTCCTCCGGGCGGGCGCCAGCTCCGGACGGGACGCCTCCTCCGGGCGGGGCGACAGGTCTCCGGACGGGGCGACAGGTCTCGGGCCGGCGGCGGGCCGTGGGACCCGGGGCGAGGGGGCACTCAGGCCGTGGCGGCCGACCGCAGCAGGACGCCGGCGAGTTCACGCGGCCGGGAGAACATCGGCCAGTGGCCGGTGTCCATCCGGACCAGCTCCCAGCGCTCACCCTTCAGCAGCTCCGCCACCGCGGCGCCGGGCTCCGGGCCGTCGAGCAGGCACTTGACATACGTCGCGGGAAGCTCGCCGAGCGGGCGCTCCAGCCGGGCGGGGCCGGTCAGGGTGGCGCCGGGGTGTGGCGTGCCGCCGCCCACGATCCGGGCCGTCTGCTCCTCGGTGAGCCCCTGTCCGGCGTACTCCCCGGCCGTCAGCGGCGGCCAGCGGCCGTCGTGCTCGGCGATCACGGCCTCCAGCGCCTCCCGGCCCTGCCACCAGCCGGAGGCGAACGACTCGCCGTCGACGGGCACTCCGGAGTCGACGAACACCACCCGCCGCAGCCGGTCCCCGATCCGTTCGGCAGCCTGGCCGACCGGAATGCCGGCGTAGCTGTGGCCGACCAGGACGACGTCCCGCAGGTCCAGCCGCTCGATCTCGCCGACGATGTCCCGTACGTGTGTCTGCTGTCCGGCGGGCACGTCCTGCTTCTCGGCGAGGCCGGAGAGCGTCAGGGCCCGCACCCCGTGTCCGGCGGCCCGCAGCTCCGGCAGCACGTCGTCCCACGCCCATGCTCCGAGCCACGCGCCTGCCACGAGTACGAATTGCGTCATGCCGGGAACGTAACGCAGAGGTCTGACACCGCCCGACGGCCCGGCCCGGCGGCCCGGCGAAGCACCGCCCGGCGAAGCACGGTCTGACGAAGCACGGTACGACCCGGCACGGCGATGCCCGGCCCGGCCCGTGACCGGTGCCACCGGCGGCTGAGACCCCGGCGCGCGGCCCGGCAGCGGACGCGGATGCCCGTCCGGGCACCGGCACGGGCAGTCGTGCTGCCCTTGCGGCCCCGGGCACCGGCCGGTGCCCGCGCCGGTGCCCGGCCCGGTGCGAGACTGACAGGTCGGGCAGGGCGGCACAGGGGCTTCCGGGGGGACGGCGTGCACCAGCATCGAGAGTCACGTGACCCGGCCGCGCGCGGGCCCGTACGGCCGGACGCCCGGACACCGCACCGGGGTACGGCAGCGGGACCGGCGGGCGTGCGGCCCGCCGCCGGGCCCGGTCGCGGGCTCACCCCGGGCGCCCTCGCCGGACTGCAGAGTTCCGCGGGCAACGCCGCCGTGGTCGGGCTGCTGGCGGGTCCCGTGGCCGTGCAGCGGGCCGTGATGGACGACCGGACCTGGCAGAGCCTGTCGAAGCACGCCGTGACCGGGCGGTCCGCGGCCCTGAAGGCCGTCGACGCAGCTCTCACCGCGTACCACGGCGCCGCGAGCACGGAGGGGACGACGGACGAGGAACTGCACGACCGGCTGTCGACGCTGGCCGAGACGCTGGTCGTCTGGCGGCAGGAGAAGCAGCAGTACACCGGCGGTCCCCCGGAGAGCGGCAGGGCCGACGCGGCGGAGCGGCTGGCCTCGGAGGTGGAGGAGGAGCGCCGCGCGCTGACCCTGCGGCTGCGCGAAGGCGTCCCGGCCGGAGAGGAGCCCGGGACGGATTACCAGAACCTGGCCGTCTACCAGGCCGGGGCGATGCTGTCGGAGGCGGGCGCCTTCACCGGCGCGTCCGCCGACGAGCGGCGGCAGGTGGTCGCCACGATGCAGCAGACCGTCACCAAGGAGGCGGACGTACGGATCGCGATGATGCGAGCCAAGATCACGGAAGCCCACCGGCAGTTCCGGGCCCAGGGCGCGGGCGCGGACACGGTCGGCCTGTTCACGGCGCCCGAGTGGTACTTCAAGCGGCCGGGAACCGCCTTCTCCCGGGCGGACAAGGATCACATCGTCAACGAGATGCTGAAGCTCAGCGCCGCCTCACCGGGCATGCTGATCGTGCCGGGCAGCATCGTCTGGGGCGAGTCCTCGGCAGCGGGCACGGTCCTGCGGAACGGCGCGGTCGCCGTCATGAACGGACGGATCGTCCACGAGACCACGAAGCGGAACGAGAGCGCCGACGTCTCCGGTTACCACCCGTCCCCGGAGGAGGCCGCGCGGAACAAGCGGGCGGACCGCGGACTCGGCGCCCGGCTGAAGACGAACTTCGAGCGGGCCGGGGAGGCCGCCACCGACTCCAGCACCTTCACCATGGGCAATCTGACCGTCTCGCTGGAGATCTGTCTCGACCACGACAAGAAGCGCGCCCTGGAGGACTGGAAGAACCGCGGAGGCCCCCGGCCGCACCTCCAGATCCTCGTGTCGGCCGGCTCCCGGCTCGGGAAGGCGGTGGTCCGCAACCAGGGCGTCGGCACGTCCAACGACGCCCTGGACCTGTCGTCGCGCGAGCGCGAGGGGGTCGGAGCATTGCGCCAGGTCCATGTCATCGGCGAACGCAGACCGGACACCAGGATGATCGGCCCGCACGAACTGGAGCAGCACACCCCGTACCGCGCCAGGCCGGCCGCTCCGGTGGAAGGAGCTGCTCCGGCGGAAGGAGACGCTCCGGCCCCGGTGCCCCAGGACCAGGTGACCGAACAGCGCCGTCTGGAGGACCACGCGGATCTCCAGACCCTCTTCATGGGGATCTACCGGCTCCCGGGCTGAGGCCCGGCCCTGCGTCCCCGGGCACCGGGCACCATCGGCGAACGGCGAACGGCGAACGGCGGACGCTGGGTGGCGGACGGCGTGTGGCGTGTGTGGGCGGCGTGTGGCGGACGGCGGACGGCGTGTGTGAGCGGCGGGGCGGCGTGCGGCGGACGGGGACGGCGGGACGGCGTGTGGCGAGCGGCGACAGGCGAGCGGCGACAGGCGGGTGGCGAGCGGCGTCGCCCGCCGGTCCCGGGCGGCCCCGCGGGCCCGGCCGTCAGGGCCGCGTCGCCAGCCCGCCCGCCGACAGGCAGTCGCTCAGGCCCCGGAGCAGCTCCGTGCCGAGGCCGCGCGACTCGCCCAGCAGCCGTTCGAAGTCGGCGAGGCGCCGGAACACCTCGCCGTAGCGCCGCTGTTCGTCCAGCGGCAGCCGCGGGATCTGGAGACGGCGTACGTCGACCCTGGACGCGGTGGAGGCGTGGCTGCCGGCCTGCCGGGCGTTCGCCGGGGCGCGCAGACAGCCGGCCAGGAACCACCGGTCGAGCAGTGCGGGATCGGGCCGCAGCGCGTGGAACTGCGGGCCCAGGACGGTCGGTCCGTCCGCGTCGACCCACGCGTCGAACGCCCGGGACGAGCCGACGACCACCACATCGGTCGTCTCCGTGACCGTGAGCGTGCCGTCCCCGCCGCCCGCCGCGACGTCCCCGGCGGCGACGCGGCCCAGCGGCGCGCCGCCCAGCAGCAGGTCCTGCACGGTCAGATACGGCGCCGAGCCCTTCGGCGCGTCCGGACCGCCCTCGCGCACCGTGCCGTCCGGCGGGGCCTGGCCGGGATGCAGCGTGAGAGCGCCCGCGCGGGCCAGTTCACCGACCGTCGTGGAGCCCTGGCCGCCCGGCGCGCCGTCGGCGAAGTCCAGGCGCGCGAGATCGCCGGCGGCGGCGCGCAGCTCGTCCAGCAGCGCGGTCATCCGCGACCAGCGCCGCCCGAGCCCGGCTCCCGCGACCGCGGCCGACACCGGGACGTGGCGGGCGGGGGTGAGGTCCACCTGCTCGTCCAGCAGGTCGATCACCGGCACGGTCCTGGTGCCCGGCGGACGCTCGCCGGCGCCGGCGGCCGGGGCCGCCCCGCGGGTGCCGGGACGCCGCTGAGAACTGCGGGACCGCACGGCCGACAGGACGGTCTCGCTCACCGCCGGCCAGTCGAGCGCCGCCTTGCCCGCCCCGCCGGTGCCGCCCGCCTGCTCCGTACGGTGCTGCGCGGCGTCGACGAAAAGCAGCTCGGTGCCCGCCGCGCCGCCCTCGACCGGGGCGCGGAGCACCCACAGATGCAGCGCCACCCCGTGCGGCGGCGCCGCGCCGGGAGGCAGCGCGATCACGGCGTGCAGCGCCCCGGCCCGCAGCAGGGCGGCCCGGATGCGGCGGCCGGCACGGCGCGAGGCGACCGCGGGCGGCAGCAGCAGCACGGCGGTGCCGCCCGGCCGCAGACAGGACAACGCGTGCTGCACCCAGGCGAGTTCGGGCTCGGTCCGCGGCGGGTGGCCGTAGACCCAGCGCGGGTCGGTCGCCAGCTCGGCGTGGCCCCAGTCGCGTTCGTTGAACGGCGGGTTGCACAGCACCACATCGGCGCCGGTGCCCGCCGGTGCGCCCTCGCGCAGGCTGTCGGCGCGGCTGATGGAGGCCGAGATCGGGGAGTCGCCGGGGCCGGCGGCGCGGTGCGGGCCGGCGGACCGGTCCTTCCGGTCACCTGCGGATCCGTCCCGGCCGCGGGCCGCGTCCGGGACAGCGGTCGCACCGGCGGCCAGCGCCAACCGCGCCGCCGCGAGGCAGACCAGCACCGGATCGCTGTCCCGGCCGCGGAGCCGGAGCCCCGCCGAGGGTGCCGGGGTACCGTCCGCCGCGCGGGCCTGCCGGTGCCGTGCCGCCGCCAGCAGCAGGCCGCCGACGCCGCACGCGGGGTCCAGCACGGTCCAGGGCTCGGCCGGGTCGCGTTCCGTGCCGGGGGACGCGGGAGCGTCCGGGCCGCCCGCCAGTTCGGCCAGTTCGGCCATCAGCGCGGCCAGCGGTTCCGGGGTGGTGGCGATCTGGCGCACATGGGTGCCCAGCCAGCGGTTGAGCAGGAAGTCGAACGTTTCTGCGCCGCCGTCCTCACCGGCCGCCCGTACGGCCTGTTCGACGGCGTTCTCCTGCGCCTCGGTCAGTCCGCCGTCCACGGGCGGCGGCACCGGTCCCGGTGCGCCGCCCGGAGCGGGGACCCTGGCGCCGACCGCGGCGATGGCCCGGCCCATCATGTCCCGGTCGCCGAAGGCCTCGAACTGCGGCCACAGCCGCTCCCGGCCGCCCGCGTCCTCCTTCAGCTTGCCCTGGGCCCGCAGCCACTCCTCGACCTGGGAGAGCGCGAACTGCGGACTGGTGTCCGTGCCGCCGACGGGCTGGGGGAAACTGTCGTGCCGGCGCCGCCAGTTGCTCACCGCCGCGCGGCCGACGCCCGCGATCCGTGCGATCTCCGCCAAAGTCACCGAGACATGGGGCTCTGTGGATGCTGGCATGGCCTCTCCGGCGGCAGTTGAGGGCGACCGATTCCGTACGGAACCGGCGGTGGGGAACCTCGGGCGCTACGGATCGTCACCCTATAAGGAGGCGTGACGCCCGGCCAGTACGATCCTTGACTTAGTTCACGAATGCCCTGATTTATCCATGGCACCCGGTGCCCGGCGGGTCACCGGCGCACCCGCGGCGCGTACCGGCCCGGGAGGCGGCTTGCCGGAACTCCATTCCGGTACCGCGGTGTGCGGATCATCCCCGGCGCAACCACGTCTCAGAGGTCAGCCGCGATCCGCTCCGCCGCGCGCCGCAGCAGCGGCGCCAGTTCCTCCGTGCGCGCGGCGTCCAGGCGGGTGCTCGGCGCCGACACCGTCACCGCGGCCACGCAGACGCCGGTGCGGTCCCGGACCGGGACGCCGATCCCGCGGACGTCCGGCACGCTCTCGTCGAGATTGAGCGCGTAGCCCCGCGCCCGGCAGGCGGCCAGGTCGGCGGCGAGCGCGTCGAGGCTCGGCAGTGTCGTCGGGGTGAGCCGCTGGAGGCCCTTCGGGTAGCGGCTCAGCAGCGCCCCCGGCGGAAGCTCGGCGAGCAGCGCCTTCCCGCCCGCCGTGCCGTACGCCGGTACGTGGTCCCCGGTGCGGGGCGCCACCCGCAGGGGCTGCGGACCGTCGGCGCCGTCGAGGAAGAAGACGTCCGGGCCGTCCAGGACGAGCAGGTTCGACGTCTCCCGGGCGGCGTCGCGGAGCGCCTCCAGATGCGGGCGGGCGACGCGGATCAGGGCGCGCTCGTCCCCGATGCCCCGGGCCAGTGCCACGAGGGCCGGCCCGAGCCGGTAACGCCGGCCGGCGGGCTCCTGCTCGACGAAGCCGTGCTCGCGGAGCGTGGCCAGCAGCCGGTGCGCCGTCGAGCGCGCCACTCCGAGGTGCCCGCTGACCTCCGTCAGCCGTACGGACTCCCGGCCCCGCATGTAGAGCAGCGCGCGCAGCGCGTGCCCCACGGAGCTGGAGCCTTCGGAGCGGACCGGTTTGTTCGACATAGCAGAAATCCTAGCTCCGAGTGTTCCGCAATGCAGGCACCAGCCCTAGAGTCGGGCCGCGTATCCGCAGGTCGAGGTCGCGAGCAGCGTCTTTCCGCTCTGCGGAACGACAACGGGCCGACTGGATCCGTCCGTTCCGCGTCCGCCGGCCGCCCCCACACGCCACTGCCCGCCCTTTCCCGCCGCGTCCGCGCCCCCGCCCGGCCTCCGCCTCCGTTCCCCGTCCGCCCCCGACCGGTCTCCGTATCCCGTCCGCCGCATCTCCCGCCCCCGCTCTCCGCACCGCCCCCGCTTTCCGCACCGCGCCCCCCGCTCTCCGTACCGACTCCGTCCTCCGTGCCGCCCCTGCCGTCCCGTACCGCCTTCCGCCCCCTCGGGCGTCCGCACCGCCCGGCCGTTCCCCTGCCGGCCGGGACGGCGCCGCCGTCCCCCAGCCCTCTCGCCCCCAGCCCCCCGACCGCGCCGGCGCCGCGCCCCGCACGAGTCGCATCCCCCAGGAGACCCGCCATGCAGGCCCCTTCCGGAGACAGCCCGCCCCCCACCCCGCCCATCGCGACCGGCACCGGGAGCCCGGGCGGCGGCCCGGTCCCCGGCGGCGGCCGCCTCCGCCCCTGGCACACGCTCTGGCTGCTGCTGCTTCTCGGCTGGACCGTCAGCGCGGCGGACCGCGCCGTCACCGGCCCCGTCGTGACCTGGATGATCGAGAACGACGTCGCCTTCCTCACCGACACCGACAACCCGCACGCGCTGGGCGGCCTGATCGGCGGTCTCTTCTTCGCCGGCTACATGCTCACCCAGTTCCCCGGCGGCTATCTCGGGGACCGGTACGGCCACCGCACGCTCATCGTGGTCAGCCTGCTCTGGGCCGGCATCGCGACGCTGCTCACCGGCTTCATCGGCGGGCTGGTCGCGTTCATCGTGATCCGTGTCGTCACCGGCCTCGGCGAGGGCGCGTACTACTCCAACGACCGCACCCTCATCACCGAGACCACGCCCGAGCGCGACCGGAGCCTCGGCATGGGCGTCGTCATCACCGGGCTCGCCTTCGGCATCACGATCGCCACCGTCTTCACCCCGCACCTGATCGGGATCGGCCGGCTCGTCATGCCCGACATCGAGGCCTGGCGGATGGCGTTCTGGATACTCGGCGCTGCGACCGTCGCCGTCGGACTCCTGCTGGCCCACCGGTTCCGGGAGCATCTGAGCCTGGCCAAACTCGGCGGCGCCTCGCTGCGGCTCGCCGGATACTCCGCGGTCTCGCTCGCGCTGATCATGGGTGTGTACCTGCTGGGCGACAAGGCCGGCCTGTCCGGGCTGTGGATCGCGCTCCTCGAAGTCGCCCTCGCCGTCGGCCTGGTGATGTACGCCCTGTCCCGCAAGGGCGAGGAACTCAAGCCCGTCCTGCGGAACCGCGACCTCTTCCTCATCTACCTCGCCAACATCGCCATTCTCTGGAACCTCTGGTTCTTCAGCTTCTGGTCGGTGTCGATCGTGGCGGGCGCCGCGAACTCCTCCTTCATGAGCGCCGCGCTCACCGCGGGCTTCAATGCCGGCGCCGGCATCCTCGGCTTCCCGGCGGGCGGCTGGCTCTCCGACTACGGGGTACGGCGCGGCTGGGGCCGCAAGGAGATGATGCTGACGTTCACCGGGGTGCAGGCCGTGCTCACCGTCTGCTTCGCCTGGTACCTCAGCGCCGCGGAGAAGCCGTCGCTGCTCGTCATGGGACTGCTGCTGTTCACCGCCAGCCTCTTCTTCAACGCCCTCCAGCCGATCGGCCACGCGCTCACCGCCGACATCGCGCAACCGGAGCTGCGCGGCTCCGCGTTCGGCATGCAGAACCTCATCGGCGAGATGGGCGCCGTGCTCTCTCCGGCCATCAGCGGTGTGCTGCGCGACCGCACCGGCGGCTGGACGGCGGCCGTCTGGCTGGACGCCGGGATCGTCGTCGCGGGCTTCTGCGTCCTGGCCTGCGTACGAGGGCAGCGCGGACCGAGCGGAACCGGGAGCCCGGGGATCTCCGTGAAGGTCTGACCCGCCGCAAGCCCGTAACCGCAAGCCCCGTGACCGGCAGCCCGTGACCGGCAGTGTTCCGTAACCGTCCGCACTCGACGTATCCGCACTCGACCGTCCGTACCCGACCGGCCGCGCCCCCGGCCGCACGCCGTCCGTGGGCGTCCGAGGGCGTCCGCGGGCCGTCCGCGGCGGAAGGCGGCCCTGGGCGGCGACCGGGCGGCACAAGCTGCCCCGGCTCGCCGGTCTCACAACGCCGGCCAACCGCGCCGGTCACACAACGCCGGCCAACCGCGCCGGCCACGCGTCGCCGGTCACACCGCGCCGTGCCCGCTCACCGGAACCCGGTGCGGCAGGCCCGGCGACAGCACAGCGAAAGGAATCATCATCTCCATGCGCACCGTGCGGGACGCCGCGTTCGACATGCTCCGGCGTCACGGCATGACGACCGTCTTCGCCAACCCCGGCTCCACCGAGGTGTCCCTGCTCGCGGACCTCCCCGACGACCTGGACTTCGTCCTCGCCCTGCACGAGGGATCGGTCGTCGGCACGGCCACCGGCTGGGCCGTCGCCCGGGACGAACCGGCGTTCGTCCTGCTGCACACCACCGCGGGCCTCGGCAACGCCGTCGGCGCCCTCGCCACGGCCCGCGAGAACCGGGCGCCCCTGGTGGTCGTCGTCGGCCAGCAGGACCGCCGCCATCTCGCCCAACGGCCGTTCCTCACCGGCCGGCTGGAGGGCCTGGCGGGCGACTACCCGGTACGGGTCGAGAGCCCGCCCCGCGCCCAGGACGTGCCCGGAGCCCTCGGCCGCGCGTGGCACGCGGCCCGCACCGACCGGGGCCCCGCCCTGGTCGTCGTGCCGATGGACGACTGGCAGCAGCCCGCCGACGAGCTGCCCGAGGCCGCGCCCCGCGCCCTGCGCCAGGCGACTGCGGCCGACCCGGAGTCGGTCGCCGCGGTGGCCGGACTCCTCGACGCGGCCGAGCGGCCCGCCCTGGTCGTCGGCGCGGGCGCGGACCACCCCGCCACCTGGCGGGCGCTGACCGGCCTCGCGGAACGGCTCGGCTGCCCCGTGTGGCAGGAGTCCTTCGGGGCGCGGGCCGGATTCCCGCAGGACCACCCGCGGTTCGCCGGGCACCTGCCGGCCGACCGCACCCGGCTCCGGGCCACGCTCGGCCGCCACGACCTGGTGCTGGTGATCGGCGCGCCCGTGCTGCGCCAGTATCCGTACGAGGCCGGCCCGCTGGCGCCGGACGGCACCCGGCTGGCCGTCGTCACCGACGACCCGGCCGAGGCCCGTAACGCGCCCGTCGAACTTGCCGTCCTCGCCCCGCTGCCCGCGTTCTGCGCCGCACTGGCGCACCGGGTGTCCGCCCGCACCGCACGGCCCGCCCCGGAGTGCGGCGCCGCGCCCGCCGTGCCGGTGCCCGCCGCCGGTGCCCCGCTGCGGGCCGCGCACGTCCTGGCCGCCCTCGCCGAACGCCTCCCGGCCGACACCGTGGTCGTCGAGGAGACCCCGTCCAGCCGCCCCGACCTGCACGCGCTGCTGCCGGCCCGGCAGCCGCTCGGTTTCCTCAGCGCGGCCATGGGCGGGCTCGGCTTCGCCGTACCCGCGGCGATCGGCGTCCGCATGGGGGCGCCGGAACGCCCGGTGGTCGCGGTGGTCGGCGACGGCTCGTCGCTCTACCAGATCCAGGGACTGTGGACGGCCGTCCACTACGGGGTCGGTGCCGTCTTCGTCGTCCTCGCCAACGGCCGCTACGCGGTCATGGACCGGCTGGCGGAGAAGCACGGCGGAAAGGCCCCCTGGCCGGCCTTCGAGGAGATCAGCGTCCGCGGGCTGGCCGAGGCACTCGGCTGCCCGGCCCGCAGGGTCGGCGACCACGCGGCGCTGCTGCGCGAGCTGGACGCCGTGGCCGCCACCCTCCCGGGCCGGACGGAACCGCTGCTGCTGGAGGTGACCGTGGAACCGGACCCGTCGTTCGCCCCGTGAGCCGTGAGCCGTGAGCCGTGAGCCGTGAGCCGTGAGCCGTGAGCCGCTTACGGCGAAGGGGCCCGGCACGGCGAAGGGGCCCGGCACGACCTGGAAGGTCGTACCGGGCCCCTGCCGGCGTGGTGTCCGGACTCAGGTGATCACCGTCAGGTGTTCACACGAGGCTGGTTACACCGGCGGGTGAGCGTTCGCGATCAGCTCTTCGAACTGAGCCTGGAACCAGTGACCGGAGACCGGCGCGCCGTCCTTGGCGCCCGACATGTTGTTCTGGTTGCGCGGGTTCCCCTCGTACGTGGGGTCGCACATCCGGTCGAAGCCCTTGCCCTCGTCGTTCTCGATCTCCTCGCTGGAGCCGTCCGACTCGCCCGGGGGCTTGATCCACGCGTAGGCGTCGATACCCGACTCCGGAGAGGCGGTGGGCCGCTCGCCGAGGCCGGCGCCGTCCTGGTTGCACCAGTTGCCGAGGTGGATACGGCGGTCGATGCGGCTGGAGTCGACGTACTCGTCGGCCGTGCCGCTGGTGCTACCGGGGCCGGTGGGACGGTCGGGGCCGCCCCAGCCGTTGCGGGAGGTGTCGATGATGACACCGACGTCACTGTTGAAGCCGGCCGAGACGGCCTCCTCGCGGAACGCCTGCGCGAAGGACAGCTCGTCCACGTAGTTGTTCCAGTCGACCCACGAGGACTCGTTGCGGATCGGCGTGCCGTTCACGGTGTCGTCGATGGAGAAGTGAGGCTCCACGGTGGCACCGTAGTTGGCGGTGTTGGCGGCGAAGCCGGCGACGTCGTCAACCGTGGCACCGGCGGTGTTGGACGCCTCGTGCAGCAGCTCGGCGGTGGCGGAGAAGTTGTCCTCCCAGCCGATCCAGCCGTGGTGGCCGATGTCGATGTAGTTGTAGACGTTCTCGTTCGCGCCCAGGGTGGCGAGCGCGTAGCCGACGCCCTCGACGTAGTTGCCGTTCGCCTTCATCACGTCACACTCGGGGGTGGCCGTCTCACGGTCGCCCACGTTGGTGATGAGGTTGGGCAGCGAGTCGATCTCGACCACGTTGACGATCCGCAGATCGGCGTACTTCGGGTCGGACACGATCTCGTTGATCGGGTCGATGAACTCGCTCTTGTACTTGTCGATCTCCTCCGGTCCGAGTTCACCGTTGGAGGCCAGCGCGGCGCAGTCACGGCCGGGCAGGTTGTACGTGACCATCTGGAGAACGTCGGCACCCTGCTCCAGCGCCGCGTCGAGGTGGTCGGCGAGGCCCATGGTGTTCTCGCCCGCGGAACCGGAGTCGATCGCGGCGATCCGGTCCAGCCACACCGCGGTGGGCTGGTCGGCGATCGCCTCGCCGCCGCTCTCGGCGGCCTGAGCGGACCAGTCCTCGTTCACGTAGACCTGAGCACCCTCGTAAGGGTTGTCCACGCGAGCCGCCGCGGCAGAGGTCTCCGCCGTTTCACCGTTCGCTGTGTTCCCCGCGGCAATGAGCAAACCGGAGGCGAGCGCAGCTGCGCTCACTGCGGTGACGGCGCGACGGACGCGGGATTTGCGTCCGCCTGGGGAATCGGTTCTCATTTGAGCTCCTATCGGTGTCACCTCGGGACTTTCCCGTGCCCCGAGGTGTGGGGGGACTGGGCCAACACTCCGATGGTGCTGATGTCCCGGATCTGCCGCGGACGGCAGAACCGAGACACAATGGGAGCGCTCCCACGACGAAGACGGTACCAGTGGTGGAACGATCTGAAAAGGTCTCGGATACAAGCTGTTTCGATCGGCGTTTCATCACCGAAATATTCCTGTTCGCGGGAAGTCCGCACGTTCCCAATCGTGGCACTGCCGCCCTTGTGTCCCGGATCTTCCCGGCTCTCCGCGGGGCGCACGGCGCACCCGTGATCATCGCGACGGCCAGGGGAATGCCGGGCTCTCCATGGTGCCGAAGGTGCCGCACCGCTTGCCGGCGGACCCGGGCCGCGACCGTATTCCGGGCGCCGGGGGGAGCGCCGGGCATTTTCCCGGGAGACGACTTCGAGCCCGGCTCCGTATACGCGGAACAGGCAATCGCGTATACGGATCCGGGCAGCTCGAAAAATTGTGTGGCCAACAGTCCGGCCGCGCACGGTTCTTTACGCGGCGATTTTCCTGGTGAACAGCGAATCCACTGCCCAGCGGCCGGGTCCCAGCACCGCGATCAGCAGAAAGGCCCAGCAGAACATGGCCGAGGGTTCGCCGCCGTTCTCGATCGGGAACAGCGCCTCGGGCTGGTGCACCACGAAATAGGCATACGCCATGGAACCGGAGCAGACCAGCGCCGCGACCCGGGTCCAGGCGCCCAGCAGCACCAGCGCGCCGCCGACCAACTGGATGGCCGCGGCCCACCAGCCCGGCCACGCGCCGAACTCCGGGACCCCGGCGTGGGGCCCGCCGAGCACGTCGAACAGCGTCGCCGCTCCGTGGCAGGCGAAGAGCAGGCCGACAACGATGCGGAAGACGCCGATCACGGGTTCGCGGGCGCGGTCGAGCACGGCCGACAGGCCGCGGGCGTCCACGGCGGCGCCGGTGCCGGTGCCGCGGTCGGGGACGGCGGTCACCAGGGGATCCGGTCGGGAGACAGTCATCGGGAATCATCCTCGGAGGTGGTCGCGGAGTTCGCCGCCACGGCCATGTCGTAGGCCCGCTGCGGAACGAACTGGCCGGCCTGGGCTATGCATCCGTCGGCCTCGCCCGGCAGCTTGATCCAGAGGAAGGCGTCAATGCGGTCGTTGCCGGTCTCGGCGGTGCTCGGGGTGCCGATCGCCCGGCCGGCGGGGTCGCACCACTCGCCCGCGGGGTCGGGGCCGTTGCCGTTGCGGCTGGTGTCGATGACGGCGCCCAGGCCGGCGTCGCCGACCGCGTCGAGGACCGCGGTGCTGTACGCGACCTCGTTGTCGGTGAAGTTGTAGTTCGACACGTTGGTGGAGATGCCGTCGGCGCTGTTCGCTATGTCGGAGGCGACCAGCCGGGAAGCCATCTCACCGGGCTGGAGCCAGGTCGAGTGCGCGGCGTCGAAGTACACCTTGGCCTCGGGCGAAGCGGCCTTGAGCGCCTTGCCGGCGTAGGCCATCGACTCCTGCGTCTGCTGCTGCTGGCCGTCGTCCATGCAGTTGGACATCAGGGCCAGGACGTCGGGCTCCAGGATGACGGCCGCGGGCCGTCCGTTCAGCCCGGCGGCGATCTCGTCGACCCACTGCCGGTACTCGCTGTGGTTCGCCGCCCCTCCGCTGCTCGCGCCGCCGCAGTCCCGGTTGGGCATGTTGTAGACGACCATGATCGGCGTCTTGCCGGCGTCGGCGGCGGCGCCGACGTAGGCGTCGACCTCGGCACGGACCTCGTCGGTGTTGGAGGTCGTGAACCAGCGGCCCTGCGGGACCGAGGCGATCTTCTCCCCGATCACGGAGGCCTTCGAGTCGTTGGGGTTCTCGGCGACCCACTCGGCGGCCTGGGTCTCGGGGTCGACGTAGAAGTCGGACTCGGCCGCCGCCTTGTCCGTGGTGGCGGTGGTCGTCGGTGCGGAGACCATCACGGCGGTGACGGCCAGAGCCGCCGCACCAGCAGCTGCGAGGGAGGTCTTCTTCATCTGGGAACTCCATGGGTGGGGTGGAGAAACCGGCTCTTGGAAGCGCTTCCAGGGATGTTTCCGCCCGGTGGTCGAGCGGTGGTCTACATCCGCTGGTGTCCTCCCGGAGCCGGGGGGCCGGGGCGGGCGGCGGCATCGGTCGGGTCGGCGGGTGCCCGGTGCCGTCGTGCGGCACGGTGGGCGGGCGGTACGGCACGGGTGGCGCCGGCCGCTCGCGGCGGGGCGGCCGGCGGTACGGGGGTGAGCGCGGCGGCGGCGCACGCGCGTGCCGGAACGGCGCGCCGCGCGGTCCGTTGCCGGCTCGGGGTCATGTGGGGTGCCTCCGTGATCACAGGACCAGACGGGGGTTGCGGAGCGGAGTACACGGCGGCCCGTGGATGTGCAGAGGCCCAAGCGGGGGGTCAGGGCAGATGGTCCCGTTCCGGCCGTCCCGGGCCGCCGTGCTTCTCGCTGCGATCACAGGACTCGCGCCGACGACGGGGTGCGCGTTGGTCGGCCGGTGATCACGCTCCCGGCGGGTCTGGGAACCCTGGGAGCGCTCTTAGAGTGAGCGCGGGGTGTGTCCCTGTCAATAGGAGTGCACAGGATTGACTGCTCCGCCGCAGGTCAGCGCGTTTCCCAGGGGCACGAACCAGCCGACGAGCCGCGTTTTTTGTCGGAGCGTCAACAAAACAGCAGGTGAGCCGCCTGTGATGGGCGTGCCAACGGTGAATGCCGAACTGGACTCGTCAGTAAGGGTTTTCAGGACCCCGGGGTGCCGCTACAGTCCCGGCACTGGAAGCGGTTTCAGTCGCTGCCCGGCCCTGTTCACTGCTTCGCCGGCGTTGTGCCGGTGCAACACCTGGGCCGATCTCGCCCCCATATCGCCGGCTCCGTGAGTGGCCGCACCCACAGCCCACTCACGGGGCCGGAACCAACGTGTGATGTGTCCGCTCGCGATACGGCGGACCGGGCACGCGCCTCTATGCCCCGCACATATGGCCCCCACCCATATGACAGAGAGGAACCCCCAGGTAATGAGAACTCACCTACGGCGCAGGCTGCGGCCTGGCCCCGTTACGGGCGGGCTCGCCCTCGCCGCACTGGTGGCGGGGGTGGTGCCGGGGACGACGTTCGCCACGGAGGCCGACGCCCCCGCCAAGGCTCCCACCGTCTCCCTCGCGTCCCAGGACCGGGGCGGCGGCAACTACGTGCTCGCGGACAAGTCCGTCCCGCTGAAGGCGGAGACCTCCGGCGAGGTCAGCAAGGTCGAGTTCTACGCCGACAACCAGTTGCTGGCCACCGACGCCGAGGCGCCGTTCGAGGGCAAGTGGGCCAACGCGCCCGAGGGCCAGTACTCGCTGACGGCCAAGGCCTACGACGCCGAGGGCAAGCCCGTCAGCTCGCACCCCTCGCTGGTCAGCGTGATCGAGAAGCCGGCCGTCGTCGCCTCACCGGTCACCGCGTACGTGGAGCAGGGCGCCGAGACCACCTTCGACGTCTCGCTCACGACGAAGCCCGCCTCCGACGTCGAGGTCACGATCGAGCGCGCGTCCGGCAACAAGGACCTGAGCGCCAAGACCTCCAAGCTGACCTTCACCCCGGAGAACTGGGACAAGGCTCAGCAGGTCACCGTCGTCTCCGCCGACAAGAAGGGCGACGCGGGACTGGCCAAGTTCGAGGCGAGCGCCAAGGGCCACGAGACCGGCACCGCCCCGGTGCAGGAACTGGGCGCCCTGGCGAGCGACTACGAGCAGGCGTTCCTCGACCAGTACAACAAGATCAGCGACCCGTCCAGCGGCTACTACCGCGAGTTCGACGGGCTCAAGGTGCCGTACCACTCGATCGAGACGCTGATCGTCGAGGCGCCGGACCACGGACACGAGACGACCTCCGAGGCCTTCACCTACTACCTGTGGCTGGAGTCCGAGTACGGCCGTCTCACCGAGGACTGGGGGCCGTTCAACGACGCCTGGGCCTCGCTGGAGAAGTTCGCGATCCCGGGCACCGAGGACCAGCCGACCAACGGCGCCTACGACCCGAGCAGCCCCGCGACCTACGCTCCGGAGCACACCCACCCCTCGGAGTACCCGGCGCAGCTCGACGGTGACGTCTCCGTCGGCGAGGACCCGCTGGCCGAGGAGCTGTCGTCCGCGTACGGCAGCGACGAGATCTACGGCATGCACTGGCTGCTGGACGTGGACAACACGTACGGCTTCGGCTTCTGCGGCGACGAGTCGGACGCCGAGCCGGTCTTCATCAACACGTTCCAGCGCGGCTCCCAGGAGTCGGTCTGGGAGACCGTGACCCAGCCGTCCTGCGACACCTTCGCGCACGGCGGTGAGAACGGCTACCTGGACCTGTTCACGGGTGACGAGAACTACTCCGAGCAGTGGAAGTACACCAACGCCCCGGACGCCGACGCACGTGCCGTGCAGGTCGCGTACCAGGCGAAGGAAGCCGCTGCCGCGCAGGGCAACGGCGGTGAGGTCGCCGACGTCGTCGAGAAGGCGACCAAGATGGGTGACTACCTCCGGTACGCCATGTTCGACAAGTACTTCAAGGCGATCGGTGACTGCACCAGCCCGTCCTGCCCGGCCGGCTCCGGCAAGGACAGCGCGCACTACCTGATGTCCTGGTACTACGCCTGGGGCGGTGCCCTGGAGTCCGCGGAGTACCCGTGGGCCTGGCGCATCGGCGGCAGCGCGTCGCACCAGGGTTACCAGAACCCGATGGCGGCCTGGGCCCTCGCCGAGGACCCGGACATGCAGCCGCAGTCCTCGACCGGCCAGGAGGACTGGGCCGAGAGCCTCGACCGGCAGCTGGAGTTCCTGCAGTGGCTGCAGTCCTCCGAGGGTGCCATCGCGGGTGGCGCCACCAACAGCTGGGAGGGCGACTACGGCACCCCGCCGTCCGACGCCTCGACGTTCTACGGCATGTACTACGACTGGCAGCCGGTCTGGAACGACCCGCCGTCCAACCGGTGGTTCGGCTTCCAGGTCTGGGGCCTGCAGCGGACGGCCGAGCTGTACGCCGAGACCGGTGACGAGCGCGCCGGCGCCATCATGGACAAGTGGGTCGACTGGGCCCTGGAGAACTCCACCATCGACGGCACCGGGAACTACCAGATCCCCAGTGAGATGGAGTGGAGCGGCCAGCCCGACGACTGGAGCGGCAGCCCGTCGGACAACAGCAACCTGCACGTCGAGGTGACCTCGCACACCAACGACGTCGGTGTCGCGGCCTCGTTCGCCAAGACCCTGCTGTACTACGCGGCGGGCTCGGGCGACGAAGAGGCACGGCTCGCCGGTGAGGGGCTGCTGGACGGCCTGCTCGAGCACCAGGACGACCTGGGCATCGCGCTCGAGGAGACCCGCGGCGACTACGAGCGGTTCGTCGTCGAGTCCGGTGACGACAAGCTCTACGTCCCCGACGGCTGGACCGGCACCATGCCGAACGGTGACGAGATCAACTCGGACTCCACCTTCCTGTCCATCCGGTCCTTCTACGAGAGCGACCCGGAGTGGAGCAAGGTGCAGGAGTACCTGGACGGCGGCGAGGAGCCGACGTTCACGTACCACCGCTACTGGGCACAGGCTGAGATCGCCACGGCGTTCTCCGCGCACGTCGCCCTGTTCGGCACCGAGTAACACGGTCGGGAGCGGCGGGCCCGCACCGGGCCCGCCGTGACCCGGCCACCACGCCACACGGGCGCGTCTGACGCGGCGGCAAGGCGTTCCTCCCGCGCGCCGCCGCGGCAGCGAAACCGCCGGACGCGCCCAACCCGGCGGTGGATTGTCACCGCCCGTCGCGG
>NZ_WHPN01000373.1:0-68478 GCF_009735685.1 Streptomyces lycii | reverse complement strand
ACGCCGCTCATTCCGCCGCCACCTTCCGAGAAGGGCCGGATCCATGACCTCTTCCCCGACCCCGCCGATGTCCGCCACGGCGTCGACGCCCCCCACGTCCCCCGCGCCGCAGTCTCCCCGCGCTCCCCGCCGCGGGCGCCGGGCGGCCGCCGCGGCCGCGGCGGCCCTGGCCGTCACCGCGACCCTCGCCGTGGGCCAGTCCCAGGCGGGCGCGGCTCCCGCGCCCGGCTCGCCCGCCGCGGACACCGCCTCCGCCGCAGCGGCGCTCGCCGAGTGCACCGCCGACGGGTTCTGCGAGGACTTCGAGGCGCAGACCGGCACCGGGCTGTCCGGCCGCTGGACCGCCTCGGCCCCCAACTGCACCGGCACCGGTGCCGCGTCCGTGGACTCCGCCGTCGCTCACACCGGAGCGAAGTCCCTGCGCATCGACGGCACGGCCGGTTACTGCAACCACATCTTCGCCGCGACCGATCTGACCGAGGTGGCCGGCAGCTCCTCGCTGCACGTCCGCTTCTACGTCCGGCACACCACGGCGCTGCCCGCCGCGCACGTCACCTTCCTCGCCATGCACGACCCGAACGACGGCGGCAAGGACCTGCGGATGGGCGGCCAGAACGGCGCCCTGCAGTGGAACCGCGAGTCCGACGACGCCACCCTGCCCGAACAGAGCCCGAACGGCGTGGCCCTGAGCCGGCCGCTGCCCCTCGACGAGTGGACCTGCGTCGAGTACGGCATCGAGGGCAGCACCCTGGAGACCCGCGTGAACGGCGAGGTCGTGGAGGGGCTCGTCGTCGACGGCACCCCGACCCACGACATCGACCGCCAGTGGCTGAACAAGGCCGGCTGGTCGCCCGCACCGACCGACCTCCGGCTCGGCTGGGAGAGTTACGGCGACGGCGCCGACACCCTCTGGTATGACGACGTCGCGGTCGGCACCTCACCCATCGGGTGCTGAGCGCGTGACGGGTCGGCGGCCGTCCGGCGCACCCCGCGTCCTTCCCGGCGCGGTGTCGCGCGGCGGCCGCCGTCCCGCGTCCGCCCCGGCCCGTCCGGCGCCCGGTGAGCGGCAGGACTTCGGAGTGCAGCACTCCGTTTTCCGGGCTTTCCACTTCCGGGTCTCTGGCGGACGCCCAGTTCACTGGGTACGCTGAAAGCGCTTCCAGGGCCCGGCGGCAAGGATTTCCGCCCGGCGGGCCCGGATCCGGGCGGCGTCAGCGGGGGGTTCGTTTGTGAGAGATACGATCATGCAGCCGCTACGAGCGGAAGGAGCTGCGCGTGCGCCGCGCGGCGGGAGGCACTGCCACACACGGAGAGCCGGTGACTGAATCAGCCGAGGCTCAGTCGGTGGGACGTATGAGCCAGAACGCGACCCCGACCCTGGAAGAGGTGGCGCGGGCCGCGGGAGTCTCCCGGGCCACGGCGTCACGGGCCATCAACGGCCTTCCCTACGTCAGCGAGAGAGCCCGGGAGCAGGTCGCCCGGGCCGTCGAGGTCCTCGGCTACCGCACCAACCAGGTCGCGCGGTCGCTGGCCACCAAGCGGACCGGCTCGATCGCCCTGGTGATGTCCGAGCCCGGCAACTTCGTGCTCAGCGACCCGTTCTTCGCCCGCGTGCTGCGCGGCATCTACAGCGGTCTCTCCGGCAGCCAGATGCAGCTCGTCCTGCTGATGAACAACGAGCAGGACGAGGAGGACGGCTTCGCCCGCTATCTCTGCGGCGGCCATGTCGACGGGGCGCTCGTCGTCAGCCTGCACGGCGAGGACCCGCTGCCCGGCCTGCTGGTGGACGCCGGCCTGCCGGTCGTCCTCGGCGGCCGGCCGCTGGCCCGCGTCGACGCGCCCTACGTCGATGTCGACAACTTCAACGGCGCCAGCTCCGCGGCCCGCCATCTGATCGACATCGGGCGCCGCAGGGTCGCCACCATCGCCGGACCCGAGGACATGTCGGTCGGCATGGACCGGCTCAGCGGGTGGCGGCGGGGCATGGCCGGCACCGGCATCGCCACCGACGCGGTCGAGCACGGCGACTTCACGATGGAGGGCGGTGCCGCCGCGATGCGCCGGCTGCTGCGCAACCATCCGGACCTGGACGCGGTGTTCGCGGCCTCGGACCTGATGGCCGTGGGCGCCATGCAGGTCCTGCACGCGGCCGGCCGCCGGATCCCGGAGGAGGTGGCCGTGGTGGGCTTCGACAACCTCGACATCGCGCCCACCATGTCGCCGCCCCTGACCACCGTCCGCCAGCCGATCGAGGAGTTCGGCCGGACCATGACCTGGCGGCTGCTCGCCCAGCTGGAGGGCGAGACCGGCCTGCCGCCGTCGATCATGCTCCCGACGGAACTGGTCCGCCGGGCGTCCACCTGACGGGCCCCGTCCGCCCCGGCCGCCGCGGGCCCGCGGGCCCCGTCCGCCGCGGCGCCCGCGGCACGGCGCGCGGAACGGGCGGAACCAGCACCGGATCGCGTCGAGCGGCCGGTACTGTCCTGCCCGTCGGGTACCGCCCGGTGTCGTCGGGTCGCTGTCGGAGGAGCTGAGGTGGAGCGAAGGGAACCGGAGGCCGCGGATACGGAGGCCGCCGCACCGGAGATCCTCGGCAATGTCCCCGGATCGTTCCCCTGGGGCGTCTGGCACGACCGGCACCCGGCGCTCGTCGAGCGGCTGCTGCACGCGACCCCGTACGGGCCGGGGGAGCGGCAGGCGCTGCGGGACCTGCTCGCGGAGACCCTCGACGGCGTCATCCAACCGCTTCCCGCGTCCGCGCGCGACCGGGAGCTGTGGCACGGCGACTGGGACCGCGGCCACTTCGGCAAACGCTGGACCGACGCCCCGTTCCTGTGGGCGGAGAGCTACTTCTACCGGCGGCTGCGCGAGGCGCTCGGCTACTCCGTACCGGGGCCGTGGCGCGGCATCGACCCGTTCGCCCCGATGAAGGACGCCGAACTGGCCGGCGACACGGTCGACGGCGAACTCGCCGCGCTCGACGGCGGGTCGGGGCCGGGCGGACGCTCCCCGGACGAGCTGTCACCGGACGAGCGGACCGACGCGCTGGTGCTGGCCGCGCTCTGGGGCAACCGGGCGGACCTCGGCTTCCGCATCACCGGCGGCGAGCCCGGCGCCGGCGGCGCGGAGAGCCTGGTGGCAGACGAGAGGCCCGCGCTGCGCGAACTGCTGCGCGCGGCGGGGGAGCGGCGGGGGCGGATCGTGCTCGTCGCCGACAACGCCGGGCGGGAGCTGATCCCGGATCTGCTCCTGATCGACCATCTGCTCCTCACCGGGGCGGCCGCGGAGGTGGCCCTGCACGTCAAGCCGCACCCCTACTACGTGTCCGACGCGACCACGGCGGATGTCCTGGCCGGGCTGCGGCGGCTGGTGGCGGCACCCGGCACGGCGGGGGAGACCGGGCGGCGGCTGTGGGAGGCGATGAGCACGGGACGGCTCGCGGTGCGGGCGCACGCGTTCTCCTGCGCGCCCCTGACCTACGCGGCGATGCCGGGCGACCTGCGGGCCGACTTCGGCACGGCCGCGCTGACGATCTTCAAGGGAGACCTCAACTACCGCCGTCTGGTGGGCGACCGGGACTGGCCGGCCACCATCCCGTTCGCCGAGGTCACCGGCTACTTCCCGGGTCCGGTCGCGGCGCTGCGGACCCTGAAGTCCGATGTCGTGACGGGGCTCGGCCGCCGCGTCCTGGACACCCTGGACGCGGGCGGCGCGGCGGACGGCGCATGGCGCACGGACGGCAGCCGCGCGCTGGTGCAGGTTCGCCCGTGACGGTGACGTACCGGCCGAACGGGCGCGCGGCGGGCGGCGGTCCGGCCATCATGGCGGGCATGGACGAGGAGGAGCGCCGACCGCGCACCGTACGGCTCCGGGCGCATCTGGAGGATCTCCGGGACCGGCTGGATCCGGCGTCGTACCACCTGCTGACGAAGATCCTGCGCGGAGTGGAGGCCGCCCTGGCCGCCGGGGGCGGAGACGTGGAGATCGATCTTCCGGAGGCGGAGCGGGAGTTGTTCACCCCGCAGCTCCAGCGCGAGCTGCGCACGGTGATGGGGCTGCTGGACTTCGCCGAGGACAGCGTGGTCATCGACCTCGGCGAATCCGGAGCCGGGCACGGGCAGGAGCGCGAACACGGACCCGAAGGCGGACCCGAACGCGGACGCGAATACGGACCCGGGCGCGGAGACGAAGGCGGCGCGGGCGAAAGCGACGCCGTGCGGCGGCAGCGGGCCGCGGATCTGCGCGAGGTCCGCTCCATCGCCAGGGCCAGCGGCATGAGTCCGTGACGGGGCCCGGCCCGGCTGCCAGGGCCGTCCGCAGCGGACATTGATGACGCGTTCAGCAAACGTTGAGCGGCGCCGTGCAGCATGACCGCCATGTTGATCGACTTCATCGGCCCGGCAGAGCGCCCGCCCGGCTGGCGGGATCGAGCGTTGTGCGCGCAGGTCGGGCCCGAGTTCTTCTTCCCCGCGGCCGGCGGTTCCACCCGGGAGGCCAAGCGGGTGTGCGGGGCCTGCCCGGAACGGGCCGAGTGTCTGGCGTACGCCCTCGAGCACGACGAACGATTCGGTGTCTGGGGCGGGCTGTCCGAGGGAGAGCGGCGAAGACTGCGCAAGGAACGGGGGAACGGCGGGACCGGGTGACCGCCGCCGTCCTCCGCGGGCGCTCCGCCCGCGGAGGACGGGCCGCGACACGGCCGCCTGCCGAAGGGGAGGCCGGGCCGCGGGGAGACGGACGGGAGGACGGGGGAGGACGGGCCGCCGGGAGCGGCGGCCCGGGAAGGCGGTAGGGGGGAAGCAGCCGCGAGAGGAAGCGCCGGGAACAGCACGGCGATCACGGGGGATACGGGGATACGGGGGGAACGGCCGGGGGGGAGCGGCACGGGGGAACAGCCGCGGGGTGAGCGCGGTGAGGGGGACGGGGCAGCAGCCGCGGGACGAGGCGCGGTGAAGGGGACGGCGGGATGAGGCGCGGGCAGCGGTACGGGGGAGGCCGGACGGAAGCGATTTGGCGCCACGGTCACGAGCGCGTAGAGTCAGGTTCACCGACGCGGGGTGGAGCAGCTCGGTAGCTCGCTGGGCTCATAACCCAGAGGTCGCAGGTTCAAATCCTGTCCCCGCTACTCATCACAGCAGGCCCGGTGCTTCCGCACCGGGCCTGCTGCGTGTGGTCCTACGCCCCGGACTCGGCCTTGCGGGCCGCCCGGCGGGCCAGCAGCGCCTCGCGCCGCTCGTCGAACTTCGTCGCCTGGGCGTCGAGGCCGCCCAGGAACATCCCCAACTCCTCCTGCGCCTTGAGCCCTTCCGGCCCGAGACCGGAGATCTCCAGCACCTTCAGGAAGCGCAGCACGGGCTGGATGACGTCGTCGTGGTGGATCCGCATGTTGTAGATCCCGCCGATCGCCATCTGGGCCGCGGCGCGCTCGAAGCCCGGCATGCCGTGGCCCGGCATCCGGAAGTTCACGACGACGTCGCGGACCGCGGACATGGTCTGGTCCGGAGCCAGTTCGAACGCCTTGCCGAGCAGGTTGCGGTAGAAGACCATGTGCAGGTTCTCGTCGGTCGCGATGCGCGCCAGCATCCGGTCGCACACCGGGTCGCCGGAGTGGTGGCCCGTGTTGCGGTGCGAGATCCGGGTGGCCAGCTCCTGGAAGGCGACGTACGCGACCGAGTGCAGCATGCTGTGCCGGTTGTCGGACTCGAAGCCCTCGGACATGTGCGCCATCCGGAACCGCTCCAGCTGCACCGGGTCGACCGCGCGCGAGGTCAGCAGGTAGTCCCGCATCACGATGCCGTGCCGGCCCTCCTCGGCGGTCCAGCGGTGCACCCAGGTGCCCCACGCCCCGTCGCGGCCGAAGAGCGTCGCGATCTCGTGGTGGTAGCTGGGCAGGTTGTCCTCGGTGAGCAGGTTGACGACGAGGGCGATCCGGCCGATGTCGCTGACCTTGGACTGCTCCGGCGCCCAGGCCTCGCCGCCCATGACGCCGTCGAAGTTCCGCCCGTCGCTCCACGGCACGTACTCGTGCGGCATCCACTCCTTGGCGACCTTCAGATGCCGGTTCAGCTCGGTCTCGACGACCTCCTCCAGCGCGTGGAGCAGTCGGACGTCGCTCCACCCCTCCGATCCGTTGAGGGTGGCGGGGGTCATGGTCACAGCGGCTCCTGGGGACGGTGGTACACCTACGGTTACGTAGGTTACGAAACCGTAGGTTAAAGGGCGGGTAAGTCAGGGGCCAGGGGGTCGGGGGGAACGTCCCTTTTTATCCGCTATATCCGTCCGGCTGGCCGTACAGATCCCGCAGCCGCACCGAGAGACAGGTCACACAGCCCTCCAGCTTCTCGAACTCCCCGATGTCGACCGGCACCGGCTCGTACCCGAGGTCCGCGAACAGCTCGGCCGTCTTCGGGGCGCTCGCCGCCATCAGCAGCCGCCGGCCGCCGAGCAGCACCACGTGCGCGCCGGACGCCTCGGGCACCGGCAGGAAGCGCGGGAACAGCGACGGGACCTCCACCAGCGGGGGGTGGCCGATCACTGTCCCGTCCGGCAGCGCCGTCACCGCGCTCTTCAGGTGCAGCACGGTGCTGACCGGAACGGCCACCACCCGGGCCCCCAGCGGTTCGAACGCCGCCCGCAGCTGCCGCACACCCTCCGTGTTGGTCCGTTCCGCCGCGCCCCGCATAGACGGTGTCGCCGACCTTCAGCACGTCACCGCCGTCCAGCGTGCCGGGCTCCCACACCCAGTTCACCGAGCAGCCCAGCCGGGCCACGGTCTCCTCGACGGCCGCCGTCTCCGGGCGGCGGGACTCCGCTCCGGGCCGCGCGATCAGCGCCACGTTGCGGAACACGACCACGGTGTCCTCGACGAACACCCCGTCCGGGCAGTCGTCGGCCGGCTCCGTCTCGACGGTCTCCCAGCCGTGCGCCCGCAGCGCCTCCGCGTAGCCGGCCCACTGTTCCAGCGCCCGCACGGCGTCGACCGGGGAGCGTTCGAGGTGGGTGACCAACCCCTCGGCGAGCCGCGGGCTGGGGCGGCGGATCAGGGCTTTTCTGCTGGGCACGGCTTCTCCTCGTCTCTTTCCGCGGGTCCGGTCACGCGGTGGCGATGCCCGCTGCCTACCCATCCTGCGCCCCGGCACCGGCCCCCGGCGAGATCGCCGGCGCCGGGAAATGCCGGTGCCCCGGCGACCCCACCGTGCGAGGATGCGCGTCAACCGGGCCGATCCGGAAGGGTGAAGGGACACACATGGCGGAACAGGCGGGCACGGGCGGGACCGGAGAGCGGGAGCGGGTGCGGCCGGACGACGTCACCGCCGCGGCCGGCTTCAGCGCGGACACGCTGCGGCAGGTCCAGGACGAGGACTGGTCCCGGCCCGCGGGCCCGCTCACCTGGGACTGCCGGTACACCCTCCTGCACGTCTGCAGTGACTTCTTCGGCTACGCCGGGCAGGTCGCCGGCCACCCGGAGGACGACTATCTGCCGGTCGACCTGAAGGAGGAGGAGGGCGCGACCGTCCCCCGGCTGCTGAACGCCGTCGCGGCCACCGGCGCGCTGCTGGCCGCGATCGTCCGGGTCACCCCGGACGAGGCCCGCGGCTACCACCCCTACGGCGTCTCCGACCCGGAGGGCTTCGCCGCCATGGGCATCGTCGAGGCCCTGGTGCACACGTACGACATCGCCACCGGGCTCGGCCTGGACTGCGCGCCCCCGCCGGACGTCTGCGCGCGGACGCTGCACCGGCTGTTCCCGGAGGCACCGCGGGACGCCGACCCCTGGCAGGCGTTGCTCTGGGCGACCGGCCGCGCCGAACTCCCGGGCTTCGCCCGCCGGGAGAGCTGGCGCTGGCACGGCGAGCCGCTCAAGGGCTGAGGACGGCCCGCACGGCCCGGACGCGCACGGCACGAGCACGCGCGCCGGACGGGAGCGCGTGCGTTCCCGCCCGCCGCGGCCGGTACGCGTCACAGGTGCCGGGGCGTCCCGTTCACGTCCGGGTGTGTCGCGGCATCCGCTGTGCGCGGCAAGTGCGGCGGCATCCGCCGCGCGCGCGTGTGTTGCGGCCGGCCGTTCTCCCGTTCAAGCTGATCGGACATCAGCGGCAGCACGCCGCACGACCGAACGGGGAGCCCCATGCGCATCCGAACGAACACCAGAACGGCTCGGGCCGCCGCGGCACTGGCGGCGGCCGGCGCCGCCCTCGCCGCGGCCGCGGTCCCGGCCCACGCGGCACCGGCCGGACCCGGAGCGGCGCCGGCCTTCCTGGAGGCGGGCGAGCTGCCGCCGCACGCCTCGTCCCCGTGGACGGCGCACCCGGTGACCGCGGGCCTGCCCGAAGCCGTGCCCTTCTGCGTCGCCGGCCAGCTGCCCCGCAAGGGCTCCTCGCACCGGCTGTTCACCACGGAGCTGGAGACCAACGCCACCCAGGTCGTGGTGGAGACGGCGACCCCGCGGCGCGCCGCCCGGCTGGCCGCCGCGCTGGAGGAGGCCGTCCGCGGCTGCGCCGACCGCGTCGAGGCCGGGTACCCGGAGGCCACGGCGTCCTGGAAGGACCTCGGAGGCGTCGACGCCGGGGACGGCGCCCACGTGTACGGCGTCGAGACGGCGTTCCCGGAGAGCGCCCGGGACGTGCACCTCTACGGCGTCGGACGGGACGGGGACACCGTCACGCTCGTCGACTGGGGCGAGTTCGGCACGGTGAACACCTCCCCGGTGGCCGACTTCCGGGAGACCACCGCGACCGCGGTGACCAAGCTCCACGCCTCCTGAACGATCCCGGCGGACACCGCGGGGGCGCGCCGGGGGCACCANCCCCCGCACGACCGGGCGGCACTGCGAGCCGTCGCGAGTCCCGCCGCCGAGTCACCCGGAGTCTCCTGCCGCCGCGTCACCCGAGCCTCCGAGCCCCCGAGTCGCGCCGCCGCGCCACTCCGAGTCGTCGTGAGCCCTGCCGCCGCGTCGCCCCCGAGTCCTCGCGAGTCGTGCCGCCCGCGTCACACCTCGTCCGCGCCGATGTCCGCGAGCTGGCCGTCCAGCCGGACCCAGCGGGTGATCCCCAGCCCCCGCAGAAACGGCAGATCGTGACCGGCCACGACCAGCGCCCCCCGGTACGACTCCAGGGCCGCGGTGAGCCGTTCGACCCCGGACATGTCGAGGTTGTTCGTCGGCTCGTCCAGCAGCAGCAACTGCGGCGCCGGTTCCGCCAGCATCAGAGCGGCCAGCGTCGCCCGGAACCGCTCACCGCCGGAGAGGGTGCCGGCAAGCTGGTCCGCGCGGGCACCCCGGAACAGGAACCGGGCGAGCTGCGCCCGGATCCGGTTGCCGGTCGCGGCGGGCGCGAAGCGGGCCACGTTGTCCGCGACGCTCAGCCCGTCGTCCAGCACGTCGAGCCGCTGCGGCAGATGGCGCACCGGCACCTCGGCCCGTACCTCGCCCGCGACCGGCTCCAACTGCCCGGCGATCGCCCGCAGCAGGGTCGACTTCCCGGCCCCGTTCCGCCCGACGAGGGCGATCCGCTCCGGGCCGCGCACGTCGAAGGCCGGTACGGCGGCGCCGTGGGGCAGCTCGACCTCGCGCAGTGTCAGCACGGTGCGGCCGGCCGGTACGGCCGTGTGCGGCAGGTCGACGCGGATCTCGTCGTCGTCCCGTACGGCATCCGCCGCCTCGTCGAGCCGCTCCTTCGCCTCCTCGAGTTTCGCCGCGTGCATCAGCCGGTGCTTGCCCGCCGAGACCTGCGCCTCCCGCTTGCGGGCATTCATGACGATCTTGGGCTCGCGCTTGTTGGCGTACATCTTGTTGCCGTAGCGGACCCGGCGGGACAGCTTGGTCTGCGCCTCGGCCAGCTCCCGCTTCTGCCGCTTCACATCGCCCTCCGCGGCACGCACCACGCGCTGCGCCGCCTCCTGCTCGGTCTCCAGCGCCTCCCGGTACGCGGAGAAGTTGCCGCCGTACCACCGGACGGCGCCGTCCCGCAGCTCGGCGATCTGGTCGACCAGCTCCAGCAGTTCGCGGTCGTGGCTGACGACCACCATCACCTTGGGCCAGGACGTGACGGCGTCGTACAGCCGGCGCCGGGCGGCCAGGTCGAGATTGTTGGTGGGCTCGTCCAGCAGCAGGACGTCCGGACGGCGCAGCAGCAGCGCCGCCAGCCGCAGCAGCACCGACTCGCCGCCGGACAGCTCGCCGATCGTGCGGTCGAGGCCGGTGTGGCCCAGACCGAGCTGGTCGAGCACCGCCAGGGACCGTTCCTCGACGTCCCAGTCGTCGCCGACCGTTTCGAAGTGCTCCTCGCTCACGTCGCCGGACTCGATGGCGTGCAGCGCGGCGCGCACCCCGGCGACACCGAGCGCCTCGTCGACGCGCAGGCCCGTGTCGAGGGTGAGGTTCTGCGGCAGATAACCGAGGTCGCCGGCGACCCGGACGGAACCGCCGGCGGGGCGCAGCTCACCGGCCATCAGCCGCAGCAGCGTCGACTTGCCGGAGCCGTTGCGGCCGACGAGACCGGTGCGCCCGGGCCCCACGGCCAGATCGAAGTCCGCCAGGACGGGAGTGCCGTCGGCCCAGCCGAAGCCGAGCGAGGAACAGGTGATGGACGGGGTGGAGGGGGTGGACGGAGATGGCATGCGAGGCCTCCCGGAGTGACGCGTGCGGACCGACAGGGCGACACGGAAGGACACCGGGATTGCGGCGACGGCCGGGCGGGCAGCAGAGAAAAGGCCCCGGTCGGACGGGAGGCGGCTCGAACCCGAGATCGCACGCGGTTCACGCTCCGCTCCGCGGATGCCGCGGGGGCGTGAACGGTGTCCGGACCTCAGATGAGCAACGCAGCTCCGATCGACGACAACAGGGCCAGTGACGACGATACGGACGTGCGCGGGCGGCGGCAAATTGTTTTTCCGCCGGATTCCCCGCCGCGCGCACCGTGCCGCCGGGACGGCCGCACCGCCTGGAGGATCTTGTGACGCACGGCCGCTACTCGCTCCCCGCCGAACTCTGCCTGCTCGCCTGGGACCCGGCCACCGGTCAGCTCGCCGGTGTCCCCGAGCTGCCCGGACTGGTGCGGGCCGGGGCGCTGACCGAGCTGCTCCAGCGCGGGCTGCTGACCGACGCCGACGGGGCGGCGCGGCCCGACGACGACGCCCGCACGGGCGACTTCGCGCTGGACGACCTGCTCGAACTGATCGGTGAGTCACGGCCGCACAGCTGGCGCGACTGGGTCACCCGGCACGCGAAGCTCACCCTCGACGCCGCACGGGGTCTGCTGGAGCGCGACGGCGCGCTGCGGCCCGAGCACAAGCGGATGCTGGGGCTGCTGCCGGCGAAGGACTACACGCTGGAGCGGGAGGCGGCGGTGACGGCGCTGCGGGCGGACGCGCTGCGCCTGCTGCGCGGCCCGGGCGGCACGGCGGCGGTGCCGGGACGGGACGCGGCGCTGATCGCGCTGGCGGACGCCGGAGAGCTGCGGACCGTGGTCTCCGGGGACGACGCGGTCCGGTACCGGCAGCGGATCGCGGGGCTGGCGGCGCGCAGCGAACGGGCGGCCCGGGGCGCGGCACCGGAGCGGGAGCACGGCGGCAGCGGGGCTGTGGGCGGGGCCGGGGCTCCGGGGACGGCAGGGGGAAGCGCGGTGACCGGGGCTCAGGAGGCGGCCGGGGCTTCGGGGGCGGCCGAGGAGCGGGTGCCGGCCGGGATCCCGGGGACGGCGGAGGAGCGGGCGGTGGCCGAGGTCCGGGCCGGGCTCGCCGACGCGGTGGCCGCGGCCCGCCGGGAAGCCCTCACCGGCGGCTGACCGGCCGCGCGGGCCGGGGTGCTCACGGCTCCGGGACCCGGCCTGCCCCGGCCTCCCGGGTCTCGGGGGTTTCGCGGGCCCCGGGGCCTCACGGGCCGGTCTCGCGGGGCCCCGCGCACGGCGGCGTCATCAGCGTCTCCCCGGGTTCCGTACCCGGGCGGGAGCGGCGGCAGCGTCCGGGGCGGGGCCGGCCGCGGTGTCCGGGCCGGGTCCGGCGGAGGTGTCCGGGGCGGTGCGGGCGGTGCGCGCTCAGGCCTCCCGCAGCAGGTGCGCCAGATCCTGGTCGACGTCGAGATACAGGTGCTCGTGCCCGGGCGGCACCAGGGCGTACGTGTCCTCGATGAAGCGGCGCAACTCGGCGGTGTCCACCCGGACCATGGCGGTCCCGGCCACGGCGTGGAACTCCAGCACCGTCACCAGCGGGCCGAAGGGCCGCACGTGCACGTCCCCCTCACCCACCGGCTCCAGCAGCCCGGCGGACAGCAGGTCCCGGGCGAACACCCAGGTCACATCGGCGCCCGCGAGCGAGGCGTGGGGCGGGAAGCAGGCCTGGACGGCCAGCGGGTCGTCGCGCCGGTAGCGCAGCGTCGCGGGTACGTCCTGCACCTGACCCTCGGTCGTGATGAGGCCGGCATGGACTGCTCGGTCGATGACAGGGGACAACGCCTGCCTCCTCGCGGGTTCGTCAGTGGGCTGCTGCGTGGACTGCTGGGTTACTTCGTCAGGGCTACACCCGTAATGACGATCCCGGACCCCCCTGAGTGTGCCGATTTCAGACGTGACATCGGTCACGCTGCCCCGCCGGCGGGCGGAACGCATGCTTCCGGGGTGCCGGGGCACTCGGAGATCCCGTGCGCTGCGAGGAGGTGCCACAACGATGACCGCGACCACCCGCACCCGGCCCCCGGCCGCGGCCGGGGGCCCCGCCGGAGGCCCGCGGCTGCCCGCCGGGCGCGGCGAACTGTCCGCGGCCGTGACGGCGGCACTGGCCGGGGCGCCGGGCACGGCGAGGTCCCTCCCGGACGAGCGCGCGGTGCGATCGGCCGACCCCTGCGGCGACGACCTCCAACTGGCCCTTTACGTCTGCTACGAGCTGCACTACCGCGGCTTCGCCGGCGTCGACGAGAACTGGGAGTGGGACCCGGACCTGCTCGCCTTCCGGCAGCTGCTGGAGCGGCGTTTCCTGGCCGCACTGCGGGCCGGCGCGCCCCGGCCCGCCGACGCCGCCACCGCCCTGGACGAGCTGCTGGTGGAACCGGTCGACGCGGACGGCGTCAGCCACCGGCTCGCGGAGTCGGGGGAGTTGTGGCAGCTGCGCGAGTACGCGGCCCAGCGTTCGCTCTACCACCTGAAGGAGGCCGACCCGCACGCATGGGTGATTCCGCGTCTGGAGGGCCGGGCGAAGGCGGCGATGGTCGCGGTGGAGTACGACGAGTTCGGCGGCGGACGCGCCGAACGGGTGCACGCCCGGCTCTTCGCCGACCTGATGGCCGACCTCGGCCTGGACCCGTCCTACGGCCGCTATCTGGACGCCGCACCGGCGCCCATGCTCGCGAACGTCAACGTGATGTCGCTGCTGGGCCTGCACCGGGCGCTGCGCGGGGCGCTGGTCGGCCACTTCGCGGCGGTGGAGATCACCTCCTCCCCGGGCTCGCGGAGGCTCGCGCGGGCCCTCGAACGCGTGGGCGCGGGACCGGCCGCCGTGCACTTCTACGCCGAGCACGTCGAGGCGGACGCCGTGCACGAGCAGGTCGTGCGCCGGGACGTGGTGGGGGATCTGCTGGACCGTGAGCCGTGGCTCGACGGCGACGTGGCGTTCGGCGTGGCGGTCACCGGACACCTGGAGGAGCGGCTGGGCGCGCACCTGCTGACGGCGTGGGAGGCCGGCCGCAGCTCGCTGCGCGAACCACTGGACGGGACGGGGGCGGTCGGCGGCCGCCAGGCCGCCAGGAGCGGCGGTGCGCGGTCGGAGGCGCGCGGCCGGGCATGAAGGGCCGGGCGGTGACGGCGGAAGCGGTCACCGCCCGGCGGCAACCGGCGGTGGCGATCGGAGACGGCCACCGGTGACTGCCACCTGCCACCGGTGCTGGCCACCGGTGGCGGCAGCCGTCCGCGGCCGCCGTCCGTGGCGCGGCGGCGACCGGAAGGCGGCACACGCGGCTACCGGCGGCGACCGGAAGGCGGCACACGCGGCTACCGGCGGCGACCGGAAGGCGGCACACGCGGTGAGGGCCGCCAGGGGTGAGGCCACCGGTGGAGTGGAGCGGTCGCCGGGGATGGCCCACGGGAACGGCGCCGGGTGCGGCCACGGTGAGGGATACGTCCGCAGGAGAGGGCGCGCGCCCGAAGGAGAGCGCGAGCGGTGGGGGCGGGTGAGCCGGCAGCGGGGCAGGAGGGGACGGCACACCGGGGCCGCGGGCCCCGGTGTGCCGGACGCCGGACCGCGGCGGTTCAGCGGTTCCCGCCGCCGGAACACGCACTCCCAGCACCGCCGGAGCGCGTACCGCCGGAACCCGTGCCCTCCGCGTCTCGGTACGGACGTCCGGAACCGGCACTCCCCGCACCGTCGGAACCCGTACCGCCGGAACCGGCACCGCCCGTACCGTCGGAACCCGCCCCGCCGGAGCGCGTACCGCCGGAACCGGCACTCCCCGTACCGCCGGAGCCCGCACCGCGCGTACCGCCCGTACCGCCGGAACCAGCACCTCCCGTACCGCCGGAGCCCGTGTCCCCCGTGTCGCCGGAGCGGGCACGGGACGTACGGTCCGCGTCGCGGTCCGCGGGGCCGGGGGCCGCGCGGACCGGGGTGCCGCCGTCCGCGCTCGCGGGGTCCCGGTGGCCGGGCCGGCCGCGGCGGCGGTGACTGGTGTCGCACCAGGGGAAGCGGCGGCTGCGCCGGCAGGCGCACAGGGCCACCGTGAACCGGTCGGAGCGCACGGTGCTGCCGTCCTCCAGCACCACCTCCACGGGCCCCTCCACCAGCATCGGGCCGCCCGGCACCGGAGTCACCCGGCGCGCCTCGCGCCGCGGGTCCGGAAGCGCCCGGGCCCCGGCGGCCGGAGCCCGCGGACCCGGGGAGGGCGTCACCTCCACGCCGCGCACCCCCGAGCCCGGCCGCTCCGAAGCAGGCGCACCCGGAGCCGGCGCACCCGGAGCCGGCGTATCCGGACCCGGTGTACCCGGACCCGGTGTACCCGGACCCGGTGTACCCGGACCCGGCGTCTCCGGACCCGGCGGGCCCGCGCCCGGGTACGCCGGGTCCCGTACGTCCGGGCGGGAGGGCGTGTCCGTGGGGTCAGAGGGCTCGTTCGGCACGGATCACCACCAGCTCCTCCTTGTCCTCGCCGGGCAGCAGCAGCCCCCGTTCGCGCAGCCAGGCCACGCGTTCGCGCAGCCGCGGGCCGAAGGGGACGAACCGGCGTTCCGTCACCTCCGCGTCGAGCCCGGCCCGCACCAGGGCGTCCAGGGTCGGCGAGATCCCGCTCAGCGCCGACTGCACCAGCAGCAGCACCCCGCCGGGCCGGAGCCGGGCCGGGGCGTCGGCGCAGATCCGGTCGAGCACGTACCGCCCGTCGTGGCCGCCCTCCCAGGCCCGGGCCCGGCCGCGCCGGGGCGGTCCGGCGAGCGGCGACGGCACGTAGGGCGGATTGCTGAGGATCAGGTCGTACCGGCCGTCCGGTACGGGCCGCAGCAGGTCCCCGCGCCGGGTCCGGACGGTGACGGCGGACAACCGGGCGTTGATCCGGCAGGTGATCACCGCGCGGAGTGAGGCGTCGACAGCGGTGACCCGCGCGCCGCGCCGCGCCGCGGCTACCGCCAGTGCCCCGGTTCCGGTGCCGATGTCCAGCACGCGGGCGCCCGGGGCCATCGGCTCGGCGCGGAGCGCGGCGGCCAGCAGCGAGGTGTCGTCCTGGGGCGCGTAGACCCCGGGTGGTCTGAGAAAGAGCACGTGAGCCGCGTACCCCGAGAGAGTCGATCAAACGTCGCGCCGCTCCAGCGGCCGGTTCGCCGGGCCCTGGAGGACCGCTCCGTCCACGCCGAACCGGGAGCCGTGACAGGGGCACTCCCAGGCCCGCTCGCCGGCGTTGAAGGACACCAGACAGCCCATGTGGGTGCAGCGGGCGGACACCGCGTGCGGCGTGCCGTCCTCGTCCCGGTAGACCGCGCAGCGCCGCCCGCCCACGCGTACGACCGCGCCCCCGCCCGGCGGGATGTCGTCCACCGCGTCGGTGTGCGCCGTGCGGAGCCGGTCGCCGACGAAGTGGCGGCCCACCGTCGCCTGGTGCTTCAGGAAGTCCGTGCCCTCCCTGACGGTGCTGCGCAGCCGCCCGGGGTCGTACAGCCCGGCCCACTCGGGCTTCTCGCCCCGGATCAGCGCGGACAGCAGGCGGCCCGCCATGACGCCGCCGCTCATGCCCCAGCCGCCGAAGCCGGTGGCGACGTAGGCGTGCCGGGCGGCGGGGTGCAGCGGGCCGACGCAGGCGACCGTGTCCGTCGGGTCGTTGTCCTGGGCCGCCCAGCGGTACGACAGTTCGATGCCGGGGAAGTGACGCACGGTCCAGTCCGCCAGTTTCCCGAAGTGCTCGTCGGCGTCGGCGGTGCCGGGCAGGAACGTCTCGCCGGTGACGATGAGCAGCCGCTGCCCGTCCGGCCCCGGCGCGGTCCGGACCGACCGCTTGTTCTCCTCCTGGGTGATGTACATGCCGCCGGGATCGCGGTCCGCCGGGACGAGTCCGGCCACGACGAGTTCGCGGTGCGGTGACAGCTTCGCGAAGAGCAGGGAGCGGTCGAAGACGGGGTAGTGCGTGGCGACCACGACGTCGCGCGCGGTCACCGTGGCCCCGTTCTCCGTGGTCACCCGGCAGGGCATGCCCTCGCGCAGCCCGGTCACGCGGGTCCGTTCGTAGACCTGCCCGCCCTGGGCGAGCAGGTCGGCCGCCAGACCCAGGAGGTATTTGCGCGGGTGGAACTGGGCCTGGTCCTCGACCCGGACGGCACCGGCCACCGGGAAGGGCAGCCCGGTCTCCTCGACGTACGAGGCCGCGAGCCCGGCCTCCGCGGCGGCCCGCGCCTCGGCCCGCACGGCGTCGGTGCCGGCCGGGTCGCGCACGTAGGTGTAGGCGGGTCCGCGCTCCAGGTCGCAGTCGATGCCGAGCCGGGCCGCCGTCGCGGCGACGTGCTCCACGGCGTCCTGCTGGGAGCGCGCGTACAGCCCGGCGCCGTCCGCGCCCCGGGTCCGGCGCAGCCGGTCGTAGACCAGGGTGTGCAGGGCGGACACCTTCGCGGTGGTGTAACCGGTGATGCCCGCGGCCACCCGGTCCGCCTCCAGCACGACCACGCCGAGCCCGGCCCGTGCCAGCTCCCAGGCCGTGCTGAGCCCGGCGACGCCGGCCCCGATGACGGCGACATCGGTCTCCAGATCGGTGGCGAGCGCCGGGTGGGAGGTGCCCGGCGTGGTGTCCATCCAGTACGACTCGTGGCTGTCCGGAAGATGCGTCATGCGGGGCGGGTGCCCCTTCGCGCGCGTCCTGCACCTGGCCGGAGCAGCGAGGCCGGACCCCGGCGGGCGGGCGGTCTGAGTAGCACGGCTGAGTACGCGCACTCATGCGGGTTGTCAGACCCGGAGGACAGGATGATCACCATGGAGAACAGCGCATGCACCCGGATTCAGCCGCAGCACGAGCAGTACGTCTCCCCGGACGAGCGGCCCTACGACCGGTCCGCCGTCGAGGGCGTGACCAAGGCCGTCCTCGCCCTCTCCGCGGCCGCGGGCGTGCTCTGGGTGGTCTCCATGGTCTACACGCTGACGGTCTGGGCGCTGTCCGGCTGACACCCGGGGCACCGGGGGCGGGGACGTACGGGCCGGGGCGGGGACGTACGGGCCGGGCGAGCGGGCGTACGGGCCCGGGGCAGGGGACGTACGGCTGCGGGGCGCGCCGGACGCGCGGAGCGGGAACGGAAGCGGCGGCGGACGGTCGCGGACGGTCCTGGCCGGGGCAGGGCCGGGGGGCGCGGCGGAGCGCCGTAGGGTGAGCGCATGTTCGTACTCGAGTTGACCTACTGCGCTCCCGTCGACGAGGTCGACGCCCTCCGCGAAGCCCATATGGCCTGGGTCGACGAGCAGTTCGAGGCGGGGGAGTTCGTCGCGTCCGGGCGGAAGAACCCGCGGGACGGCGGGATCATCCTGGCGGTGGGAACCGACCGGGACCGGATCGAGGCGGTCGCGGCCAGCGACCCCTTCGCCCAGGAGGGCGTCTGCGAATACCGGATCACGGAATTCGTCGCCACCCGTACGGTGCCCGCCCTGAAGGAGTACCGCCAGCAGGGCTGAGCGCCGGGGGCGTCCCCGTCCCACCGTGCGGCGGACCCCGGCCGGAAACCGGCGGGACGGAAGCCGGTGTGACCCCCGAGCCGGCATGACGCGGAAGCCGAAAGCGACAACCGGTGTGGCATGAAGGCCGGAGCGGGAAGCCGGTGTGACACGACAGCCGGGAACGGGAAGCCGAAGCGACAGCCGGCGTGACACGGAAGCCGGAGCAAGAGAAGCCGGGGCCACGCGCCCCGGCTTCGTCATTGCGGCTTCCCGGGGGCTTGACCGGGCATTCTCCTGTGGTGCACTGTCCTCAGCAGGGAGGTAGGACGTCCAATGTCCTGACATCCCATCGCCGTCCTCAAGCCACCGCCGGCTCGCCACGGGAGTCCCCATGCACCACCCCGCCCCCCTCACGGGCGTCGTCCCGCCGCTCTGCACCCCGCTCACCCCGGACGGGGAGGTCGACCCCGGCTCGCTGGGCGCGCTCGTCGAGCGGCTCGTCACCGCCGGAGTCGGCGGCCTCTTCGCCCTCGGTTCCAGCGGGGAGGCCGCCTATCTGAGTGATGCCCGGCGCCGCACCGCGCTGCGCACCGTCGTCGAGACGGCCGCGGGCCGGGTGCCCGTGCTCGCCGGCGTCATCGACATGACGACCGCGCGTGTCCTCGACCACGCCCGCGCCGCCGCCGAACTCGGCGCGGACGCCCTGGTCGCGACCGCGCCCTTCTACACCCGCACCCACCCGGCCGAGACCGCCGCGCACTTCCGGGCGATCCGGGCGGCCGTGGACCTGCCGCTGTACGCCTACGACATCCCGTCCGCCGTGCACACCAAGCTCGCGGCCGCCACCGTCCTGGAACTCGCCGCGGACGGCACGCTGGCCGGCCTGAAGGACAGCAGCGGCGACGACGGTGCCCTCCGGCGGCTGCTGACCGGGCTGCGGGAGCGCGGGCTCGCGGACACCTTCTCGGTGCTCACCGGCTCCGAGCTGGCCGTCGACGGCGCCCTGCTGGCCGGTGCGCACGGCGTCGTTCCCGGACTCGGCAACGTCGACCCGGACGGTTATGTGCGGCTCTACGAGCACGCCCGGGCCGGCCGGTGGCGGGAGGCCGCGGCCGAGCAGGACCGGCTCGCCGCCCTCTTCGCCCTCACCGAGGCGGGCGACCCGGCGCTGATGGGCGGCAGTTCCTCCGCGCTGGGCGGCTTCAAGGCCGCGCTGCACCTGCTGGGCGTCATCGGCTGCCCGGCCACCGCGGCGCCGCAGATCCCGCTGGACGAGGCGGCCGTGAAGACCGTGCGCGGGCACCTGCGGGACGGGGGCCTGCTGTGAGCGCGGCGGGCCGGACCGGGCAGCTCCGCTGGTACCGGGAGGTCTCGCGCCGTCAGTGGAAGTCGATGTTCGCGGCCTGGGCGGGCTATGTCCTCGACGGCTTCGACTTCGTCCTCATCACGCTCGTCCTCACCGAGATAGCCGACGAGTTCGACCTCGGCACGGTCCAGTCCGCGAGCCTGGTCTCCGGGGCGTTCATCACCCGCTGGCTCGGCGGCGCCCTGCTCGGCGCGATGGGCGACCGCTACGGCCGCAAGGCCGCCATGATCGCCAGCATTCTGCTGTACTCGCTCGGCACCTTCGGCTGCGGCTTCGCCTGGGGCTACACCAGCCTCTTCGTGTTCCGGCTGCTGATCGGGATGGGCATGGCCGGCGAGTACAGCGCCAGCGCCACGTACGTCCTGGAGAGCTGGCCGGTGCGGCTGCGCAACCGCGCCTCCGGCTTCCTCATCTCCGGCTACGCCTTCGGCACGGTCATCGCCGCCGAGGTCTACCAGTGGGTGGTGCCGTCCCTCGGCTGGCGCTGGATGTTCTGGATCGGGGTGCTGCCGGTGCTGGTGGCGCTCTGGGTGCGGCGGGCCCTGCCCGAGGCCGACGACTGGGCCGAGGACGTGGGGGAGGCGGGGGTGAAGCCGAACCCGTTCCGCCCGCTGTTCGCGACCCGGCGCCTGACGGCCGTCAACACCGTGCTGACCGTGGCCGCCACGGTGGCCCTGTTCTGCGTCTTCACCCCGGTGGGCGCGGACCTGGTGCCGGAGCTGTCACTGCTCGCCGCGGCCTGCCTGATCGCGTTCGCCGCCCAGCTGGGCGGGCGCCGGGGCTGGGTGCTGTACGTGGCGCTGATGGCGACCGTCTTCTGTGCCTTCCTCTACAGCTGGCCGATCCAGGCCCTGCTGCCGACGTATCTGAAGACCGAACTGGGCTACTCGCCGTCCCAGGTCACCGACGTCATGTACTACGCGGGCTTCGGCACCATGCTGGGCTGCTGGCTCGCGGGCTTCACCGGCGACCGCTTCGGTACCCGCAAGGCGTACGCCCTCACGCTCGCCGGCTCGCTCGCCCTGATCTTCCCGGTCTTCGCCGTGCAGAACAGCCTCGTCGGGCTCGGTGTGCTGCTGTTCTTCATGCTCGCGCTGAGCCAGGGCATCTCCGGTCTGCTGCCCAAGTACATCGCGGGCCACTTCCCGACCCGGACCCGCGCCGCCTCGCTCGGCTTCGTCTACAACGTCGGGGCGCTGGGCGGCGCGGTCGCGCCGGTGCTCGGCGCCCGGCTGGCCGAGGGCATGCCGCTCGGCCGGGCCCTCGCGGTGCTGGCCTTCGGCCTCACCACCGTGGTGATCCTGCTCATCGGCGGCAATGTCCCGCACCGGCTGCACCGGCTGATCAACGACCGGGCGGACGACGACCATCTGGTCCACGCGGGCCACGGCGGCGCGAAGGAGGCCCCGGCCCCGGCCCGCGAGAGAGGCTGACCCACCGGCCCGCGGACGCACGGCCCGCGGGTGCCCCGGGTCCACGGTCCCACGGGTGCCCCGGGTCCACGGTCCCACGGGTGCCCCGGGTCTACGGGGCCCACGGGTCCCACCCGTCCCACGCGGCCCGCGGTGCTCACGGCCCACAGGCGGACGGACCCGGAACCCGGGCCGCCGTACTCACCGGCCCACCGGCCCACCGGCCCACCGGCCCGCGGCCGGTCCGCCGAGAACACACCCCCGGACGCGGCGGCCCCGTCGGCCGCCGCGTCCTCGGTTTTCGGCCCGGACCTTGTGCGAAGTGGAACACGTTCTTAACATCAACGATGTTACAGCGATGGTGTCACGTACCGTGGGTCTCGCACAGCCGGTCCGTCTGGGGGCTCGATGGCAGCAGCAACTGGTCCGCTCACCGGGGTGCGCGTCGTGGAACTCGCGGGCATCGGCCCCGGTCCGTTCGCCGCGATGCTCCTCGCCGACCTCGGAGCCGACGTGGTCCGTGTCGACCGGCCCGGCGGCGCGGGCATCGGCGTCGACCCGGCGTACGACCTCACCAACCGCAACAAGCGCTCGGTGCTGGCCGACCTCAAGACCGCCGCGGGCACGGACGCCGTGCTGGGCCTCGCCGAGCGGGCGGACATCCTGATCGAGGGGAACCGCCCCGGCGTCACCGAACGCCTCGGCGTCGGCCCGGACGACTGCCTCGCCCGCAACCCCCGCCTCGTGTACGGCCGGATGACCGGCTGGGGCCAGGACGGGCCCCTCGCGTCCCGCGCCGGACACGACATCGGGTACATCGCGATCACCGGCGCCCTCGGCATGATCGGACCCGAAGGCGGACCGCCCGCCGTCCCGGCCAACCTGCTGGGCGACTACGCGGGCGGCTCGCTCTATCTCGTCGTCGGCGTCCTCGCCGCCCTCCAGCACGCCCGCGCCACGGGCACCGGGCAGGTCGTGGACGCCGCGATCGTCGACGGCACCGCGCATCTGACCGCGATGATCCACAGCCTGCTGGCAGCGGGCGCCTGGCAGGACCGCCGGGGGGCGAACCTGCTCGACGGCGGCGCGCCCTTCTACGGCACGTACGAGACGGCCGACGGCGGCTGGATGGCCGTCGGCGCCCTCGAACCGCGCTTCTACGACGAGTTCGCCCGGCTCCTCGGCCTGGGCGAGGACGCTCCCGACCGCTCCGACCCCGGCCGGTGGCACGAACTGCGCGCCGCCGTCGCCGCCCGCTTCCGCACCCGTACCCGCGAGGAGTGGACCGGCGTCTTCGCGGGTTCGGACGCCTGCGTCGCCCCGGTGCTGTCGCTCCGCGAGGCGCCGGACCATCCGCACCTCGCGGCCCGCGGCACCTTCACCGCCCACGGCGGCATCACACAGCCCGCCCCGGCGCCCCGGTTCTCCGCGACCCCCGGTGCCGTCCGCACCCCGCCCGCGCTGCCCGGCGCCGACACCCGCGCCGTGGCGCGCGACTGGGACGTCCCGGCGCTCGGCGCCCGCACCCCGCCCGACACCGCATCCGCCACCGACTGATGGAGCCGCACACGATGGAGCTGGCCACCACCCTGAGTTACGCGGACGACCCGCGCCGGGCCGCCGACGAGGTCGCGGCCCTGGAGGCCGCCGGGCTCGACGCCGTCTGGGTCGCCGAGGCGTACGGCTTCGACTCGCCCACGGTCATGGGCTATCTCGCGGCCCGCACCGAGCGCATGAAGATCGGCGCCGCGATCCTCAACGTCTACTCCCGCACCCCGGCCCTGATCGCCCAGACCGGCGCCGGGCTCGACGCGGTCTCCGGCGGCCGGGCGCTGCTGGGCCTCGGCGCCTCCGGGCCGCAGGTGGTCGAGGGCTGGCACGGCAAGCCGTACGACAAGCCGCTCGGCCGCACCCGGGAGACCGTCGAGCTGTGCCGGCGCATCTGGCGCCGCGAGGTCATCGACCACCACGGCATCACCGACATGCCACTGCCCGCCGAGAAGGGCGGCAGGCTCGGCAAGCCGCTGAAGATGCTCACCACACCGGTCCGCGAGACCATCCCGCTGTACGTCGCGGCGCTCGGCCCGGCCAACGTCCGGATGACGGCCGAGATCGCCGACGGCTGGCTGCCGACCCTGTACATCCCGGAGAAGGCGCGGCAGGTCTGGGGCTCCTCCCTGGCCGAGGGCGCCGCGAAGCGCGATCCGGCGCTGCCGCCGCTGGGCACCGTCGCGGGCGGGCTGCTGGCGATCGGCGAGGACGCCGCGTCCGTACGGGACCTCGCCCGCCCCACCATCGCGCTGTACGTGGGCGGCATGGGCGCGCCGGGGAAGAACTTCTACAACGACCTGGCCCGCGCCTACGGCTGGGAGGAGGCCGCGGCGAAGATCCAGGAGCTGTATCTCGCCGGGCGCAAGAAGGAGGCCGAGGCCGCGGTCCCCGACGAGTTCTGCGAGCTGGTCAGCCTGTGCGGCCCGGCCTCGTACGTGCGCGAACGCGTCGAGGCGTTCCGGGAGTCCGGGGTGACCATGCTGAACGTCACCCCCGTCGGCGCCGACCCGGCCGCCCTCGTCGAGCAGGTCAAGGGCTGGCTCTGAGGCCCCGTCAGAAGGAGTGAGCTGTGCAGCGCACCATTTTCACCGCCGAGCACGAGGCCTTCCGGGAGTCCGTCCGGACGTTCATCGCCAAGGAGGTCACACCGCACCACGAACGCTGGGAGCGGGAGGGCGCCGTCGACCGCGAGGCCTGGCTCGCCGCCGGGCGGCAGGGCCTGCTGGGCCTCGACGTGCCGGAGGAGTACGGCGGCGGCGGGACCGGCGACTTCCGGCACAGCGCGGTGCTCACCGAGGAGTTCGCCCGCGCCGGGGTCTGCGGCCTGGCGGTCGGCCTGCACAACGACATCATCGGCCCCTATCTCACCGGGCTCGCCACCGCGGAGCAGAAGGCCCGCTGGCTGCCCGGCTTCTGCACCGGTGAAATCATCACCGCCATCGCGATGACCGAGCCCGGCGCCGGATCGGACCTCCAGGGCATCCGCACCACCGCCACCGACCGCGGCGACCACTGGCTGCTGAACGGCTCCAAGACCTTCATCTCCAACGGCATCCTCGCCGACCTGGTGATCGTCGTGGCCCGCACCACCCCCGAGGGCGGCGCGAAGGGCCTGAGCCTGCTGGTGGTCGAGCGCGGCACGGAGGGCTTCGAACGCGGCCGCAACCTCGACAAGATCGGCCAGAAGGCGCAGGACACCGCCGAACTGTTCTTCCACGACGTCCGCGTCCCCAAGGAGAACCTCCTCGGCCGGGAGAACGGCGGCTTCCTGCACCTGATGACGAACCTCGCCCAGGAACGGCTGAGCATCGCCGTCGCCGCGGCCGCGGGCGCCGAGGAACTGCTGGAGATCACCAAGCGCCACGTCAAGGACCGGGAGGCCTTCGGCCGGCCGCTGGCCAAGCTCCAGCACATCCGCTTCGAGATCGCGGAGATGGCCACCGAGTGCGCCGTCACCCGGACCTTCGTGGACCGCTGCGTCGAGGAGCACGCGGCGGGGCGGCTGGACGCCGTACACGCCTCGATGGCCAAGTGGTGGGCCACCGAACTGCAGAAGCGCGTCACCGACCGCTGTCTGCAACTGCACGGCGGATACGGGTACATGTCCGAGTACCGGATCGCGAAGGCCTTTACCGACGGCCGCATCCAGACGATCTACGGAGGCACCACCGAGATCATGAAGGAGATCATCGGCCGGTCCCTGCTGTCCTGACCCGGCGCCCCGCCGGCTTCCCCGGGCCGGCGCCACACCGGTTCCCCGGGCAGGCGGCCCACCGGCTTCCCCGAGCCCCGGAACCCCGCAGACCCCGCCACCCTCACCGCCGCCACCGCGCGGCACAGCACGAAAGGCTGCCGACGTTGAGCACCGAAGCGTACGTCTACGACGCGATCCGCACCCCGCGGGGCCGCGGCAAGGCCAACGGGGCCCTGCACGGCACCAAGCCCGTCGACCTCGTCGTGGGCCTCATCCACGAACTGCGCCGCCGCTTCCCCGGCCTGGACCCGGCCGCCGTCGACGACATCGTCCTCGGCGTCGTCAGCCCGGTCGGCGACCAGGGCTCCGACATCGCGAAGGTCGCCGCCATCGCGGCCGGACTGCCCGACACCGTCGCCGGAGTACAGGAGAACCGCTTCTGCGCCTCCGGGCTGGAAGCCGTCAACCTGGCCGCCGCCAAGGTCCGTTCCGGCTGGGAGGACCTGATCCTGGCCGGCGGGGTCGAGTCGATGTCCCGGGTCAAGATGGGGTCCGACGGCGGCGCCTGGGCGATGGACCCGATGACCAACTTCGAGACCGGCTTCGCCCCGCAGGGCATCGGCGCCGACCTGATCGCCACCGTCGAGGGCCTCAGCCGGCACGACGTGGACTCCTACGCCGCCCTCTCCCAGGAGCGTGCCGCCGCGGCCTGGAAGGACGGCCGCTTCGACCGCTCCGTCGTACCCGTGAAGGACCGCAACGGCCTGACCGTCCTCGACCACGACGAGCACATCCGCCCCGGCACCACCGCCGAGTCCCTGGCCGCGCTCAAGCCGTCCTTCGCGGCCATCGGCGAGGCCGGCGGCTTCGACGCCGTCGCGCTCCAGAAGTACCACTGGGTCGAGACGATCGACCACGTCCACCACGCGGGCAACTCCTCCGGCATGGTCGACGGCTCCGCGCTGGTCGCCATCGGGAACCAGCAGGTCGGAGAGCGCTACGGGCTCACCCCGCGCGCCCGGATCGTCTCCGCCGCGGTGTCCGGCGCCGACCCGACGATCATGCTCACCGGCCCGGCGCCCGCCTCCCGCAAGGCGCTCGCCAAGGCCGGGCTGACCATCGAGGACATGGACCTCGTCGAGATCAACGAGGCCTTCGCCGCCGTCGTGCTGCGCTTCGCCCGCGACATGGGCCTGGACCTGGACAAGGTCAACGTCAACGGCGGCGCCATCGCCATGGGGCACCCGCTGGGCGCCACCGGCGCCATGATCCTCGGCACCCTCATCGACGAACTCGAGCGGCGCGGCGGGCGGTACGGGCTGGCCACGCTCTGCGTCGGCGGCGGCATGGGCATCGCCACCGTCGTCGAACGCCTCTGAGCGGCCCGGCACCCCGGCCACCCTTCCCCGCGACTTCTACGGAGACCACACGGACATGAGCAGCGAGCCCACCACCATCCGCTGGGAGCAGGACGACACCGGCGTCGTCACCCTCGTCCTGGATGACCCCCGGCAGTCCGCCAACACCATGAACGCCGCCTTCGGCGCCTCCCTCAAGGCCGTCGCCGACCGGCTGGAGGCCGAGCGCGAGACGGTGCGCGGCGTCATCGTCACCTCCGCGAAGAAGACCTTCTTCGCCGGCGGTGACCTGCGCGACCTCAGCAGCGTCGGCCCGGACCAGGCCCGGCAGGTCTTCGAGTCGGGGCTGGCCGTCAAGCGCGACCTGCGCCGCATCGAGACGCTCGGCAAGCCCGTCGTCGCCGCCCTCGGCGGGACCGCGCTCGGCGGCGGCCTGGAGATCGCCCTCGCCTGCCACCGCCGGATCGCCCTGGACAACCCGAAGGCCCGCTTCGGTTTCCCCGAGGTCACCCTCGGCCTGCTGCCCGGCGGCGGCGGAGTGGTCCGCTCCGTACGCCTCCTCGGCATCACCGACGCGCTGCTGAAGGTCCTGCTGGAGGGCAAGCAGTACAACCCGGGGCGGGCGCTGGAAGCCGGGATCGTCGACGAGGTGGCGGACACCGAGGAGGAGATGCTGGCCCGCGCCCGGGCCTTCATCGACGCCACCGCGCAGTCCCGGCAGCCCTGGGACACCGAGGGCTACCGGATCCCCGGCGGCACCCCGGCCAGCCCGAAGTTCGCCGCGAACCTGCCCGCCTTCCCCGCCAACCTGCGCAAGCAGACCGGCGGCGCCCCCTACCCGGCGCCGCGCAACATCCTGGCCGCCGCCGTGGAGGGCGCCCAGGTCGACTTCGAGACCGCGCAGGTCATCGAGGCGCGCTACTTCACGGAGCTGGTCACCGGCCAGACCGCGAAGAACATGATCCAGGCGTTCTTCTTCGACCTCCAGGCCGTCAACTCCGGTGCCAACCGGCCCGCCGGCGTCGAGCCGCGCCGGGTGCGGAAGGTCGCCGTGCTCGGCGCCGGGATGATGGGCGCCGGGATCGCCTACTCCTGTGCCCGCGCCGGGATCGAGGTGGTCCTCAAGGACGTCTCGCAGGAGGCCGCCGAGCGCGGCAAGGCGTACTCCGCCAAGCTGCTGGAGAAGGCCGTCGCCCGGGGGCGCACCACCGAGGCGAAGCGCGCCGAGCTGCTGGCACGGATCACCCCGGCCGCGGACCCGGCGGCCGTGGCCGGCTGTGACGCCGTCATCGAGGCCGTCTTCGAGGACACGGCGCTCAAGCACAAGGTGTTCCAGGAGATCCAGCACATCGTCGAGCCCGACGCGCTGCTGTGCTCCAACACCTCGACACTGCCCATCACGCTGCTCGCCGAGGGCGTGGAGCGCAGCCGCGACTTCATCGGGCTGCACTTCTTCTCGCCCGTCGACAAGATGCCGCTCGTCGAGATCATCAAGGGCGGGCAGAGCGGCGACGAGGCGCTGGCCCGCGCCTTCGACCTGGTGCGGCAGATCAACAAGACCCCGATCGTGGTCAACGACTCGCGGGGCTTCTTCACGTCCCGGGTGATCGGCCGGTTCATCAACGAGGGTGTCGCCATGGTCGCCGAGGGCGTCGAGCCGGCCTCCGTCGAGCAGGCGGCGGGCCAGGCCGGCTACCCGGCGAAGGTGCTGTCCCTGATGGACGAGCTGACCCTGACACTGCCCCGCAGGATCCGCGAGGAGAGCCGGCGGGCCGTCGAGGAGGCGGGCGGCACCTGGCAGCCGCACCCGGCGGACGAGGTCATCGACCGCATGGTGGACGAGTTCGGCCGCCCGGGCCGCAGCGGCGGCGCCGGCTTCTACGACTACGAGGACGGGCGACGCGCCGGTCTCTGGCCGGGCCTGCGCGAGCACTTCACCAAGCCGGACGCGGAGATCCCGCTGGCGGACATGAAGGAGCGGATGCTCTTCGTCGAGGCCATCGACACCGTCCGCTGTCTGGAGGAGGGCGTCCTCACCTCGGTCGCCGACGCCAACATCGGCTCCATCCTGGGCATCGGCTTCCCGGGCTGGACCGGCGGCGTGCTCCAGTACATCAACGGCTACGACGGCGGCCTCCCCGGCTTCGTGGCCCGCGCCCGGCAGCTACGGGCGGCGTACGGAGAGCGTTTCGAGCCCCCGGCGCTGCTGCTGGAGAAGGCGCGGAAGGGCGAGATCTTCACCGACGGCCCGCGGGACTGACCACCGCGGACGCGCACGGACGCGCATGTACGCGCATGTAAGAGCACGGACGAGCCGGGCCGGGCGGAGGAACGTTCCCCCGCCCNGCCCGCGGCCGTGTGCCCCGCCCGGCTTCCGCTGTATCCGCCCCGGCGGCACGCGCCGGGGCGGGCGTCACCCGGAGTCGGCGTGTACGACGTCGTCCAGCTGGAAGTGCCCGTCCGGGTGCAGCTTGAGCACGGGAACGGCCTTGTCCACCGGGTCGCCGTTCCGGTGGAACGACAGGAAGCCGCCGGCCCCGGGCACCCGCTGCTGCTCACCGCGCATCAGCTGGAACATCCGGCCGACCGACTCGCCGGTCATGTCGCTGCCCCCGTGCGCGGCCATCCGTACCCCCTGGACGGCGGTGAGCGTCGCGTCGTGCGACACGATGGCCTGGCCGTCCGTCCGCGGGTCGTTGGGGAACGTCTCGCTCATCCACCCCCCGTCCCGGAAGAAGTCGGCGGACGGTTTGGACACGGCCGCCTTGTCCTTCTCCCACATGCCGGGGTGCGCCAGTCCCGTGTAGAGCACCTCCACGCCCTTCTCGGCGGCCTCGACGAGGTCCTCGTTGGTCAGATTGGTGACGTCGTCACCGCCCATCACCGTGAAGTCCCGGTTCTGGCAGGTGCGGTTGGCCAGCGAGTTGAGGAACGCCTTCAGATGCTTGCCCCGCCCGGCGAAATAGACCACGTCGGGAGCCTGGTCGCACAGCGTCCGGCTGATCCAGTAGAGATCGGTCTCCCAGTCCGGCCGCGACGCGTCGTAACCCGAGGCCTCGGCCACGATGCTGTGCTCGTCGTCGGGGAACGCCGACCGGAACTCCTTCGCGAGAGAGGCGGCGTAGAGGTTCTCCTCCGCTTCGTCCCGCACGATCACCGAGGTCTCGAAGCCGCGGTCCTTGAGGTACTCGGCCGCGGCCTCCGCCTCGCGCTCGTTCGTCGGCGCGACCCGGACCAGCCCGGGGATGCCGGCGAACCCGGTGTCGGTCATGTTGCTGCCGACCATGGCGATGCCGTGCCGGGAGAGCCGTTCCAGGGCCTGCTTGTTCCGCTGGGTGCTGGGGCCGAGCCCGGCCACCGCCAGCAGCCGCTTCTTCCTGTCCTCGGACCTGCTCAGCTCGACCAGCCGGTCCACGGTGAACTTCCACTGGCCGCTGTTGCTGCCGGTGTTCGCCACCAGCAGCCGGATCGCCGGCCGGCCGGTCAGGTCGCCGTGGTTGGCGCGGTACTGGGCCAGATAGGCGCCCTGCAACTGGCGCCGTACGGACTCGTGGGAGTTGCTGTCGTCCTCCTCCAGCGTCAGCGAGGTCATGTAGGCGATCGTGACGTAGTCGTCCTCCTCCCGGACGACGCGCTTGTTCTCGTCGCTGATCAGCCGCTGCACGTCCGCCAGCTCCGGCGTGAAGGCGAAGTCCTGCGCGCTCACCCCGACGCACTCCGCGAGCGGGCCGCGCCGGACCACCCCGTCCGCGCACCGGGCCCGCTGTTCCCGTTCGCGGTCCTGCCGCTCCTGGTACCAGCCCCAGGACAGCGGGCCGCCGAGGCCCAGGACGAGCAGCAGCACCAGCCCCAGGACGGTCCTGCGCACCATCGGGCGGGTCGGCCGCCAAGAACTCATCTCGAACACTCCCCGTTGTCGCGGAAACGGTCACCACTCACTGGTCCCGCCACTGCCGGTAGCGAACGGCCTCGTCGTAGAGCGGAGAACTCCGTGCGCTCCGCAGCGCCGCCACGTGGTCGTAGGCCGAGGCCAGTACGGCGTTGAGCCGGCGGCCGGGATCGCTCAGCGGATCGCTCCAGATCCACCGCGCCACGACCATCCGGTGGACGACGGACGCCAGGGACATCGCCGGCCCGTGATCGCCCGGTGTCAGGGAATCGAGCAGGGCCAGCGGCGGCCGGCTCTTGTCGAGCCGGTTGGGCGCGGAGGTCACCAGGTCGAAGTCGCGGATCCACTCCTCGCTCGTGCGGCTCGTGAAACGCCGCGTGAGCAGGGCGGCGACCGGCCCCGTACGGCCGAGGGCGAGCGAGTGGTACGCCTCCTCCAGCTCCGTGTCCACTCCGGGCTCCTGCTCCGGCTGCCCCTGCGGGCCGGTCCGGTAGTGCTCGGCCAGCCGCTCGTGGGTGTCCCGCCAGAGCGCCTCGTCGGAGCCCAGCTCCCACAGCAGAAGCCGGCGGAGCCAGGGATGGAGGACGAGCCGGCCGTCCTCGGAGTCGGAGAGCAGCCAGCGCTCCCGGAGTCCGTCCCGCAGCGAACTGCCGCGGTGGCCCGCGCCGGAGGTGAAGACCCGCGCGCAGACGGACAGGTCGCGGGCGGCGGACCAGCGGATCAGCACCGAGCGGCTGCCGGGGTCCTCGGCCAGCTCCTCCAGCAGATAGCCGAGTGACGCGTCGGCGAGGCTGGGCGCGGGCTGCTCCGGGCCGGTGGCCGGGTGCGGCGGGCGGAGGCCGGGCACCCGGCGCAGCGGCAGCGACGGGTCGTCGGCGGGCGGCGGCTGCTCGCGGTGCGCGGCCGCGAGGGTGGCGGCTGTGTGCCGTACGGCCCACGGGAGTCCGCCGGTGAGCCGCTGGACGGCCGGGGCGGTCTCCTCGCCGCGGGGCACGGCCGCGCACACGTCACGGGTCTCCGTCAGCCGCAGGGGACGCAGCTCCAGGGGATACCACCAGTAGTCCTCGGTGCCGGACGCGGAGCGGGTCGCGGCCCAGTGGTCCAGCGAGGCCCGGTCCGACTCCACCGGCTCCGGATTCCACTGGGCACCGGTGTACGGGCCCCACTCGTCCAGCCACCGGTGCACGCTGGCCACGGTGACGAGCGGGTCGCAGCCCTGCCGGTTCACCTGGTCCTCGTGGCGCAGCTCCAGCAGCATCCGGAGGAACTTCCGCCCGGCCTCGGTGTGGCAGTTGTCCAGCAGGAGCAGGAAGGAGCGGTGGTGCAGCAGGCCCCTGGCATGGTCCCGCAGGTCGGCGAGGAAGGCCCGGAGCAGCACCCGCTCGACGTCCTCCGGGCCCTTGACCTGCCCGCCCGTGCCGTGCTGCCAGGAGTTGAGGTCCAGCAGCGCGTCGGCCGGCTCCTCACTGGGCGGCACCCGGCCGCCGCCGTACCAGGCGATGCCCCGGGCGAGCAGCCGCCGCGGAATCCGGCCGGGGCGGGGGGCCACGGCGGACAGCACCTCCCGGGTGGCCTCGGACACGCCGGGCGGGGCGCCGAACAGGCCCCCCATGACTTCGGTGACCGGGCCGAGCAGGCTGTCGTAGCGCCCCTGTCCCTGCGGTCCCCGGAGCCTGTCCCGGACGAGCTTGGACACACTGCGCCGGTCCTGCGGGCGGTGGTGGCTGTCCAGCGGGGCCTCGGTGGCGATCAGGCCGACGAGGAGCCGGGGGAAGGCCGGCTCGGAGAAGTCCCGCATCTTCCGGCCGAGTTCCCGGAGGACGCCCGCGAGAACGGTCCGCAGCGGCAGCCCGCCGCCGGCGTCGGCGCGGAGGAAGTTGAGGTAGGCGCACGGGACTTCCGGCGCCAGCTGCTCCTTGATCCCGGCGTGCAGGTCGGTGGCGCCGATCCCGCTCGGCCCGAGGAGCACGGTGACCGGCCGGTCGGCGTCCGGCGGCAGGGCGAGGCAGTCACGGACCAGTTGCAGTACGGGCTCGCGGCCGCGCAGTCCGACCAGCTGATCCGGCACATGCCCCCCGTTTTGTCACCGCGGCCCCGGTCGCCGCTGCCGCTCGCGCCGACCACGAGCAGCATGCCCTCCGGCCCCGGCCCGCCACCGGAGAACATCCCATCCGTGATCGAATGGATACGGACGGGGATGCTCCACGGACGGGGATCCTCCACGGACGGGGATCCTCCGCGGACCCGAATCCTCCACGGACCCGGCGCCGTTCCGGCGCCCCGCGTCCGTCCGCGTCCGTCCGCGCGCGCAGGCCGCCGCAGCGCCCGTCCGGCCGCCGGTTTCGCCCGCCGCGCTCGCCCGCCCGGCCGCGGGGCGCGGCTCAGCCCTCCGGGAACGCCCCCCGCAGCTCCTCCCGCATCGACCGCTGGAAGGCCGTCACCAGGGCCTGCACCACCATCGGCTGCATGTGCGCCGACAGCGACCGCATCGACTCGACCCGCTCCGGGTCCTTCTCCTGTTCCCGGTACGGCTCCCACACCTCGTCCCGGAACAGCCGGCTGAGTTCCCGGGCCGCCTCGCGGGTGTGTTCCGTGACGACCGCGCGGGCCGCGAGGATCGTCTCCAGCGCGATGGGCACCTCCAGCAGCCGCACCCCGAGGTGGAGCAGCCCGGGGTCGACCCGGAAGACTTCGGGATCCTCGGTCCGTATCAGCACGTCCATCGCGGCGAGCCGGTCGAGGTCCTCCTCGTCCAGCGGCCGGCCCGCCCGCCGCTCGAGCTGGAGCCGGGTGGCCTCCTCGGCGGAGTCCGGCGACCAGGCCGCGACCACACCGCGGTGGATCGCCAGGTCCTGCGGGCTGAGGTCGTCGGGCAACTGCTGGAGATAGCGCTCGATGGCGGCCAGCGTCATGCCGTGGTGCTGGAGCTCCTCGATGAGCGCCAGCCGGGACAGGTGCTCCTGGCCGTAGAGCCCGACCCGGCGCGGCCCGATCTCGGGGGGCGGCAGCAGACCCCGGGTGCTGTAGAAGCGGATCGTGCGGACGGTCACCCCCGCGCGAGCGGCCAGCTCGTCGACCGTCAGGCCGTGTTCGGTCAGCTCCTGGCTCATCCGCCACCCCTCGCTCTCCTGTGCGCGCGCACGGTCCCCGCGCCCCGCGTTCAACAGTATTGCTGTCTCACCACCGTTGTGAAAGCTCCCGGATCAACCGGTCCGTCCGGCTTCCGCGTCCCGCTCCGGGACCGGCGCCCGCCGCCCGGCCGGCGCGCGGCGGCATGGGTCCGTCACAGGCCCTGCGCACATCTGCCCGAACAGCCCACAACTCGCCCTCTTCTGCGCGAAAGTCACCGGCGGTAGCGTCCGGCCGTGGTCCCATGCCGGCGGGGCACCGGGCGTGCCCGGCACCCCGCCGCACCCCTTACCCCTGGGAGGTACCAGCCCGTGACATCCCGCGCACTCGTCCTCGGCGCGCTCGGCGCGGCACTCGTCGTCCCGCTCGCCGCCGCCCCCGCGCACGCGGGAGGTGCCGCGCCGCAGCCGCCCCGCACCGGTTTCGAGGAATCCGGCGGCGCCCGGTGGACCGGGCAGGACGAGGAGCAGGCCCTGCTCGCCCGGATCGACCGCGACAGCGACCGCGCCGCCGTCGACCGCATCGGCACCACGGCCCGGGGCAGGCCGCTCCAGCTCGCACGGATCGGGGCCGACGCGCCGCCCACGGCCGGGCGGACCGCCCGCGGCAACACCGTGCTGCTGCTCTGCTCGCAGCACGGCGACGAGCCCTCCGGCCGCGAGGCCTGCCTGACCACGGTCCGTGACCTCGCCTACGCGCGGGACGCGGAGACCCGCCGCTTCCTGAGCCGGACCAGCGTCCTGGTGGTGCCCACCGCCAACCCCGACGGCCGGGCCGCGGACACCCGGGGCAACGCGGACGGCGTGGACATCAACCGGGACCACATGGCCCTGGCCACCGCCGAGGCCCGTGCCGTCGCCGCCGTCCTCCGCGACCACCGCCCCGACGTCGTCCACGACCTGCACGAGTACGGCGCCACCCCGCCGTACTACCAGAAGGACCTGCTGTCGCTGTGGCCGCGCAACCTCAACACCGGCGACGCCGTGCACCACGAGGCACACACCCTGTCCGAGCGCTTCGTCCGCCCGCACGCCGAGGAAGCCGGATTCAGCACCGGCGTCTACGGCATCTGGACCGACCCGGAGACCGGGGAGCCCGTCGAGCAGGTGGCGGGCGACGGCCAGGAACGCATCCTGCGCAACGCCGCGGGTGTGAAGCACTCCGTCGGCCTGCTGGCCGAGACCCGCACCGATCCGCTCACCGGGGAGGAGCAGGCCGACCCCGCCCTCAACAACCGGCGCCGGGTGGACGCGCAGCTCGCCGCCCTGGGCGGGATGTTCGACTACACGGACCGGCGGCGCGCCCGGACGGAGGCCGCCACGACGGCGGCCCGCCTCGCCGGATACGCCGACCGCGGCCCCGTACGCCTCGGCGGCGCCGACAACGACCCCGCCGAGCCGGACGAGGTCCTGGCCGACCCGCCGTGCGGCTACCGGCTCACCCCGGGCCAGTACGCGGACGTGGGCGACGAGCTGGAACTGCACGGCGTGCACGCCCGGGAGGACGGCGCCGGCGGGGCCTTCGTCCCGCTGCGCCAGTCACTGCGCCGGCTGGTCCCGCTGCTGCTGGACGGGCGGGCGGCCCATCACCTGGTCCGGGCACAGCCCGTACGGCACTGCTGACCCGCGGTGACGCGCGGCACCGGGAAGGCAAAGGTGTGATCTCAATGCTGTCGCGCCGCGATTTGTGTGCGTGAGATCAGTGGTAAAGGGTAGCGGTCTACCGCATTACCCTGGAACGAAAGGTCTACGCGTGTCGGAGAAACAAGAAAATACCGGCGGCAGAGGCGACCCGGTCGACCTCGTGGTCGCCGACTTGCCGGGCAGCCCGCATCTCACCAGCCGCCCGCGGACCGACCGTGTGGTCTTCGGTGTCGCCGCCGGCTTCACGCTGGCGTTCGTCGTCTGGGGCGCTCTCGCGACCGACACCCTCGAACGGGTGTCCGGTTCGATGCTCGGCGGGCTGATGCACAACGGCGGCTGGTTCTTCGTCCTGGCCGCCTCGGGCTTCGTCGTCTTCGCGCTCTGGCTGGCGGTCAGCCGCTACGGAAAGATCACTCTGGGCACCGAGGGCGAGCAGCCCGAGTTCCGCACCGTGTCCTGGGTCGCGATGATGTTCAGCGCCGGCATGGGCATCGGGCTGATGTTCTTCGGTGTCAGCGAGCCGCTGTCGCACTTCACCACCCCGCCGCCCGGCACCGACCCCGCCGACGCCGCGCAGGCCATGGAAACCGCCATGGCCACCACGCTCTTCCACTGGACGCTGCACCCCTGGGCGATCTACGCCGTCGTGGGTCTGGCCATCGCGTACAGCACCTTCCGGCGCGGGCGCAAGCAGCTGATCAGCTCGGTCTTCAAGCCGCTGATAGGGAGCAAGCACGCCAACGGCTGGGTCGGCAAGGCCATCGACATCCTGGCCATCTTCGCCACCCTCTTCGGCTCCGCCGCCTCGCTCGGCATCGGCGCCCTCCAGATCGGCACGGGCATCACCGAGCTGGGCTGGATGGGCAAGGTCGGCACCGGTCTGCTCGTCACGATCATCGCCGTCCTGACCGTGGCGTTCATCGCCTCCGCCGTGTCCGGTGTGGCCAAGGGCATCCAGTGGCTGTCCAACATCAACATGGTGCTGGCGCTGATCCTGGCGCTGTTCGTGTTCATCGCCGGGCCGACCATCCTGGTCCTCGACCTGCTGCCGACGTCCATCGGCTCCTTCATCGGCGACCTGCCGACGATGGCCGCCCGTACGGAGGCCAGCAGTGGTGAGGGCGTCGCCGACTGGCTGTCCGGCTGGACGGTCTTCTACTGGGCCTGGTGGATCTCCTGGACGCCGTTCGTCGGCATGTTCATCGCCCGCATCAGCCGCGGACGCACCATCCGGCAGTTCATCGGCGGCGTGATCCTGGTGCCCAGCACCGTCAGCCTGATCTGGTTCGCGATCTTCGGCGGTGCCGGTATGCACCTCCAGGAGGCGGGCCGGCTCGGTGACGAGTCGACCCCCGAGGGGCAGCTCTTCGGGGTGCTGCGCGAGTTCCCCATCGCGACCGCGATGAGCCTGCTCGTGATGGTGCTCGTCGGCATCTTCTTCGTGTCCGGCGCGGACGCCGCGTCCGTCGTCATGGGCACCCTGTCGCAGAAGGGGTCGATCGAGCCGACGCGCCCGGTCGTCGTCTTCTGGGGTGTGGTCACCGGAGCCGTCGCGGCCATCATGCTGCTGGTCGGCGGCGGCGGGAGCAGTGCTCTCGACGGACTCCAGAATCTGACCATCCTCGTGGCCGCGCCGTTCACGATCGTCATGATCGGTATGTGTGTGGCGATGATGCGCGACCTGCGCCGCGACCCGCTCATCGTCCGTGGCGAGAAGGGCGAGGAGGCCGTCGAGACGGCCGTCATCGCGGGCCACGAGAAGTACGGCGGCGACTTCGAGATCCGGATCGGTCCCGGCACGGACGGGACGGACGGCTCGAACGGGTCCAACGGCAGCGGTGGCTCCGCCGGCAGCCCGTCCGGCGAGCCGGTCGGCAAGAAGTAGCCGAAGAGGCCGGACACACCCGGTCGGGGCGCGGTGCGGAACGTCGTACCGCGCCCCGCGGCATGTCCGGGACCCCGCACACCGCCCGGCGGCCCGGGCGGCGGAGCGGTGCCCCCGTTCAGGGCCGCTCCGCCGTCCGGCGGCCCGGACACCCGCCCGCCGCCGCCCGGTGGGAAACACCTTGGGGCCCCGGCGTACGGACACCTAGAATCAGCGGTCTCATGAACGCCACCCTCGTCGCCAAGAACCTCGCCGCCGGCCACGGTGAGCGCGCCCTCTTCTCCGGGCTCGACCTCGTCGTCGCCCCGGGAGACGTGATCGGCCTGGTCGGCGTCAACGGCGCGGGCAAGTCCACCCTGCTGCGGCTCCTCGCCGGTCTCGACACCGCCGAGGAGGGGCAGGTACGGCTCAGCCCGCCCACCGCGACCGTCGGCCATCTCCCGCAGGAACCGGAGCGCCGCCCCGGCGAGACGGTGCGCGGCTTCCTCGCCCGCCGCACCGGGGTGACCGACGCGCAGACCGTGCTGGACACCGCCGCCCAGGCCCTCGCCGACGGCCTTCCCGGCGCCGACGACGCCTACGCCGACGCCCTGGAACGCTGGCTCTCCCTCGGCGCCGCCGACCTCGACGAGCGTGCCGAGAGCGTGACCGCGTCCCTCGGCCTCGGCATCGGCCCCGACCAGCCCATGACCACCCTCTCCGGAGGCCAGGCCGCCCGCGCGGGACTGGCGTCACTGCTGCTCAGCCGCTACGACATCTTCCTGCTCGACGAGCCGACCAACGACCTCGACCTGGACGGCCTCGGACGGCTGGAGACCTTCGTCTCCGGCCTGCGGGCGGGCACCGTCGTCGTCAGCCACGACCGGGAGTTCCTGGCCCGCACCGTCACCAAGGTCCTCGAACTCGACCTGGTCCAGCAGCAGATCCGGCTCTACGGCGGTGGTTACACCGCCTATCTGGAGGAACGGGAGACCGCCCGCCGCCGCGCCCGGGAGGCGTACGAGGAGTACGCCGGCCAGCGCGCCGGGCTGGAGGCGCGCGCCCGAACCCAGCGCAACTGGATGGAGAAGGGCGTCCGCAACGCGCGCCGCAAGATGAGCGACAACGACAAGATCGGCCGCAACGCCCGGGTCGAGGCCACCGAGAAGCAGGCGGCGAAGGCCCGTCAGACGGAACGGCTCATCGAGCGGCTGGACGTCGTGGAGGAGCCCCGCAAGGAGTGGGAGCTGCGGATGGAGATCGCCGCCGCGCCCCGTTCCGGCGCGGTCGTGGCGACCCTGCGCGCGGCCGAGGCCCGGCGCGGCGGCTTCCGCTTCGGCCCCGTCGACCTCCAGATCGACTGGGCCGACCGGGTGGCCGTCACGGGCGCCAACGGCTCCGGCAAGACCACCCTCCTCGCGGCGCTGCTCGGCCGGCTGCCGCTGGACGCCGGGCACAGCGCCCTCGGACCGGGCGTCGTCGTCGGCGAGGTCGACCAGGCCCGCGGCCGGCTCTTCGCGCGGGAGAGCCCCGACCCGCTGCTGGAGACCTTCCGCGCCGCCGCGCCGGAGATGGACCCCGCGGAGGCCCGGACGCTGCTCGCGAAGTTCGGGCTCGGCGCCGACCACGTCCTGCGTCCCGCGACCACCCTCTCGCCGGGGGAGCGGACCCGGGCGGCCCTCGCGCTGCTCCAGGGCAAGGGCGTCAACCTGCTGGTCCTGGACGAGCCGACCAACCATCTCGACCTGCCCGCCATCGAACAGCTCGAGGCGGCCCTCGCCTCCTACAACGGCACGCTGCTGCTGGTGACGCACGACCGCAGGATGCTCGACGCGGTGCAGGTCAACCGGCGGCTCACGGTCGACGGCGGGCGCGTCGCGGAGCTGTGAGCGCGGTCACGGAGCGGTGACCGGCGGGGTGCGCCGTACCGGCGGGGTCAGCACGGCACCGATGCTGGCCGCGACGACCAGCAGGATGGCGGCCGCCGCGACGAGCGACAGCGGCTGGCCGAGCACGAGGAGCCCCGCCAGCGCGGCGACGGCCGGCTCCAGGCTCATCAGCACCGCGAACGTCGCGGCGGGCAGCCGGCGCAGCGAGGCCAGTTCGAGGCTGTACGGCAGCACGGACGACATCAGGGCGACCACCGCGCCCAGACCCAGCGTCACCGGATCCAGCAGGGCCGGACCGGCGCTCAGCACACCCAGCGGCAGTGTCATGGCCGCCGCGACAACCAGGGCCAGGGCGAGGCCGTCCGTCCTCGGGAAGCGGCGGCCCGTGCGCGCGGACAGCAGGATGTACGCGGCCCACATCGCCGCCGCCCCGAGTGCGTACGCGACTCCCGCGGCGTTCAGCTCGTCGAAACCGCCCCGGCCGAGCAGCAGCACCCCGCCGAGGGCCAGGGCGGCCCACAGCCAGGCGGCGGCGCGCCGGGACGCCACCACCGACAGCACCAGCGGCCCCAGCACCTCCAGGGTGACGGCGGCGCCCAGCGGGATCCGTTCGATCGCCTGGTAGAAGAGGGTGTTCATGCCGCCGAGCGCCAGCCCGAACGCCACCACCAGGCCCCAGTCCGCCCGGCTGTGGCCGCGCAGCCGGGGGCGGCACACCACCATCAGCACCAGCGCGGCCAGCGTCAGCCGCAGCGTCACCACGCCCAGAGCACCGGCCCGCGGGAACAGCAGCGCGGCCACGGCCGCGCCGAACTGGAGGGACAGCGCACTGGCGACGACCAGGGCGGCGGCACCGGCTCTGCCCTTGGCCACCGTCCGCGCGGCGGGCTCCGGGGTGACAGTGGTGTCGACAGTTTCAGGCATGACTCCACGCTAAGTCCCCGGTGGCGGACGGGCGGACCCAGGGTGCGCGGAGGCGACGGCCCCGGCGGGAGCGCGCCGACACGGCGGCTCGGGCCCGGGTGTCCGAGTGCCCGAATGCCCGAATGCCTGAGTGCCCGGGGCGAGAGCTTGGACCGGGGCGCGGCGCGCGGAGGCACCGGGCCGGGGGGCGTGCGGAGGCACCGGGCCGGGGGCGTGCGGAGGCGCCGGGCCGGGGGTGGGGGGAGTGGGCTCGGGCCGTGGTCCGGGCCCGAGTTTGCATCGGGGTGGCGGTCCGGGTCCGAGTTGCACCGGGGTGGCGGCCGGGGCCCGAGTGTGCCGGGGGCGTGGTCCGGGCCCGAGCTGGATTGGCGTGGCGGCCGGGGCCGAGAGCGCCGGGGTCGTGGTCCGGGCCCGGAGGCCAGCGGTCCTCTTGCAGGACCGCGAAAAAACAACGGGGGCGGGGCCGACAGCGCCGGGGCGAGGGCCCGGAGGACGGGAGGCACCGACGCGTGCACGGACGGGGGGTGCGGAGGCGGCTGTCGGACGCGGGAGCCGCGGTGTGCTGACGCGGCCGTCCCGCCCCTGTCCGGTGTCCGGGCAGGGGCCGGTGTCCGCGCCGTACGCGCGGGACACCTGCCCGGGCGCTGTGGGGTGCATGCCGGGCGGCCGGCACCGGCGCGTGCATTCCGGATACGGCTGGCACCCGCGCGTGCACGCGGATGCGGGCGGCACACGCGCGCGAACGCGGATGCGGATGCGGCCGGCACACGCGCGTACGCGGATGCCGGCCGCATCGGTCCCGTGAACGTGAGCACATCGGCCCCCGCGCTGAAGCGGGGGGACGCCTCAGCGGCCGCGGCCCTCCGGCCCGGCCAGCCCCGCGCGGCGCAGCGCGTCGGCCATGGCGCCGTTCGCCGGAGCCGCGTCGCGACCGCCGCCCCGGCCGCCCCGGCCGCCTCCGGAGGATCCGCCCCGGCCGCCGCCCTGCCTGCCGTTCCTGTCGCCCTGCTTCCCGTCCCTGTCGCCCTGCCTGCGGTCCCGGTCGCCCTCGCGGCCGCCGCCCTGCCGGACCGGCTGCGCCGAGCGCCGCGCTCCCCGGGAGCCGCCCCCGTCCTCGCCGGACGGCGTGATCTCGTCGTCCAGCCGCAGCGTCAGGGAGATCCGCTTCCGCGGCACGTCGACGTCCAGCACCTTCACCCGGACGATGTCCCCCGGCTTCACCACGTCCCGCGGGTCCTTCACGAAGTTCTTCGACATCGCGGAGACATGGACCAGACCGTCCTGGTGCACCCCGACGTCCACGAACGCCCCGAACGCCGCCACGTTGGTGACGACGCCCTCCAGCAGCATGCCGGGCGTCAGGTCGCCGATCTTCTCCACGCCCTCCTTGAAGGCGGCGGTCCGGAACGCCGGCCGCGGGTCGCGGCCCGGCTTCTCCAGCTCCTTGAGGATGTCGGTGACGGTCGGCAGGCCGAACGATGCGTCCGTGAACTCCTCCGGCCGCAGCTTGCGCAGCACCGCAGTGTTGCCGATGAGCGTGTCGGTGCCGGCCGCGGCCGTCATCCGCCGCACCACCGGATACGCCTCCGGGTGCACGCTCGACGCGTCCAGCGGGTCCTCGCCGTCACGGATGCGCAGGAAGCCCGCGCACTGCTCGTACGCCTTGGGGCCGAGCCGGGAGACCTCCTTGAGGGCCTTCCGGCTGCGGAACGGGCCGTTCGCGTCGCGGTGCGCGACGATGTTCTCCGCGAGCCCGGAGCCGATGCCGGAGACCCGGCTCAGCAGTGGCGCGGAGGCGGTGTTGACGTCCACGCCGACGCCGTTCACGCAGTCCTCGACGACCGCGTCGAGCGAACGCGACAGCTTCACCTCGGAGAGGTCGTGCTGGTACTGGCCGACCCCGATGGACTTGGGGTCGATCTTCACCAGCTCGGCCAGCGGGTCCTGGAGGCGGCGGGCGATGGAGACGGCGCCGCGCAGCGACACGTCCAGCTCCGGCAGCTCCTGGGAGGCGAAGGCGGAGGCGGAGTACACCGAGGCGCCGGCCTCGGAGACCATCACCTTCGTCAGCTTCAGCCCCGGCTCGCGGGCGATGAGGTCCGCCGCGAGCTTGTCGGTCTCGCGCGAGGCGGTGCCGTTGCCGATGGCGATCAGCTCGACGTCGTGCTCCCGGGCCAGCCGGGCGAGCGTCGCCAGCGACGCGTCCCACTTCTGCTGCGGGACGTGCGGGTAGACGGTCTCGGTCGCGGCGACCTTGCCCGTGGCGTCGACGACGGCGACCTTGACACCCGTGCGGAAGCCGGGGTCGAGACCCATCGTCGCGCGGGTGCCCGCCGGTGCGGCCAGCAGCAGGTCGCGCAGATTCGCGGCGAAGACGCGCACCGCGTCGTCCTCGGCGGCCTGCCGCAGCCGCAGCCGCAGATCGATGCCGAGATGGACCAGCACCCGGGTGCGCCAGGCCCAGCGGACGGTGTCCGCGAGCCACTTGTCGCCCGGGCGGCCGCGGTCCGCGATGCCGAAGCGGTGCGCGATCGAACTCTCGTACGGGGTGGGGCCCGAGCCGGGGGCGTCCGGCTCGCCGGGGTCCAGGACCAGGTCGAGAACCTCTTCCTTCTCGCCCCGGAACGCGGCCAGCACCCGGTGCGACGGCAGCTCCGTGAAGCCCTCGGAGAAGTCGAAGTAGTCGGCGAACTTGGCGCCCGCCTCCTCCTTGCCCTCGCGGACCTTCGCGGTCAGCCGGCCCCGGCTCCACATGCGCTCGCGCAGCTCGCCGATGAGGTCGGCATCCTCGCCGATGCGCTCGGTCAGGACGGCGCGGGCGCCCTCCAGGGCGGCTGCCGCGTCGGCGACGCCCTTCTCCGGATCGACGAAGGCCGCCGCCGCGGCCTGCGGCTCGACCGAGGGGTCGGCCAGCAGGCCGTCGGCCAGCGGCTCCAGTCCGGCCTCCCGGGCGATCTGGGCCTTCGTCCGCCGCTTGGGCTTGAAGGGCAGATAGATGTCCTCCAGGCGCGCCTTGGAGTCGGCCGCCCGGATCCGGGCCTCCAGCTCGGCATCGAGCTTGCCCTGGGCCCGGACGGACTCCAGGACGGAGGTCCGCCGCTCCTCCAGCTCCCGCAGATAGCGCAGCCGCTCCTCGAGGGCGCGCAGCTGCGCGTCGTCGAGCATCTCGGTCGCTTCCTTGCGGTAGCGCGCGATGAACGGGACGGTCGAACCGCCGTCGAGCAGCTCGACGGCCGCCTTCACCTGCCGCTCCCGTACGCCGAGCTCCTCGGCGATCCTGCCCTCAATCGACGTCGTCACGATTCCGTTCCGCCTTGTCGTCGTGCTGGAGCCTGCATTGTGGCAGGCCGCACCGACAGGCGTTCCGCCGACAGGCGGACACCCCCGGGCGGACACCGGCGGGCAGGACACCGGCGGGCAGGGCACCGGCCGGCGGGGCCGCGCCCCACCGCCGGGCCGGGCCCGGCGGGCCGGAGGGCGCGTCAGACCCGGCGGGTGCTCCGGGAGGCGCCGCCGAACAGCTTGGCGACGAGCCGGAAGGGCAGCGACACGACGGTGGCGAGGGCTCCGCCGACCGCGCGGAGAGCGTCTGCGATGGCACGGAACACGAGTACCTCCTGAGCAGTTGCGTCGCCGGCGGCGGGGCGGGCCGTGGGCCCGCCGGCCGACCGGCCGTGCGCATCGGTTTGCCGCCCACCGCCCGCGCAAACATCCGCGGTCGTCCCGCCCCGGGCCGCACTGCCCCGCGCCGGACCGCACTGTCCCGCCCCGGGCCGCACCGTCCCGCGCCGGACCGCCCCGGGCGCCCGCTGCGTCCGGAGCGGGGCCCGGCCCGTCACACCGGGGCCCGGCCCGTGACAACGGCGGCACCCGCCCTCGGCGCCCGGCCTCGCCGTCCGGCGGGATCCGGCGCCGCGACCCCGGCGGAGCCGGGCCGGTCAGCCCTTGCCGAAGAGGTCGGACGGGAACGCCCCGGCCTCGAACGCCGTCATGGCCCAGCCGCCCGCCAGCTCCGTCAGCCGCTGGACCCCGGCCGCCCCGAGGTGCTCGTACGGGGCCCGGTCGAGCCGGTCCGTCTCCGTCTCCAGCCGCTTGCGCAGCTCCGTGCCGGCCTCGGTCAGCTCGCCGTCCGCGTCCAGCAGCCCGCGTGCCCGCAGCCGGTCCTGCGCCGCGTGCCACTCGTCCTCGGTCCAGCCGCGGGTCTGCAGCATCCACTTCGGGGTCATGCCCTTACCGCTGGCACTGTGGCTGACCAGCGCTTCCAGCGGGTCGAGTTCGGCGTCCGCGAGTACGGAGACGTGGCCGTCGCCGCGGTGTTCGCGGAGCAGGGTCGCCGCGTGCCAGAAGGCGAGGTGCGGTTCGCCGGGCACCGGCAGGTCGGCCTGCGAGGCGTAGAGCGGGCGGGAGTGGCGGCCGCACGCCTCCGCCGCCCGCTGCGCGAGGGCGGCGGCCTCCGCCATCTCCGGTGACTCGACGGCCGCGTCGCCGAGCAGCCGCCGGAGCATGCGGTCCACGGCCCGCAGCCGTATGCCGAGCACGTCCCGCGGCGAGGCCTTCTCCCACACCCCGGGCACGTGCCGGGCGATCAGTTCGTGCTTGAAGACGTAGAACGTGGCCGTGACCGTGCCCGGGCCGACCGCGCCCATGGGCGCGGACCGGGCGGCGAAGTAGGCCGGGGCGAAGCCGTCGAGGCCGGCCTCCGCGAAGTCCCGGGTGAACTCGGGGGAGAAGTAGAGCGCGGAGTGCAGCGGGTTCACGGCGTTGTGGCAGCGCCGGCCGGCCCGCTCGGGGAGGGAATCGGTCGTCATGCGGGCACGCTACCTGCCGGTAATGAATCGCGGGAAGACGGCACCGGACCCGGACCGGACCCGGCCAGGACCCGGACCCGGACCGGACCCGGACCGGCGCCGGACCGGTGGCGGCACGGCCGCGGCGGGCCCGTACGCGTGAAGCCCGTCTCCGTACGGCAGGAAAGGTGGGGAACGCGTCATTGCTGCCGCCGGGGCGGGGCGCGACGATGAAGGGCATGACGCACCCCACCGTGCTGGTCGTCCTCTTCGACGGCGTCCAGAGCCTCGATGTCACCGGCCCGCTGGAGGTCTTCACCGGCGCGGCCCGGGTGTGCGGCGGCCCCGGCGCGTACCGGGTCCGCACGGCCTCGCTCGACGGAGCCCCCGTGACCACGAGCAGCGGACTGCGCATCGTGCCGGACGAGGCGTTCGCCGACGAGGCGGGCACGGGCGGGACGGTCACGGACGGGGCGGTTACCGGCGGGGCGGGCACGGGCGGGGCGGGCACCGGCGGGGCGGCACCGGACACCCTGCTCGTGCCCGGCGGTCCCGGTACCCGCACGCCCGACCCGCGCCTGGTCGACCGGCTGCGGCGGACCGGGCCGCGCGCCCGGCGCGTGGTGTCGGTGTGCACCGGGGCGTTCCTGCTCGCCGAGGCCGGCCTGCTCGACGGGCGCCGCGCGACGACCCACTGGAGCATGTGCGACACGCTCGCCCGGCGCTTCCCGGAGGTGGACGTCGACCCGGCACCGATCTTCGTCCGGGACGGTGACGTCGCCACCTCGGCCGGTGTCACCGCGGGCATCGATCTGGCGCTGGCGCTGGTCGAGGAGGACTGCGGCCGGGACGTCGCGCTGACCGTCGCCCGGCACCTGGTGGTCTTTCTGCGCCGGCCGGGCAACCAGACGCAGTTCAGCGCCCAGTTGGCCGCGCAGACCGCCGAGCGCGACCCGCTGCGCGAGGTGCAGCGCCGTATCGCCGAGAACCCGCGGGCCGATCTCTCCGTCGAGACCCTGGCCCGCCACGCGGGGCTGTCCCCGCGCCACTTCGCCCGCGCCTTCCGCGACGAGGTCGGGGTGCCGCCCGGCCGGTACGTGGACCAGGTCCGCCTGGAGGCCGCCCGGCGGATGCTGGAGGACACGGTGCGGGGCGTCGAGGAGGTCGCGCGGGCCTGCGGCTACGGCACCCCGGAGGCCATGCGCCGCGCCTTCGTCCGCGCGCTCGCCTGCTCGCCGGCCGAGTACCGCCGCCGCTTCCGCCCGGCCGCCCCGACAGCCGTTCCGGCCGGGGCTGCGGCACAGGTCCGGGCCCAGGCACCGGCCCACGCACCGGATCCGGTTCCGGCTCCCGTGAGCGGGGGCTGAGCGCCTTCCCGGCCCGCCCGCACGCGCAGTCCCCCCTCCCGCCCGGCGGGACGACCTCTCCCGCCCGGCGCCCTTCACCTCCTCCCCTACCTCCCTCCCCTCCCCTCTCCCTCCCTCCCTCCCTCCATCCCTCCATCCACCGGAAGGAACCACCCGTGCAGACAGCCGTCCTGCTCTTCGACCGCCTCACCACCCTGGACGCCGTCGGCCCCTACGAGGTGCTGTCCCGGCTCCCCGGCGCCGAGGTCGTCTTCGTCGCCGAGCGCCCCGGCCCCGTGCGGGGCGACCGCGGCAGTCTCGCCCTGGTCGCGGACGCGGCGCTCCACGAGGTGCCGCACCCGGACCTGGTGCTCGTACCGGGTGGTCCCGGGCAGAACGCCCTGATGGAGGACGGCCCCGTGCACGAGTGGCTCCGCGAGGCGGACACCCGCACCGACTGGACGACCAGCGTCTGCACGGGTTCGCTGGTGCTCGCCGCGGCCGGGCTGCTCGAGGGCCGCCGCGCCACCACGCACTGGGGTGCCTTGGAACGGCTCGCGGAACACGGCGCCCGGCCGGTGAGCGAACGGCACGTCACCGACGGGAAGTACGTCACGGCGGCCGGGGTGTCCGCCGGGATCGACATGGCGCTGATGCTGGCCGGCCGGATCGCGGGGGACACCGTGGCCCGGTCGATCCAGCTCGGCATCGAATACGACCCCCGCCCGCCCTACGACGCGGGCTCACCCCGGACCGCGCCCCCGGAGGTCCTGGCGGCGCTGCGCGACCGGCGCGAGGCCGTCCTCGGGCAGTGACGCGGGGCGGTTCGCGGGACGGCCGGCGGGGCGGCTCGTACGGCGGCGGCGCGGACCGGTCGCCGGGCGGAGGCGTTCCCGGCCGCGGCCGTCCCCGGACGCTGCCGGGGGACGGCCGGCGTGAGCGGTGCGGTGACCGGGGTGGGGCCCTTCCCGCGCCGGTCAGCCCGACCAGGTGAAGCGCGGCGCGCGGCGCTCCAGAAAAGCGGTGACACCCTCGGCGGTGTCGCCGCCGGTGCGTGCCTGCTCCGCCCAGTGGGCCGCCCGGTCCGGGGCCGCGGTGCCGTCCGCGAACTCCTTGGCGGCCCTCTGGGTGAGCAGTGACCGGGAGGCCAGCACGCGGGCGAACTCGGCCACCCGCCCGTCGAGTTCCCCGCCGGGCAGCAGTTCGTCGATCAGACCGGTGCGCAGGGCCCGTTCGGCGCCGATCAGTTCCGCGGAGAACAGCAGGTACTTGGCGGTGGCCGGGCCGACGAGCGAGGTGAGCCGGCGGGTCGAGCCCTGCGGATAGACGATGCCGAGCCTGGCGGGGGTGATCCCGAAGGAGGAGCCCTCGGCGGCGAACCGCAGGTCGCAGGCGGCGGCGAGCTGGCAGCCGCCGCCCACGCAGTAGCCGCGGATCACGGCCAGCGTGGGCTTGGGGAAGGCGGCGAGCGCCTCCTCCGCGGCCACCGCGAGGCTCTGCGGCCCGCCCGGCCCGCCGTCGCCGTCGCCCAGCCGGGCTCCCAGCTCGCCGATGTCCGCCCCCGCGCAGAACGTGCCGCCGGAACCGGTCAGCAGCACGACCCGTACGGCCGGGTCGGCCGCCAGCCGCTCCAGCAGTTCCGGCAGCCGCCGCCACATGGCCGCGGTCATGGCGTTGCGCTTGGCCGGGCGGTGCAGGGTGAGCGTCGCGACGCCCTCGGCCACCCGGCACAGCACGCTGCCGGGGGAGCCGTCGTCCGGACCGGCGGGGCCGTGCGCGGAGGCGGCTGTTCCGGCGGACGTGCCGACGGGGACGCCGGCGGGGGCTGCGGACTCGGCGGAGCCGTCGGCGGAGGGGAGCACCATGGCGCGGATGCTATCCGGAGAGGTTTCTTGAACGTACAACCAGGTATCTCAGTGTGATCGCACCGTCACAGTCCCCGGACGGAATTAGTCGAGAACTGTCGATAGCTGGTCACTTGTGGCCAGTCGGTCGGGATGGACCCGTACATTCCCCGACACTCGTCCTGAAGCGCGGATCGAACCGCCGCACCGGGGCACCGGTGCGACCACAGAGCGGTGGTCGTCGCGCCGAATGTCGAGAGTGGGTGCCGGCGCATGGAGATCCGCGGGAGTGTCCCGCCAGACCCGGTGACGACGGCCGGCGGCAGGCCGGTCACGGACGGGCCGGTGGCTCCGCCGCCGTACCCGGACACCGGCAACGGCGGCCCGGCCGGGGTGCCCGCCCCGCCCGCGGTCCCCGCCCCGCCCCTCTGCGAGGGAGTCTGGCGCTTCACCGCGCCCGCCCTGGAGTCCTCCGTCCCGCAGGCCCGGCACGGCGTGCGGGACCTGCTGGCCCGCCGCGGGGTGCCGCTCGACGAGGACACCCTCCACGGGCTGCTGCTGATCGTCTCGGAACTGGTCACCAACGCGGTCAAGCACGCCGCGCTGCTCTCGCCGGAGATCGGGGTGGAGGTCTCGGTCGGCGCCGGCTGGGTGCGGGTGGCCGTCGAGGACGGCCACCCCTACCGGCCGAAGGCGCTGGTGACCGACGAGGAGAACACCGGCGGCCGGGGCCTCCTGCTGGTGAAGTCGGTCACGCGGGAGGCCGGCGGCAGCTGCGACGTCCAGCACACCGCGAGCGGCGGCAAGGTCGTCTGGGCCGCGCTGCCCTTCGGACCGCGCGGCCCCGCGGCTCCCGGCTGAGGCCCGCTACCAGCCCGCCGCCGGCCCCGTCAGTTCGCGTACGGCGGGGCGGGCGGCGTCCAGAACGGTGGTGAACCACACCGAGAACCGGCCCTCCTCCCGCCGTCGCTCCAGCTCCCCGGCCGTCACGAACGCCGTCTCGCCGACCTCGTCCGGATCCGGCCGCAGCTCCGCCTGCACCAGCCCCACGAACAGATGGTTGTACTCCTGCTCCACCAGCCCGGACGCCGGATCGGGGTGGTTGTAGCGGACCGTGCCCGCCTCGCACAGCAGCGACGGGGAGGCGCCCAGCTCCTCGGAGGTGCGCCGGGCCGCCGCGGCGAACGGCGACTCGTCCGGATACGGATGACCGCAACAGGTGTTCGACCAGACACCGGGGGAGTGGTACTTCCCCAGTGCCCGCCGCTGGAGCAGCAGCCGGCCGGCGGCGTCGAAGAGGAAGACCGAGAACGCGCGGTGCAGCCGGCCGGGCGGCAGATGCACGGACTGCTTCTCCGCGGTGCCGATCGTGGTGCCGTTCTCGTCGACCAGTTCGAGCATGACCGGCTCCGCGGCGCCCTCGGGCGCCGTCCGGCCGCCCCCCGCGGCGGAGAGGTCGGGGGTGTCCGCCGTGCTGGCTGGTGTGATCGGCATGACCATCCTTCGGTTGGGCTTCGGCCGACCAGTCTGCCGCACGGAGCGGGCATCCGGCTTGGACACCTCTGTACTCGTACACCCGAATGGAATGCTTATAGGGCTGTTGGACCGGCAATGCGGAGGTTGTCGGTCCGCCGGTGGCGGGATGCGCCGTCAGTGGCAGAGCCCCAGCTCGTGCTCCGCGTGACCGCCGGGCTCCAGCTGGAAGGTGCAGTGCTCGACGTCGAAATGCCGGCCGAGGCAGCCCTGCAGCTCGTGCAGCAGCTTCTCGTGACCGAGGGTGTCGAAGAGCTCCTGGCTGACCACCACGTGCGCGGAGAGCACGGGCAGCCCCGAGGTGATGGTCCACACATGCAGGTCGTGCACGCCCTCGACGCCGTTCAGCGCCAGGATGTGCGACCGCACGGACTCCATGTCGACGTCCCGCGGTGCCGCCTCCAGCAGGACCTCCAGCGCCTCCCGCAGCAGCTTCCACGCCCGCGGCACGATCATGAGCCCGATCAGCAGCGAGGCCGCCGGGTCGGCGCGCTGCCAGCCCGTGAGCACGATCACCGCGGCCGAGACGATCACCGCCAGCGAGCCGAGCGTGTCGGCCATCACCTCCAGGAACGCGCCCCGGACGTTGAGGCTCTCCCGCTGCCCGCGCATCAGCAGCAGCAGCGAGACGGTGTTGGCCACCAGTCCGAGCGCGCCGAACGCCACAGCCGCCCCGGCCTCCACCTCGGGCGGCGAGATCAGCCGCCGCACGGCCTCGTACAGCACGAAGCCGCCGACGCCGAACAGCAGCAGGCAGTTCGCCAGCGCGGCCAGGATCTCGGCCCGGGCGAAGCCGAAGGTGCGCTGTACGCCGGAGGGGCGGTTGGCGAAGTGGATGGCCAGCAGCGCCATCGAGATGCCGACGGCGTCCGTGGCCATGTGGCCCGCGTCGGTCAGCAGCGCGAGCGAACCGGTGAGGATGCCGCCGACCGCCTGGGAGACCAGCACCGTCAGGGTCAGGCCGAGCGCGATCCGCAGCCGCCCGCGGTGCGCCGCGGCGGCGGTACCGCCCCCGGGCGGCGAGCCGTGCGAATGGCCGTGACCGTGCCCTGCCCCCATGGCTGCCGCCTCCACCTCGTCCTCGGCGCGCACCGGCGGGACCCGGCCGCGGTGACAGTGAACTACGGGTCCGGGGTATCCGCAAACACGGCACTGAACACCGTTGTCATGTGCTCTGACCTGCACATTCGCCATTCCGCGGGGACGTTCGCGGGGACGTCGCGGAGCCGGAGCCGAGGGCCTCCGCGCCGGGGCTCCGGAGCAGGGGTTTGGGCCGACGGCCGGGTATCCCGCATGATGATCACCACGGACCCCCTGCGGCCGTCCCTCCCCGTACCCGTCCTTATCCGGTGGTGAACGGGCGATGAACGCCCGCTTCCGGGGATCCGATAGCCTCTGCCGACGTGCCGCCGCCCGGCCGGAGCCGGGGCGTGTCACGACCGCTGCCAGGACGCGTCCCCGCCCCGGCGCGGCCACGTCAGCTGCCAAGGAGTGAGTTCGTCTGCCGACCGCAATCCTCACCGGTCCGCCGGTCGCCGGGTCGCAGCTCGAAGGCGACCTGCGGTCGCTCGGCTTCACCGTGCACACCCCGGACACCGCCGCGGAAGACGACCTCACCGCACGGATCGCCGGCCTCCCCGCGGGGGAACGGGTCGCCCTGGTCGATCCGCGGCTCGTCGCCCACCGGCACGCCCTGCGGCTGGCCCTGACCGACCCCCGCTTCCCCGCCGCTGCGGTGCCGGGAGCCGTCACCGCCCAGCCGGAGGCCCGGCCGGCCCTGCTCGCCGCGCTCCCGGCCGCGACCGGGGCGCCGCACCCGCCGAAGAGCCTGCCGGACGCCGTCGCCGACGCCATGACGGCGGCGGGTGAACCGGTCCAGCGCCCCGACCTCGGGGTGCTCGTCGCCGCCGTGGCCGCCGGCCCGGCCGAGCGTGACGCGTCCCTCGCGGCCGTCGCCGCGGTCGACGACGAGCAGGTCCGGCTGCGGAGCGCCGTGAAGGCCCGGGACGGCTTCTTCACCACCTACTGCGTCAGCCCGTACAGCCGCTACCTCGCCCGCTGGTGCGCCCGGCGCGGCCTCACCCCCAACCAGGTCACCACCGCGTCCCTGGTCACCGCGCTGATCGCGGCGGCCTGCGCGGCGACCGGCACCCGGCCCGGCTTCGTCGCCGCCGGTGTGCTGCTCCTGGCGTCCTTCGTCCTCGACTGCACCGACGGGCAGCTCGCGCGCTACTCGCTCCAGTACTCGACGATGGGCGCCTGGCTGGACGCCACCTTCGACCGTGCCAAGGAGTACGCGTTCTACGCGGGCCTCGCGCTCGGCGCGGCCAACGCCGGCGGCATGGGCAGCGGCGGCGGTGACGACGTATGGGCGCTGGCGCTCGGCGCGATGGTCCTGCAGACCGTCCGCCACGTCGTGGACTTCTCCTTCAACGAGGCGAACCACGACGCCACCGCCAACACCAGCCCCACCGCCGCCCTCTCCGACCGGCTCGACAGCGTCGGCTGGACGGTCTGGGCGCGCCGCATGATCGTGCTGCCCATCGGCGAGCGCTGGGCGATGATCGCCGTGCTCACCGCGCTCACCACTCCGCGCGTGGTCTTCCTCGCACTGCTGATCGGCTGTGCGTTCGCCGCCTGCTACACCACCGCGGGCCGGCTGCTCCGCTCCGTCACCCGGCGGGCGACCCGCACCGAGCGCGCCGAGCGGGCGCTCGCCGAGCTGGCCGGCCCGGGCCCGCTCGCCGAGGCCTCCGCCCGGCTCCTGCGCGGACCCGCGAAGCGGCTCCCGGCGTCGTTCGGTGCCCCCGCCGCAGCGCTGCTCGGCTCGGCGCTCCTGGTCCCGGTCGCGGCGTTCACCCCGTACGGCAGCGGCTGGCCCGTCCTGGCGGCGCTCGGCTACGCGCTGTTCTCCGGTCTCGCGCTCGCCCGCCCGCTCGGCGGCCCGCTGGACTGGCTGGTGCCGCCGCTGTTCCGCGCCGCCGAGTACGGCACCGTCCTGGTGCTGGCGGCCCGCTCGGAGGTGAACGGCGCCCTGCCGGCGGCTTTCGGGCTGGTAGCGGCCGTCGCCTACCATCACTACGACACGGTGTACCGCATCCGCGGCGGCACCGGCGCGCCCCCGAGGGCGCTGGTGCGGGCGATCGGCGGGCACGAGGGACGGGTGCTGGTCGTCACGGCCGCCGCAGCCGTCACTCACGACACAGGTTTCACCATGGTGCTGACCGCTCTCGCAGCGGTGCTGGCACTGGCGGTGCTCATCGAGAGCATCCGTTTCTGGGTCTCTTCCGGAGCACCCGCCGTACACGACGAAACAGGAGAACCCGCATGATCGGCCTCGTGCTGGCCGCCGGCGCCGGACGGCGTCTGCGCCCCTACACCGACACCCTTCCGAAGGCCCTGGTGCCGGTCGGCCCCGAAGAGGACGGCGCGGAGGCCACCACGGTCCTCGACATCGCGCTGGGCAACTTCGCCGAGGTCGGACTGACCGAGGTCGCGGTCGTCGTCGGCTACCGCAAGGAGGCCGTGTACGAGCGCCGCGAGGCGCTGGAGAAGAAGTACGGCGTCAAGATCACCCTGGTCGACAACGACAAGGCCGAGGAGTGGAACAACGCCTACTCCCTGTGGTGCGCCCGGGACGTCATCAAGCAGGGCGCGATCCTCGCCAACGGCGACACCGTGCACCCCGTCTCCGTCGAGAAGACCCTCCTCGACGCCCGCGGCAGGGGCCAGAAGATCATCCTCGCCCTCGACACGGTGAAGCAGCTCGCCGACGAGGAGATGAAGGTCGTCACCGACCCGGCCAAGGGCGTGCAGCGGATCACCAAGCTGATGGACCCGGCCGAGGCCACCGGTGAGTACATCGGCGTCACCCTGATCGAGCCGGAGGCCGCCGAGGAGCTGGCCGACGCGCTCAAGGCCACCTTCGAGCGCGACCCGCAGCTCTACTACGAGGACGGCTACCAGGAGCTGGTGAACCGCGGGTTCCAGGTCGACGTGGCCCCGATCGGCGACGTGCAGTGGGTCGAGATCGACAACCACGACGACCTCGCCAAGGGCAGGGAGATCGCGTGCCGGTACTGACCCGTCTCATTCCGTCCCCGGTCGTCGTCGACATCAGCGCCGGGGCACTGGACGACCTGGCGGGGCTCCTGGCCGACCAGCGGATCTCCTCCTCCGGGAAGCTGGCCATCGCGATCAGCGGCGGATCAGGCGCGGCGCTCCGCGACCGGTTCGCCCCCGCGCTGCCCGGCGCCGACTGGTACGAGGTCGGCGGCGGCACCCTCGACGAGGCGATCAAGCTCGCGGACGCCATGAAGTCCGGGCGCTACGACGCGGTCGTCGGCATGGGCGGCGGCAAGATCATCGACTGTGCGAAGTACGCCGCGGCGCGGATCGGCCTCCCGCTGGTCGCCGTCGCCACGAACCTCTCGCACGACGGCCTCTGCTCGCCGGTCGCCACGCTGGACAACGACGCGGGCCGCGGCTCGTACGGCGTCCCGAACCCGATCGCGATCGTCATCGACCTCGACGTGATCCGCGAGGCGCCGATGCGCTTCGTACGGTCCGGTGTCGGGGACGTGATCTCCAACATCTCCGCCGTCGCCGACTGGGAGCTGTCCCACCGGGAGACCGGCGAGGACATCGACGGCCTGGCCGCCGCCATGGCCCGGCAGTCCGGCGAGGCCGTGCTGCGGCACCCGGGCGGCTGCGGGGACGACGACTTCCTCACCGTGCTCGCCGAGGGCCTGGTGATGACCGGCATCTCCATGTCGGTCGCCGGTGACAGCCGCCCCGCCTCGGGCGCCTGCCACGAGATCAACCACGCCTTCGACCTGCTCTACCCCAAGCGCGCGGCCGCGCACGGCGAGCAGTGCGGACTCGGTGCGGCCTTCGCGATGTACCTGCGCGGCGCCCGCGAGCAGGCCGCGTACATCGTCGAGGTGCTGCGGCGGCACGGCCTGCCGGTGCTGCCCGGCGAGATCGGCTTCACCGACGAAGAGTTCGTCAAGGCGGTGGAGTACGCGCCGCAGACCCGCCCCGGGCGCTACACCATCCTGGAGCACCTGGACCTCTCCACCGACGCGATCAGGGACGCATTCGCCGACTATGCCAAAACCGTCAGTAGCTGAACTCCGTCCGGTCGTCCACCCCCCGGGTGTGAAGGACCGGCGCAGCGGTGAGCACTGGGCCGGCCGGCTCTACATGCGCGAGGTGTCGCTGCGTGTGGACCGGCACCTGGTCGGCACGAGGGTCACGCCCAACCAGCTGACCTACGTGATGACCGTCTTCGGTGTGCTCGCCGCCCCCGCCCTGCTGGTGCCGGGTGTCCCGGGTGCCGTGCTCGGCGTGCTCGCGGTCCAGCTCTACCTGCTGCTGGACTGCGTGGACGGCGAGGTGGCCCGCTGGAAGAAGCAGTTCTCGCTCGGCGGTGTCTACCTGGACCGGGTCGGCGCGTATCTGTGCGACGCCGCGGTGCTGGTCGGCTTCGGGCTGCGCGCCGCCGACCTGTGGGGCGACGGCCGGCCGGACTGGCTGTGGGCCTTCCTCGGCACCCTCGCCGCCCTCGGCGCGATCCTGATCAAGGCGGAGACCGACCTCGTCGGCGTCGCCCGCCACCAGGGAGGGCTGCCGCCGGTCAAGGAGGCGGCCTCCGAGCCGCGCTCCTCCGGTGTGGCGCTGGCGCGCAGGGCGGCCGCGGCGCTGAAGTTCCACCGGCTGGTCCTCGGAGTGGAGGCGTCGCTGCTCATCCTGGTCCTGGCGGTCGCGGACGCGGTCAGGGGCGACCTGTTCCTCTCCCGGCTCGGCGTCGCCGTCCTCGCGGCGATCGCGCTGCTCCAGACGGTGCTGCACCTCGTCAGCATCCTGGCCTCCAGCAGGCTGAAATGACCGGCCCGGCGGCGGAGGGGTCCGCACTGAAGCTGGGCGCGGTCGTCCTCACCATGGGCAACCGGCCCGAGGAGCTGCGCGCGCTGCTCGGCTCGGTCGCCAAGCAGGACGGCGACCCGATCGAGGTCGTCGTCGTCGGCAACGGCTCCCCGCTGCCGGAGCTGGACATCCCGGGGCTGGCCGTACGGACCGTGGAGCTGCCGGAGAACGTCGGCATCCCGGCCGGGCGGAACGTCGGCATCGAGGCCTTCGGCCCGGGCGGCCGGGACGTCGACGTCCTGCTGTTCCTGGACGACGACGGCCTGCTGCCGAACTCCGACACCGCCCGGCTCTGCCGGGAGGCCTTCGCGGCCGATCCGCGGCTCGGCATCATCAGCTTCCGGATCGCCGACCCCGACACCGGGGTCACCCAGCGGCGCCACGTCCCCCGGCTGCGGGCCTCCGACCCGCTGCGGTCCTCCCGGGTCACCACCTTCCTCGGCGGCGCGAACGCGGTCCGCACCCGGGTGCTGGAGCAGGTCGGCGGGCTTCCCGACGACTTCTTCTACGCCCACGAGGAGACCGATCTCGCCTGGCGCGCCCTCGACGCCGGCTGGATGATCGACTACCGCGCCGACATGGTGCTGTTCCACCCGACGACCGCGCCCAGCCGGCACGCGGTCTACCACCGGATGGTCGCGCGCAACCGGGTCTGGCTGGCCCGCCGCAATCTCCCGGCCCCGCTGGTCCCGGTCTACCTCGGGGTCTGGCTGCTGCTCACGCTGGCCCGCCGGCCGTCCCGGCCCGCCCTGAAGGCCTGGTTCGGCGGCTTCCGGGAGGGCTGGCGCACCCCGTGCGGCCCCCGCCGTCCGATGAAGTGGCGTACGGTATGGCGCCTGACCCGGCTGGGCCGACCTCCCGTTATCTGACAAGCTCGTGTCTGAGAGCATCGGGCGTGTCCCGGGGGCCGGCCGCCACCGGTCCCTTCCGGCTGCGCATCTTTGAAGACGAAAGATTCCACTTGTGAGTGAGTCATCGCACGACGGTGCGGTCGCAGTGAACCCCCGGCCGTCCCCGGACGACGGCCTGTCCCCGGCCGACCTGGCCGCCAAGTACGGCCTCTCGGTGAGCGGGGCCCGGCCGAGCCTGCCGGCCTACGTACGGCAGCTGTGGGACCGCCGGCACTTCATCCTGGCCTTCTCCCGGGCGAAGCTGACCGCGCAGTACAGCCAGGCGAAGCTCGGCCAGCTGTGGCAGGTGACGACGCCGCTGCTGAACGCCACGGTCTACTTCTTCATCTTCGGCCTGCTGCTGGGCGGGCGCGGCGGGATGGAGATGGAGGACTACATCCCGTTCCTGGTGACCGGGGTCTTCGTCTTCACGTTCACGCAGAGCTCCGTGATGTCCGGCGTCCGCTCCATCTCCGGGAATCTGGGGCTGGTCCGCGCGCTGCACTTCCCGCGGGCCTCGCTGCCGATCTCCTTCTCGCTCCAGCAGCTCCAGCAGCTGCTGTTCTCCATGATCGTCCTGGCGGTCGTGCTGATCGGCTTCGGCCACTTCCCGATGTGGTCGTGGCTGCTGGTCGTCCCGGCCCTGCTGCTGCAGTTCGTCTTCAACTCCGGCCTGGCCATGATCATGGCCAGGATGGGGTCGGCGACCCCGGACCTTGCGCAGCTGATGCCGTTCGTGACCCGGACCTGGATGTACGCCTCGGGCGTGATGTTCCCGCTGGGCTACATGCTGGACAAGCGGGAGAGCATTCCCGGCTGGGTGGCCGACGTCATGCTCGCCAATCCCGCCGCGGTCTACATGGACCTGATGCGCTACGCCCTGATCGACAACTACGGGGTGGAGAACCTGCCCGTCCAGAGCCTCGTCTGGGCCGTCTCCCTCGGCGTCGGCTGGGCGCTGCTGATCGGCATCGGCGGTTTCGTGTACTTCTGGAAGGCGGAGGAGCGGTATGGCCGTGGCTGAGCACACCGAGTCCACCCGGAGTGAGACCCCGCCCCAGGACACCGCCGAGGCGCGCGTCCCCACCGTCATCGCCGACGACCTGCACATCGTCTACAAGGTCAACGGCGGCCCGCGCGGCAGGGGCAGCGCCACCGCCGCCCTGAACCGGATGCTGCGCCGCAAGGCCCCGGCGGGCATGCGCGAGGTGCACGCCGTGCGCGGCGTCAGCTTCACCGCGTACAAGGGTGAGGCCATCGGCCTGATCGGGTCCAACGGCTCCGGCAAGTCCACCCTGCTGAAGGCGGTCGCCGGGCTGCTCCCGGCGGAGCGCGGGCACGTCTACACCAACGGCCAGCCGTCGCTGCTGGGCGTCAACGCGGCTCTGATGAACGACCTCACCGGCGAGCGGAACGTGATCCTCGGCGGGCTGGCCATGGGCATGTCGCGCGAGCAGATCCGCGAGCGCTACCAGAGCATCGTCGACTTCTCCGGCATCAACGAGAAGGGCGACTTCATCACGCTGCCGATGCGGACGTACTCCTCCGGCATGGCGGCCCGGCTGCGGTTCTCGATCGCGGCGGCCAAGGACCACGACGTCCTGATGATCGACGAGGCACTGGCCACCGGCGACCGGAAGTTCCAGAAGCGCTCCGAGGCCCGCATCCGCGAGCTGCGCAAGGAGGCCGGCACGGTCTTCCTGGTGAGCCACAACAACAAGTCCATCCGGGACACGTGCGAGCGCGTGCTGTGGCTGGAGAAGGGTGAGCTGGTCATGGACGGGCCCACCGACGAGGTCATCAAGGCGTACGAGAAGGAGGCGGGGAAGTAGCCCGTCGCCGTTCTCGCGGCGCGTACGCGCGGGGCCCCCGCCGGATCACCCGGCGGGGGCCCCGCCTCGTGCGGGCACGCCGCCTCAGCCCGTCCGCACCCCCGTGAGCGGGCGGGTCCCGGCGGCGGGCCGCTCGGCCCCGGCCTCGGCCAGGCCGAACCTGGAGTGGAACCGGCGCAGCGGGGCGGGCGCGTACCAGGCGTGCCGGCCCAGCAGGCGCATGGCGGCCGGTACCAGCACCCCGCGCACCGCGACCGCGTCGACGATGATCGCGAGCCCGCTGCCCAGTCCGAACATCTGGATGAAGCTGACGTCACCGGTGCCGAAGGCGAAAAAGCTCACCGCGAGCAGCCCGGCGGCCATGGACACGATCCGGCCGGTCCGGGCCAGCCCGAGGGTGACGGAGACGGCCGGGTCCGCGGCCGGGTCGGCGTCGCGCAGCTCCTTGATCCGGCTGGTGAGGAAGACCTCGTAGTCCATCGACAGGCCGAAGGCGATGCAGAACAGCAGCACCGTCATCGAGGTGTCCACCGGCGTCGGGGTGAAGCCGAGCACCGAGGAGAGATGGCCGTCCTGGAAGACCCAGACCATGGCGCCCATGGCCGCGGCCAGGCTGAGGGCGTTGAGCAGCAGCGCCCGCAGCGGCTGCACGACGCTGCCGGTGAAGAGGAAGAGCAGCACGAACGTGGTGACGGCGACCAGTCCGACGGCCAGCGGCAGCCGGTCGCCGATCGCCCGCTTGGAGTCCACGAGCCGCGCGTCCTCGCCGCCGACCAGGGCCTCGGTCCCGGCGGGCGCCCGCACCGCGCGCACGGCGCGTACGAGGTCCTGCGCGCCGTCCGACTTCGGCTCCAGCTCGTGGACGACCGCCAGCTGCTGGGCGCCGGGCCGGCCGAGCGCCGTTTCCGCGGGTCCGGCGGGCCGCGCGGCGCCGTCCGTGTAGGTGCCGCTGCTCGCCGAGACCCGGGCGACCCCGGGCAGCGCGGCCAGCTCGCGGGCGTAACGGCCGAGGGCCTGCCGTTCCACCGGTCCGGTGGTGACGACCCGGATCGCGTCCCGGTCGCCCTGGGGGAACTCCCGGTCCAGGGTTTCCGACACCTGGCGGCTCTGCGCGTCGGGCGGCAGCACCCGCTCGTCCGGGGTGCCGAAGGTGACGCCGAGCAGCGGGCTCGCGGCGAGCAGCAGGACGGCGAGCACGGGGAGCGCGGTGAGCGCCGGGCGGCGCATCACGGTGGCCGCGAGCCGTCCCCAGAAGGGCGAGTCCGCGCCGCGCTTCGCGCCCGGCAGCCGGCCGGCGGCGACCCGGCGGCCGAGCACGGCGAGCAGCGCGGGGACGACGAGCAGGGCGCTCACCGCCGCGATGGCGACCACGCCGATGCCCGCGTACGCGAAGGAGCGCAGGAAGAACGGCGGGAAGACCAGCAGCGCGGCGAGGGCGGCGATCACGGTGGCGGCGGAGAAGGCGATGGTGCGGCCCGCGGTGCGCACGGTGACCCGCAGGGCGTCCGGGACCTCGGCGCCCGCGGCGAGCTGCTCGCGGAACCGGCTGACCAGCAGCAGGGCGTAGTCGATGCCGAGCCCGAGACCGAGCGCGGTGGTCAGGTTGATCGCGAAGACGGACACCTCGGTGAGGCTGCCGAGCACGAACAGCTCGGCGAAGGTGCCGAAGACCGCGATCACCCCGATGACCAGCGGCAGCAGGGCCGCGAGCACGCTGCCGAAGGCGAGCACCAGCAGCACCAGCGTGACCGGCACCGCGATGGCCTCGGCGACGGCCAGGTCCTTGGCGACCTGGGTGGAGACGTCGTCGCCGACCGCGGCCGGGCCGCCGGCCAGCACCGAGACCGCGCCCCGGTCGCCGGTGTAGCGCTCCTTGAGCTGGGCGGTGCGGTCGCCGACGGCCGTGTCGTCCCCCTCGACATGGGCCGCGACGAGGGCGCTCGCGCCGTCCTCGGAGAGCAGGGCCGGGCCGCCGGAGTCCCAGTGCGACACGACCCGGGAGACGCCGGGCTCGCCGGCCAGTTCCCCGGTGAGCTGCCGGCCGGCCCGCTCGGCGGCGGGGGAGCCGAGGCCGCCGTCCTCGGCGCGGACGAGCAGCAGCAGGTTGCTCTCGCCGCCGAACTCCTTCTCGATGAGCGCCTGGGCGCGGCTGGAGGGCGACGCCGGGTCGTCGAAGCCGCCGCTGAGCAGCTTGCCGAAGGCGCCGAAGCCGAGTGCCGCCATGGCGACGACGGCGACGACGGTGAGTGTCAGTACGAGCCGGGCCCTGCGCAGGGCCAGCTCCGCGATCCGGTCGAACATGCCCTTCCCCCTCATGTTTACGATGTGAACATCCACGATGGCAGGGGATGTTTATGCTGTCAACATCGGGCAGGATGGAGGCATGGCAGTGAAGGGCGGCAAGGCGGGCTATCACCACGGCGACCTGCGCAACGCGCTGACCGAGGCCGCCGTCGAACTCGCCGCGGAGGGCGGACCCGAGCGTGTCGTGCTCCGGGAGGCGGCTCGCCGCGTCGGCGTGTCGCCGACGGCCGCGTACCGCCACTTCGGCAGCCACTGCGACCTGCTCGGCGCGGTCAAGGAGCGCTGCCAGCGGCAGCTCGCGGCCTCCATGGCGCGCGCGGTCGAGGAAGGGCCGGAGCTGCCGGACGCGGGGGAGGAGGCGGTGCGCCGGACCGTCGCGATCGGCCGCGGCTATGTGCGCTTCGCCGTCGAGAACCCCGGTCTCTACCGCTCGGCCTTCTCCCGGGTCGTCCTCGACGGGGCGGCCGGTGACCACGGGCTCGTCTTCGCCGGTGTGCTGCCGCCCGGTGACGACCCGGTGTTCCGGGCGTTCCGGGCGCTGAGCGACACCCTGGACGCGCTGGTGGAGTCCGGGCGGATGCGCCCCGGGAACCGGGCGGGGGCGGAGGTCGCGGCCTGGTCCACCGTGCACGGGCTGTCGCTGCTGATCCTGGACGGGCCGCTCGCGCGGCTGCCGGAGGAGCAGCGCGACGCGGTGGTCGACCGCTCGCTGGAAGCCATCGTGGCCGGGCTGACCCGGTAGCGCGGCGCGCCGGGTGTGGCCGGCGGCCTCGTCAAAGGGCGGCTGCCGGCGGGGTGTGCGGGCGGCGGGCCCGGTGGGTGCGGGGGCGCGTCATGGTGCCCCGTCCCCGGGGCTGTCGCGGAGGCCGCGCGGCGCGGGCTGCGGCGGTCCGATTCCCGGCAGGCGGGGCGGCAGGGGGCGGCCCGGACGCCGGCGCGTCGGCGCCCGGTGGCGCGCAGTCGGTGCGGCGTGTCCGAAATGGGATGTTATGGATGGGCGGTGTAGAACAGGAGGCGTGACGGCTATGGCGACAGGAACCCTCCGACTCCGGGGCACCGCGGCCGTCCCGGCGCCTCCCCCGCGGCCGGTCCACGGCACGGGAAGCCCGGCACCGGGCAGGCTCCGGTGACCGCCGGTACGGAGCCGCACCCGCCGGCCGGCACGGAGCCCCGACCGGCCGCCGGCACGGAGCCGCACTCGCCCTCCGGCGCCGAGCCGCAGCCTCCCGGCGCCGAGCCACACCCACATCCTGGCGCCGAGCCGCACCCACATCCTGGCGCCGAGCCGCACCCACCTCCCGGCGCCGAGCCGTGCCACCCGCGGGCCCGTACGGAGCCGCCGTCCCCCGGCGCCGAGCCGCTCCCGACCGGCGCCGAGCCGCGCACACCCCCCGGCGCCGAGCCGCAGCCTTCCGGCACGGAGCCGCACCCGCGGGCCGGTACGGAGCCGCCGTCCTCCGGCGCGGAGGTCCCGGCCCCCGGCGCCGAGCCGCAGCCTTCCGGCGTCAAGCCGCGCCCGCAGGCCCGTACCGAGCTGCCGGCCCCCGGCGCCGAGCCGCACACGCGCGCCGTGCTCGGCAAGGCGGCGTACGAGAACTTCCCCGTCGCCCCGTTCTTCCTGCCGCGCGCCTGGCGCGACGACCTGATGGCCGTCTACGGCTGGGCCCGCCTCGTCGACGACATCGGTGACGGCGACCTGGCCCCCGGCGGTGCCGACGCCGCCGCGCTCGGCGTCCCGGCCGGTTCGTCCGGCGACCGGCTCGCCCTCCTCGACGCCGCCGAGGAGGACCTGCGCCGCGTCGTCGACGGCGGCGGCCGCCCGCCGCGCCACCCGCTGGTCACGGCCCTCGGCCCGGCGATCCGGCGCCACGGCATCGGCCCCGGGCCGTTCCTCGCCCTGATCGAGGCCAACCGCCAGGACCAGCACGTCCGCCGCTACGCCACGTACGATGACCTGCTCGCCTACTGCGAGCTGTCGGCCAACCCCGTCGGCCGGCTGGTGCTCGCCGTCACCGGCACCACCACCCCGGAACGCATCCGCCGCTCCGACGCCGTGTGCACCGCGCTCCAGATCGCCGAACACCTCCAGGACGTGGCCGAGGACCTGCGGCGCCACGACCGGATCTACCTGCCGGCCGAGGACATGCGGCGGTACGGCGTCGAGGAGGACGACCTGCGGCAGCCGGTGGGGGGCGCACCGGTGCGCGAGCTGATCGCGTTCGAGACCCGACGCGCCCGTCTGCTCCTCGATCAAGGGGCGCCGCTGGTGGGTAGCGTGCACGGGAGGCTGAGGCTGTTGCTCGCGGGCTTCGTGGCCGGGGGGCGCGCCGCGCTCGGAGCGATCGCCGCGGCCGGACACGACCCGCTCCCCGGGCCGCCGCGGCACAACGGGGCCGCCCTGCTGCGCGAGACGGTGGCGACACTGCGGAGAAAGGGGTGAGCCGGCACATGAACGCGACCGCGACCGCGATCACGCCCCCGCCGGTCCTCGCCGCCTACGGCTACTGCGAAACGGTCACCGGCCAGCAGGCCCGCAACTTCGCCTACGGCATCCGGCTGCTGCCCCCCGAGAAGCGCCAGGCCATGTCCGCGCTGTACGCGTTCTCCCGCCGGATCGACGACATCGGTGACGGCCCGCTCGAACCGGCCGCCAAGGAGGCCCGGCTGGCCGGGGCCCGGGCCCTGCTCGCCCGGGTGCGGTCCGGCGCGGTGGAGGACGACGACACCGACCCCGTCGCCGTCGCGCTCGCCGACGCGGCACGGCGCTTCCCGATCCCCCTGGGCGGCCTCGACGAGGTGATCGACGGGGTGCTGATGGACGTCCGCGGCCAGACCTACGCCACCTGGGACGACCTCGAGGTCTACTGCCGCTGCGTCGCGGGCGCGATCGGCCGGCTGTCGCTCGGCATCTTCGGGGTGGCCGACGTCCCCGGGCGGAGCGCGCGCGAGGCCGCACGCGCCGCCGACTACGCCGACACCCTCGGCCTGGCCCTGCAGCTCACCAACATCCTCCGCGACCTCCGCGAGGACGCCGAGGAGGGCCGCGTCTACCTGCCCGCCGACGACCTCGCCGCGTTCGGCTGCGCCGGCGGGTTCTCCGCCCCCGAACCGCCCCCCGACGCCGACTTCACCGGCCTCGTACGCTTCGAGGTCCGCCGCGCCCAGGCCCTGTTCGGCGAGGGCTTCCGGCTGCTGCCGCTGCTCGACCGGCGCAGCGGTGCCTGCGTCGCCGCCATGGCGGGCATCTACCGGCGGCTGCTGGACCGCATCGCCCGCGACCCCGGCCAGGTCCTGCGCGGCCGGGTCTCGCTGCCCGGCCGGGAGAAGGCCTTCGTCGCCGTGCGCGGCCTGTCCGGCCTCGACGCCCGGCACATCACCCGGCGCCCGGCCCGGTATCCGGCCCGCCACCCGGTCAGGAGGAACCTCTGATGTACGGCACCGCGGCGGACGCCGCTCCCGGCCCCGAGGCGGCCGCCGGCGCGACCGGACCACCGGGAGCGGAACGGTCCGGCGAGCGCTCGGCCGTCGTGGCCGGCGGCGGCATCGCCGGAATCACCGCCGCCCTGCGCCTCGCCGATGCCGGGCTGCGGGTCACCCTGGCCGAGTGCCGGCCGCGCCTGGGCGGACTGGCGTTCTCCTTCCGCCGGTCCTCACCGGCCGGTGAGCTGACGGTCGACAACGGCCAGCACGTGTACCTCCGCTGCTGCACCGCCTACCGCGGCTTCCTGGAACGCATCGGCGGTGCCCGGCTGGCCCCGGTCCAGGACCGGCTCGACATCCCCGTCCTCGACGCCGCCCGCGGCCGGCTCGGCAGGCTGCGGCGCGGCGCGCTGCCCGTGCCGCTGCACCTCGCCGGCTCCCTGGCCCGCTATCCGCATCTGTCGCTCGCCGAACGCGCGGGCGTCGGCCGGGCCGCGCTCGCCCTGAAGCGGCTCGACCCCGCCGACCCGGCCCTGGACGGTGTGGACTTCGCGACCTGGCTGCACCGGCAGGGCCAGTCGCCCCGCGCCGTGGAGGCGCTGTGGGACCTCATCGGCACGGCCACCCTCAACGCCCGCGCCGACCGGGCCTCCCTCGGCCTCGCCGCGATGGTCTTCAAGACCGGGCTGCTCTCCGAGCCCGGCGCCGCCGACATCGGCCTCCCCCGGGTGCCGCTCGGCGAACTCCACGACACCCTCGCCCGCTCCGCGCTCGACCGGGCCGGTGTACGCACCGTGCTGCGCGCCCGCGTCCGCGCCGTGCGGCGGGCCGCCGGAGGCGGCGGCTGGCGGGTCGCCCTGGGCGGCGGACCCGGGGGCCCGGCCGAGGAACTGCACACCGACACCGTCGTGCTCGCGGTGCCGCAGGCAGAGGCGTACCGGCTGCTCCCGGAGGGCGCGCTGGACGATCCCGGGCGGCTCCTGGACATCGGGACCGCGCCGATCCTGGGCGTCCATGTCGTCTACGACCGGAAGGTGCTGCGCCGGCCCTTCTTCGCCGCGCTCGGCACCCCGGTCCAGTGGGTCTTCGACCGTACGGAGTTCTCCGGTGCGGCCGGCGGCACGCAGTACCTGACGCTGTCCCAGTCCGCGGCCCAGGACTGGATCGACCAGCCGGTCGCCGCCCTCCGCCGCCGCATGCTGCCCGAGCTGGAGCGGCTCCTGCCCGCCGCCCGCGAGGCCCGGGTGCTCGACTTCTTCGTCACCCGCGAGCGGAACGCGACCTTCGACCCGGTCCCCGGGGCCGGCCGGCTGCGGCCCGCCGCCCGCACCCGCGCACCCGGCCTCCAACTGGCCGGCGCATGGACCGACACCGGCTGGCCCGCGACGATGGAGGGCGCGGTCCGCAGCGGCACGGCCGCGGCGGAGACGGCCCTGCACGACCTCGGCCTCGGCACCACCCACCCGGCACCGCCCCCGATTCCTCGGGGGACACCGCAGCAGGAGGCGGCATGACATCCCTTCCGGAGGCGACCCCGGCGCAGGCCACGGCGCCGTATGCCGCATCATCGACAGACGCGGGGACGTCGCAGGCACGGACCCGGCCGCCGGGCACCGGCGGTATCCCGAACCGAGGAGAGACAGTGGACACGGCGAACCCGGTCATCGACACAGCGGACGTCGCCGCGCTGCTCGCGCGCGGCAGGACGCTCGCCACGCCGGTGCTGAGGGCCGCGGTGAACCGGCTGGCGCCCCCCATGGACACCGTCGCCGCCTACCACTTCGGCTGGATCGACGCGCAGGGCCGGCCCTCCGACGGCGACGGCGGCAAGGCCGTCCGCCCCGCGCTGGCGCTGCTGTCCGCCGAGGTGGCCGGCGCGCCCCCGGAGACCGGCATCCCCGGTGCCGTCGCCGTGGAGCTGGTGCACAACTTCTCGCTGCTGCACGACGACCTGATGGACGGCGACGAGCAGCGCCGGCACCGCGACACCGTCTGGAAGGTGCACGGCCCGGCCCAGGCCATCCTCGTCGGCGACGCGCTCTTCGCCCTCGCCAACGAGATCCTGCTGGAGCTGGGCACGGTCGACGCGGGCCGCGCCACCCGCCGCCTCACCACCGCCACCCGCAAGCTCATCGACGGCCAGGCGCAGGACATCGCCTACGAGCACCGCGAGCGGGTCACCGTCGAGGAGTGCCTGCGGATGGAGGGCAACAAGACCGGCGCCCTGCTGGCCTGCGCGGTGTCCATCGGGGCCGTGCTCGGCGGCGCCGACGACCGCACCGCCGACGCCCTGGAGGAGTACGGGCACGACCTCGGCCTCGCCTTCCAGGCCGTCGACGACCTGCTCGGCATCTGGGGCGACCCGGAGTCCACCGGCAAGCAGACCTGGAGCGACCTGCGGCAGCGGAAGAAGTCCCTTCCGGTCGTCGCCGCCCTCGCCGACGGCGGCCCCGCGTCCCGGCGGCTCGCCGGCATCCTCGCCGCCGACGCCAGGAGCGCGGGCGCCGACGACTTCGACGAGGCGGAGTTCGCCGCCCGGGCCGCGCTCATCGAGGAGGCGGGCGGCCGGGCCTGGACCGCCGAGGAGGCCCGCCGCAGGCACGCCACGGCCGTCGGCGCGCTGGACCGGGTGGACATGGACCCGCGGGTGCGGGCGCAGCTCGTCGCGCTCGCCGACTTCGTCGTCGTACGGCAGAAGTGACGGGCGGCAGCCCGGAGGGGCGCGCGGCCGCGGCGGCCGCCGCTCCCGGGACGGAACGCCGCCGCATAGCGATCGCGGTCGCCGGCCGGCGCGAGACACCGCCGGGTCCCTGACCCGCCGGGCGTCGGCCGCGGAACCCCGGTACAGCAGAGCGTCCACTGCACGAAGGGGAAACCATGACAGCTGCGACCGACGGCGGTGCGGGGCCCGTACCGCGCGCGGCATCCTCGGCCTCCGCACCGACCGACCCGCCAGGGACCGGCCCGACGGACCGGCCCGGGACCGCCGAGCCCCTGACCGGTCCGCCGCCGGCCGGCCCGGCCGCGGCGACCGGCCGGACCGGCCCCGCAGGTCGCGACAGCGCCGGTACCGGCCCCGCAGGTCGCGACAGCGCCGGTACCGGCCCCGCCGGTGGTGACCCCGCCGGTGCTGACGCCGGGACCGGCGCGGGCGGGACCGGTGAGGGCGGGTCGGGCGGGCCGGGCGGGACCCTGTCCGCCGCGGAGCGCGCCGCCGCCCGCGCCGTACGCAATCTGCTCGCGCGGCAGCACGCCGACGGCTGGTGGAAGGGCGACCTGCAGACCAATGTCACGATGGACGCCGAGGACCTGCTGCTCCGGCAGTTTCTCGGCATCCGGGACCGGGCGACCACCCGGGCCGCGGCCCGCTTCATCCGCTCCGAGCAGTCCGCCGACGGCAGCTGGGCGACCTTCCACGGCGGCCCGGGCGACCTCTCCACCACCATCGAGGCGTACGTCGCCCTGCGCCTCGCCGGGGACGCGCCGGACGCGCCGCACATGGCCGCCGCCTCCGCACGGGTCCGCGAGCGCGGCGGGGTGGCCGCCTCTCGCGTGTTCACCCGCGTCTGGCTGGCCCTCTTCGGCTGGTGGCCGTGGGAGGAACTGCCCGAACTGCCACCGGAGATGATCTACCTCCCGAAGTGGTTCCCGCTCAACATCCACGACTTCGGCTGCTGGGCCCGGCAGACGATCGTCCCGCTGACGGTCGTCTCCGCGAAGCGGCCGGTCCGCCCCGCCCCCTTCCCGCTCGACGAGCTGCACACCGATCCCGCCCGCCCGCTCGACGGCCGCGTGCGGACTCCCGCGACCGGCTGGGACCGGGTCTTCCACCGGCTGGACGCGGCCCTGCACGCCTACCGCGCCGTGGCGGTGCGCCCGCTGCGCCGCGCCGCGCTGCGCGCCTGCGCCCGCTGGATCGTGGAACGCCAGGAGAACGACGGCTGCTGGGGCGGCATCCAGCCGCCCGCCGTCTACTCCGTCATCGCGCTGCACCTGCTCGGCTACGACCTGGACCACCCGGTGCTCCGCGAGGGCCTCGCCTCCCTCGACCGGTTCGCCGTGTGGCGCGCTGGCGACGGGTCCGCCGCGTCCCCGCAGTCCCGGGAATCACCGGCGTCTGCGGAGGTACCGGCATCGGGGGAGTCCCCGGAACCGGGCGCCGGTGACACCGGTCCCAGCCGGATGGTCGAGGCGTGCCAGTCCCCGGTCTGGGACACCTGCCTCGCCGCTGTCGCCCTCGCCGACGCGGGCGTACCGGCGGACCATCCCGCGCTCGTCAAGGCCGCCGACTGGATGCTGGGCGAGCAGGTGCTGCGGCCCGGCGACTGGTCCGTGCGCCGCCCAGGACTCCAGCCCGGCGGCTGGGCGTTCGAATTCCACAACGACAACTACCCGGACCTGGACGACACCGCGGAGGTCGTCCTCGCCCTGCGCCGGGTGCGCCACCCGGACCCGGCCCGCGTGGAGTCGGCCGTGGGCCGCGCCGTGCGCTGGAACCTCGGGATGCAGTGCGCGGACGGCGCCTGGGCGGCGTTCGACGCCGACAACACCAGCCGCTTCCCCAACCGGCTGCCGTTCTGCGACTTCGGCGAGGTGATCGACCCGCCGTCCGCCGATGTCACCGCGCACGTGGTCGAGATGCTCGCCGGCGAGGGGCTGGCCGGTGACCCGCGCACCCGGCGGGCCGTCGACTGGCTGCTCGCCGAACAGGAGCCGCACGGCGCCTGGTTCGGCCGCTGGGGCGTCAACCACCTGTACGGCACGGGCTCGGTGGTGCCCGCTCTCGTCGCCGCCGGAGTGCCGGCGTCCCACCCGTCGGTCCGCCGGGCCGTCGCCTGGCTGGAGAGCGTCCAGAACGACGACGGCGGCTGGGGCGAGGACTTGCGCTCCTACGCCGACCCGGAGTGGATCGGACGCGGCGCCTCCACCGCCTCGCAGACCGGCTGGGCGCTGCTCGCCCTGCTCGCCGCCGGTGAGGAGGAGGGGAAGGCCGTGCAGCGCGGTGTCGGCTGGCTGGCGGCCACCCAGACCGCGGACGGCGGCTGGGACGAGCCGCAGTTCACGGGCACGGGCTTCCCCTGGGACTTCTCGATCAACTACCACCTCTACCGGCTGGTGTTCCCGCTGACCGCGCTCGGCCGCTACGTCCGTACGATGTCCGGCGCCACCGGCCCGGCTGCGGCATCCCCCGGCGCGGCGTCCCCGGAGTCCCCTGACGCGGCACCCCCGCAGTCCCCTGCCCCGGCACCCCCGGCGGACCGGGCAGCTCCGGCATCCCCCGA
>NZ_WHPN01000372.1 GCF_009735685.1 Streptomyces lycii | reverse complement strand
GACGGCCGCTCCCCGGCAGGCCCCGGCTGCGCGGACGGCCGCTCCCCGGCAGGCCCCGGCTGCTGGGCGGCCGTCGGTGCAGCCTGGGCGGCCGGTGGTGCGGGAAGGGCGGTGGCGCGGTTGCGGGCGAGGGCGACCAGGCCGCCGGTGTTGCGATTGCGCTGCTGGGGCAGCGGCCTGCCCTTGGCGGCCAGTGTCATGTACAGCTGGCGGTAGACGGTCACCATGTCCAGCAGGGGCGGGCCGTCCGTCACGCCCTCGGTCAGGAGCGTGATCAGTTCACCGGTGAAGGCGGTGTACGGCTCGCCCGGCGGAGACAGGGCTTTGCGGGTCGCCGAGGAGGCCGCGAGCAGGCAGGTGCCCTCGATGAGCGCGTGATCGGCGACCTGCGAGGCGATCTCGGTGGCGGCGCTCATGCCGCCCACCAGGGCCCGGCCGCTGTAGCAGCAGTCCAGGATCATCACCTTGCGGCGGGCCCGTACGCGCGGGTCGAGCATGGCGCGGCGCAGCCAGTCGTACGGCAGGGCGCTGTACGTGCGTTCGGGGTCCGAGCCGGGCAGCGCGAGATACAGCTCGTCGGTGACGGGATCGGTGAGCCCGTGGCCGGCGTAGTAGACGACCAGGGTGTCGGTGACGCGGGAGGCGACCTCTCCGAGGGTGTCGAGCACCGCCTGCGGGCTGGGCGGCTGGGACACCACCGTGCAGTGCGACGGCGGCAGCCCCCACACGCCGGGATCGGTCCACGCCTGCCGGAGCCCGGTCAGATTGCGCTCGACGGCCGGCAGGTCCTCCATGCCCTCGTAGGCGTGGACTCCGACGAGCAGTGCCTGCGAGGCCTCTGGGTCCGGCAGCACCGCCATGGCTACTCCGGCCCCTGCCCGGGCCCGCCGACGGCACCGTGCGCTCCGTCGGCCGCGGCGCCGTCCTCCTCCGGGGCGGCCCGCGGCTCCGGTCCGTCCAAGGCCTCGACGACGCGGCGCACGGTGTCCGGCGAACCGTCCTCGACGGTGACCGTCACGCCGTCGCGTTCGATGCGTATCACCGGGGCGCGGGGACGCGACGCGCGCCAGGCGGCGCACGACACCGCGAGTCCGCCGAGGGCGACGGCGTGGGTGAGGACCGCGTTCAGGACCTCGAAGGCCCCGCCCATCTCCCCGGCCCCGGGCCGGTCGGCCACCGGGAGGACCACCGCGTCGCGGGTGACTTCCGGGTCCTGCAGGAGCCAGCGGTAGAGGGACGTCAGGGACTGGTCGCCGTCCGTCCCGTCCACGACGATCTGCACCTGCACGCCGCCGTTCCCCTCCCCCGGGCACCCGTCCCACCGCGCTGACGCTCTCCGCGACCGCTGATGCTAGCCCCTCGCCCCACGAAAAGTCTCACCGCTCGCCCGGTGCGCCGAACCCCTCGGCGGCTGTGCCCCGGCGGCGTTCCGCGGCGGGGCGGCCACACGGCCGATTCCGGGCCAGCCGCTCAACCCTGCCGGTGGCCGAGGAGTCGGGGCCGCTCCCCGAGCGTTTCGGCTTCGGGAGGGCGGACCGTTGCCGCTCGACCTCATCCGGCGGCTTGGTGACGTACCCACGTGCCTGTACAGGCGTCGGCCCGCCGTTCAGGGACCCGCTCCGTTCAGGGACCCGCCGTTCAGTGAGGAGACGTGCACGACTGTGCCGCGGACGAGGTGGCCGTAACGGGAAGCACGGCGGCCCTCGGGGTCACTGCGCGACGGCGCGTACCAGCAGCGTGCCGATATGCCCCTCGCACGGAGCTTCGAGCACGGTCGCCTCCGCCGAGGCGAATCCGGCCCGCGTCAGGAATCGTTCCCACACCGCGGGCCGGTAGCTGTACCGGTAGGTGAACATCGCCCGCCCGGCGAACCCGCCCTTGTACATCCCCTGCGGCCCGTACGCCCCGGGAATGGCCGGCGGCTGGGAGAACACGAACACCCCGCCCGGGGCCAGCCGGGCGCGCACGAGGGGGAACAGCCGCGACGGGTCGGTGAACCAGGCCGCTCCGAACACCGAGTACACCGCGTCGTACGTCCTCCGGTCCTCGGCCAGGTGGGTGAGCACGTCGCCCAGGTGGAAGACCGCGCCGGTGCCGGACCACCGCTCCGTGGTCTTCTTCACCATCACCGGTGAGAGGTCGACGCCGTGCGCCTCCACCCCCTGCTGCGCCAGGTGCGCCAGCGCCCGGCCGGTGCCGCAGCCGATCTCCAGGACCCGCCGCGGGACGCCCAGCAGCTCGGCGCCCGGCCCGTGCCCTTTGTACTGCGTCCAGTTGAGCCCCGGCGGCGCGTCCGGCTCGAACGCCGTCTGCGCATAGGTGTCCCACAGCTCCGCCTCGGCGTCCAGGTCGTGATCGATCGGCACGGTGCCTCCTCAGTCGTCGTGATGACGGCTCCCACCCCCCGCCCCCGCACAGCGGGGACGAGGGGCAACCTGGCCGGGCGGATCAGTGACTGTCCGGCGCCTTGCTGTCGCACGGGGAACAGTCGGCCCCGTCGACGGCCCACAGCTCCTCGTCCACGGCGAACCCGATCGAGCGCAGGAACTCCGCCGTGCGCAGGCAGGTCCCGTCACCGCGCCGCTGGATGAACGGGGCGTGGTGCTTGTACCGGCCGCCGTTGTACCGGTCGCAGATCGCGAACCATACCGGGGTGTCGAGGATGAGCTGGTGCACGCCGATGTCCACCAGCTTCCCGACGCCGAGGTGGACCTCCGGGTGCTCGATCGACGCCATCGTGTACATCACGGCGTTGCCGAGGATGCGTTCTGCCATGTCCCGCACCATCGTGTGATCACGCAGCAGCAGCGCGATCTCCCGCTCCCAGATGGTCATACCGCTGTCGTGGACGTTGACGGTCAGGTGCTTGATGTGCGGCTGAACCGCGTTCAGCAGCGACTCCGGGTCCCGTGTACGGAACTCGGTCGCCGGGGCGAGGGTCAGGGCGGTCATCGTGTGCCAACTCCTCTTACTCGGTCCGGCCGTCCCGGGTGGATGACCGGTGGTACCCCGTCCGGGCCGGTGCCGAGCACGACCGGACGGGAGCTTGTCCGGCGACCGCGGTCAGGCCGCAGCTGCCAGTAGGCCCCAGCGCGCCGCGTGTCCTCTTCTGCAAGGGGCCCCGCCCGGGCAGGCCCGGTTGTAGCGCTCTGGGGGTGGAGCCCGCGCCCCGGCCGTGCCGCTCAGGAGCATGACGCGGCCGGGGGCAGTTTGGTCAGCCGGCGCTCTGAGCCGGGGTGCGGGCAGGGGTGCTCACGTGCGTGCCGACCCTCTTGCCGAGAGCGGCCGTCTCGTAGCCCAGGACTCCCGGGTCGGCGTCCCGGCCGGCGATGACGAGGAGCCGGGTACCGGCTGCTGCTGTCGTCACGAACAGCGTCGTCGTCGCGAGCTCGGCGATCACCTGGCGCACCCCGCCGTCGTCCGCCACCTCGATGCCTGCAGTACGGGCGAGGCCGTGGATGCCGCTGGCGACAGCGGCAAGTTTGTCGACGAGATCGGGTTCAGCGCCGTGGGCTGCCATGGCAAGACCGTCGCCGGACAGCAGGAGCGCGATGCGGGCGTGCGGGACCCGGTCGACCAGGTCCTCCAGCAGCCACACGAAGTCCGGACGGCTCTGCCGGGTCATCTGGCTCATCGGTCGGCCGCCGTTTCGAACTCGGGCGTCGCGGCCGCGGCGGGATCGATTCCACGGGACCGGAGCCGGTTGATCGCCATCTGCGCGTCGGCGATGGTGCTCGCCATGTTCGCGCCGGCGGCGATCCGCCGCACGACCTCCTGCCGCCACCCCTCCGGCAGCCGCTGGAGGCGCCCGTGGAGCTCGTCGGAATCCCGGCTCTGGATGTGCCGTGGGGAGAGGTGGGTGGGTCCGTCGCACAGGCCGATCACGTGCCTGACGAGGTCGAGCAGATTCCGCCAGTCCTCGGCGAGGCGGGCCTCGGATACCGTGGCAAGGCCCGGGCCGCTGATCATCGCCCAGAGCACCGCGGCGCGGTCGATCGGCGCGGCCGTCTCCCACACCCCGAGGCGCGTCATGTCGTCGTGCATCACGCGGCCGACTCGGGCTGCCGCCTCCCGTACGAGGTCGTCCGGCGTATCACCGCGCAATTCGTACAGCAGGGCTCTCAGTTCGCTGGTGGTCTCGGGCATCTCGCTCGCTCTCTACACGTCGAGCCCGGGCCCGGCCATCCGTCGTGACGGGTGACGGACGGCCGGGCCCGGGGGTCTACGCCCTGGCACGCCGCTCGGCGTGCGGGCGGATTACGGCTGGGTGATCGGCGGCTGACCGTCTGCCAGGAAGGCTTTTTTCACCAGGGCCCCGATATCGGGGCGCGCGTCGCTCCGTGTGACGTGGCGGTCCAGGTATGCGAGATAGCTGTCCGGGGCGCGGATCTCCCCCTCGGTCGGGCACAGGATCGGGAGGCTCCAGATCCTGTTGAACGCCTCCAGGCCCCGCTCCTCGATCACATGGCGCGCCCAGTCGCCGGCCGTCTCGTAGCCGTCTATCCATTCCCGGTACACCCCGTCGGCGTACCGCTCGCGCTCACGCCGGCCGACCTCGGTGTCCTCCCCGTCGCCGAACGGCACAGCGCGGCCGAGCCGGCGCTGGGTGATCTCCTCCTCGGACCACATCGCGTGTCCCTCGGTCAGCCCCCAGTAGTCCTGGACAGCGCCGTCCGGCCGGTGGCGGACGACCAGGAGGCGCAGGTTCGCGGCGTCCAGTGCGAATCCGCCGCCGGCCTGGTGCTGCGCGACGTGCGTCAGCTCGTGCCCGAGCAGTTTGATCAGCCCGGCGTCGGTCGTCCCGGTGTGGTGCAACGCATCGGCGATCGCCAGCACCTGCGGCCGGCCGTCCCTGTCCCCGACCGTCTGGGCAGCGACCTGGATCCACCGGGAGAGCCGGTACCTGCGCACCTTCTTCTGCCACCGCGCCGCGCGCAGAACCTGGAGGAGCGTCATCCGTGTCCGGCGGACCTCACGCCGGAGGAGGTGATCGTGGTGGGTCTGGAGCGCCCGCCGCCACTGCCGCAGGGTGACCAGGCGCACCACCAGCGGCGGGTCTGTCGGCAGGGGCAGACCGGTCACGTCCTGGACCAGCTCGGGCAGGCCCTCCATCGCCGTCTCCAGCCGGGCGGCCAGGCGGTCGTGCGCCCGGCCCGCCTCGTGGCGGAACTCGCATACCGTCACGGCTGCCTCGCACCGGTTCGGCCGGCCGGTGCCGGGGTGAACAGCGCTCGTAATGTCACAGCGTGTCTCTGCCTCTCATCGGTTCATCGGGTGCACCCGGGCCCGGGCGGCACCGCCGTGCGTCCGGGCCAGGACGGTGTGGTGTCTCCCGCCTGGCCCCACGTCCGTCGCACGCGGCCCGGGCGGAAGGTGCGGCGGGGCCCTCGGAGGGCCGGATCCGAGGGCCCCGCCGTCGGCCGCCCGGCTCCGCATGCGGGCGGCCGTCCTCCGCCGCCGGGGAGACGGAGCGGCGGAGGTGGTCAGAGGGGCCTATCGGCCCGGGGCCGTCTCCATGAGGACGGGGACGAGGAGCAGGGCGGCGGCCGCGAGGATCAGCACCGCGGTAGCGGCCTGCTTGAGGCCGTCGGCCGCCCCGCGCGGGTACTTCTTGGCGGTCACCGGCGCGCCTCGATCGGCGGGCCGTTCACAGCGACGTGCGCCGCGGTCAGCGCCTCGTGCAGCACCCCGGGGTCGGTCAGCAGCGGCGCCAGCCCGGGGCCGGTCACGGGCGCGGGCTCCCGCACCCAGTGCGGGCCGAGTCCCTTGCGCAGACCGGCGGGCGGAATTTCGATCCAGGCCCCCCGGCCGTACGTCTTGACGGACGGCACCGGCCTCCAGGAGGCCGCCGTCCCGGGCGGGACGAACCAGTAGAGGCGGTGCCGGTAGTAGTCGCGCACGATGGCACCCGAAGTGTCTCCGAGGCGTGCCAGTGCCCGGTCACCGAGGTAGGCGGGCGCCTTTACCGGGTCCCAGGCCACGCCGGCGGGCTGCCACTCGTGCCGGTCCGGAGGGCTCCAAGAGTCGGTAACGTCCTGCCGCTGTTGCTCGGCGGGATGCGTCAACACCGTGGTCGGCGCCGGGTTGGTGTGCGTGGTCGTCACGGTATGCGCTCCTTCCCATCGTGTGTGGTGACGACTAGGAAACGCCCGGTACAACGGTCTGCGCCGGAACTCCGAGCGGACCTTTCGGCGGACTTTTCACAACGACCGGTCTTTCGCACCACCGTTGCCACTACGGTCAGTGCACAGATGGATCGCCGGAGGCACGAAGTGGCCGCATCGCTCACGCCATTCGAACGGGCATGCATCGAGCACGGGTGGGAAAGGCCAGCGGACTTTCTGCAAGCATTCGAGGTGACGGCGCAGGTCATCGGCTCTGCCGTTACGCTGACTGATCGCCAATACCGGCGGTGGCGCAGTCCGTCACCGCCCGCTCCGCGAGCTCGCGCCTGGCGGGTGCTTTACGCCATGTTCGGAGTCTGCCCGACAGAACTGGGGTTTCCCGGTCCACCGCCGGGTGCCACCGTGAGGGGTGCACTACCGTTCCCCCATGGAGGCACCAACGTGGACCGACGAGCGTTCCTAGCCGACTCACTCGGCGCAGCGGCAGCAACCGGCTTACCCCCTCCCGGCTCCGAGCTGACCCCGCCCGGCCGTGGGGGCGCGGTGGGTACCACCCATCTCTTCGAACTCCGCGACGGGCTACGGTCGCTGTACCAGTTCGATGACGCGTACGGCGGTGCGAGCGTCCGGTCTCTGGCGGTACGGCACCTGCGCCGCGTCCGCCGCGTGATCAACACCAGCCGATTCCCGGACACCATCGGCCGGCAGCTACAGCTCCTCGCCGGGGAGACCGCTGAACACGTCGCCTGGCTCTCGTACGACGCCGACGACCAGGACGCCGCCCGCCGTTACTGGGGGGAAGCCCTGGCCACGGCCACGATGCTCCGCGACGCGGGTCTCGAAACGCTCGTGCTCGCCTCGCTCAGCCTCCAGGCCAATCATGAGGGACGCCCCCGGGACGGGCTCGACTTCGCCCGGGCGGCCCAGGACCGTGCCAAGGGTCTGGGCTCCCCGGTGCTTCAGTCGCTCATCGCCTCCCGGGAAGCGCGCGCCCTGTCCCTGCTACAGGACGGCCCAGCCGCCCGAAGCCGCCTCGCAGACTCCATGCGGCTGATCGACCGCCAAGACAGGGGCCGACCTGCCCCGGACTGGGCCGTATTCCACGGACACGCCGAACTCGACTACGCCCACGGCCTGATGTTCACCGAGATCGGCCACTATCCGGCCGCCGTGCAATTCATGCGGGCCGCGCTCGCCCATCAGGATCGAACTTACGGGCGCAACCGCGCGCTGTACCGGCTTACCCTCGCCCGCGCCTTGATCGACGCCGGCGAGGTCGATGAGGGCTCCGCTTTCGCTGTCGAGAGCATCGAGTACGTGGAAGAGGTTGAGTCCACTCGCGTGATGAACCGGCTCGCAGAGGTCACCGGTCGACTCAGGTCGGTGGATACGGTCAGCGCCCGTGATGCTGCCGAAAAACTGAGCGAATACGCGCACTCCCGAGAGGCGGCAGCATGACTGAGGTGACGTACGAACTCCACGAGGGCCCGGAGGTCGGCCCTCGTCTGGACGCGATTCTCCCTGCGTACGAGGAGATTTACGTCGAGCCGCCGTACTGCGAGGGCCCGCGCGAGGTCGCCGAGTTCATCGAGCGCTACCGACTCCAGGCCCAACGCCCAGGCGTCCGCCTGATCCTCGCCCGCGACGGAAACGACGTAATTGGCTTCGCGTTCGGGTTCCTCCTTCCGGCAGACACCACGTGGTGGCAGAGCCTCCGCGAGCCCGTGGCGGCGGAGTTCGCACGCGAGACCGGTGACCGCACCTTCGTGATCATCGAGCTGGCGGTACGCAAGCCGTGGCGCCGCCGCGGCATCGCCGCCACACTGCACGCGCGGTTGATCGACGGCCTGACCGCGGAACGGGTCTCGCTGACCATGCGCCCGGAACCGGAGGCCACGCCCGCGCAGAACGCGTATGCCTCCTGGGGCTACCGCAGGGTGGGTGTATCCCACCCTGCGCCCGAAGCGCCGCTGTACGACGCGATGGTTCTAGACCTGGCACCGGCAGGGTAGCGGCAACGGCCCGGAAGCCAGAACCGCACATGTTTCCGATTTTCCGCCGGATGTGTCGCGCCTCCGCACCATCGAGCAGTACCTCCTGCTCCACCTGTTGCGGTCCGCCGCCGCCCAGGCGCCACTTCACCTGACAGCTGGTGACCTCGCCCGCGCGGTTCGTCCGCCTCGCCACGTATGCCATGGGGGTCGAACCAGGCGCTTCGCTCCCACGCTGCTGCCAAGCGGGAAGGGGGAAGCACGCGCATCACGTCATTCATGCAGGCCACCCCCGGTCAAGGGGTGGTGCCCGGAGCCGGACTTGAACCGGCACGGCCGTTTAAGGCCAGTGAGGTTTAAGCTCACCGTGTCTGCATTCCACCATCCGGGCGTGACTCCCGTGCCGATGGGGCGGGGTCGGCTTCCCGGACCGTTGAAGCGGCTGACGGTCCTCCCCAGGGCGCGCGGCACGAGCCTATCCGGGTCCGTTGCTCCGAACAGCGGGGGTACGAGCCGATGTTGTCTGATTTTATGGCCGCCTGAGGGTCCATCAGACATCCCACCGGTGCTTGTCTGCTGCCCGGACCGCTGCGCCCTGTCACCACCCCGGTACGGGAATGACGCAATCTCGACGGCTAACGGCGGCTAACGACCGCTCGCGACGCCCCCTCCCCGGCCACGGGTCGGGGTCGCCCCGTCATCCCCAGGTATGACCGGGGCCCCGCGCCTACCTCCCAGGTGGGTCCCGGGAACCGGTTTTCGGACGGATCCGCGGCGCCCGCACGGCCGGGAGGATGGGACCGTACCCGGCAGCCGCCAGCCGCTGCCCCTCCCCGTCCCGACAGGAGCAGTCCCCCGTGACCACCACCTCCACCGGCTTCCCGGCCGCCGCCCGGTCCACCGCGGTCGCCGCCCGCGCCACCGACCTCACCAAGGTCTACGGCTCGGGTGAAACACAGGTGGTGGCCCTGGACGGGGTCTCCATCGACTTCCGGCAGGCCGAGTTCACCGCGATCATGGGCCCGTCGGGCTCCGGCAAGTCGACCCTGATGCACTGCGTCGCCGGGCTGGACTCGATCTCCTCGGGCTCCGCCAGGATCGGTGACACCGAGCTGACCTCGCTGAAGGACAAGCAGCTGACGCAGCTGCGCCGGGACAAGATCGGCTTCATCTTCCAGGCGTTCAACCTGCTGCCCACCCTGAACGCCCTGGAGAACATCACGCTCCCCATGGACATCGCGGGCCGCAAGCCCGACAAGCCGTGGCTGGACCGGGTCGTGGAGACCGTGGGACTGGCGGACCGTCTCAAGCACCGGCCGACCGAGCTGTCCGGCGGCCAGCAGCAGCGTGTCGCCGTGGCCCGCGCGCTCGCCGGCCGCCCCGAGATCATCTTCGGGGACGAGCCGACCGGCAATCTCGACTCCCGCTCCGGCTCGGAGATCCTCGGCTTCCTGCGCAACTCCGTGCACGGCCTGGGGCAGACCATCGTCATGGTCACGCACGACCCCGTGGCCGCCTCGTACTCCGACCGCGTCGTCTTCCTCGCCGACGGCCGCATCGTCGACGAGCTGTCCCGGCCGACCGCCGACGCCGTGCTCGACCGCATGCGGAACCTCCCCGGCGCCGCCTGAGCCGACCGCTGCCCGCCCGGCAGCCCCCCGACCACCGCCCGGCTCCCCACAGGATTGACAGGAACATGTTCCGTACCGCCCTGCGCAACGTGCTCGCGCACAAGGCCAGGCTGCTGATGACCGTCCTCGCCGTCATGCTCGGCGTCGCGTTCGTCTCCGGCACCCTGGTCTTCACCGACACCGTCGGCGAAGCCTTCAAGAAGAGTTCCGCCAAGAGCTTCGACCACGTCTCGGTCGCCATCCGCGCCGACTGGTCGGCGTCCGACGACGAGAACCAGCGCGAGCCCCTCCTCACCGACGCGCTGCTGCGGAAGGCCGAGGCCCTGCCCGGCGCGGAGTCGGCGACCGGCTCCGTCTCCGGCTTCACCGCCCTGGCCGACAAGGACGGCAAGCTCGTCGGCGACGGCTGGTCCACCCTGGGCGCCAACCACGCCCCCGGCAGCGACGGAACGGACCCCCGCTACGACTTCACCGACGGCCGGGCCCCCGAGTCCCCCGAGGAGATCGCGCTCGACAGCCGCACCGCCGAGCGCACCGGCTACCGGACCGGCGACACCGTACGGCTCTCCGTCGACGGCCCGGTCCGCGAGTCCGAGGTCACGGGCGTCTTCGACACCGACGACGGCAATGTCGCGGCGGGCGGCAGCCTGGTGCTGTTCGACAACGACACCGCCCGCGAACTGCTCGGCAAGGCCGAGGAGTACGACGAGATCACCGTCAAGGCCGCCGCCGGGACCAGCCAGGCCGAACTCAAGGCCGAGATCGGCGAGATGCTGCCGGAGGGCACCGAGGCCATCACCCGCGACGTCCTCGCCGACGAGCAGGCCGACATGATCACCTCGCAGACGAAGTCGATGAGCGACACCCTGCTCTACTTCGCCGCGATCGCCCTCTTCGTCGGCGTCTTCATCATCGCCAACACCTTCACCATGCTGGTCGCCCAGCGCACCCGGGAGCTGGCGCTGCTGCGCGCGGTCGGGGCGTCCCGCCGCCAGGTCACCCGCTCCGTGCTGGTCGAGGCGCTGCTCGTCGGCCTGGTGGCCGCCGTGCTGGGCTTCGGGGTCGGCATCGGCATCGCCGTCGGACTGCGCTCGCTGATCGGCTCGCTGGGCGCGGTCATCCCCGACGGCCCGCTCGTCGTGAGCCCGTCCACCCCGCTCACCGCCCTCGTCATCGGCGTCGTGGTCACCATGATCGCCGCCTGGCTGCCGGGCCGCCGCGCCGCGAAGGTGCCGCCGGTCGCCGCCATGAACAGCGTCCACGCCACGCCGACCACCCGCGGCCTGGTGGTGCGCAACAGCATCGGCGCGGTCATCACCGCCGTCGGCGCCGCCGCCCTCTTCCTCGGCGTCTCCCAGCAGGAGAACCTCTTCATGGCCGCCGGGGCGGGCGCCATGCTGATCGGCGTCATCGTGCTGACCCCGCTGCTGTCCCGGCCCGTCATCGCGGCCGCCGCGCCCCTGCTGAACGGCTTCGGCGTGGCCGGCAAGCTGGCCCGGCAGAACGCGGTGCGCAACCCGCGCCGCACGGCCTCGACAGCCTCCGCGCTGATGATCGGGCTGACCCTGATCACCGCGCTGACCGTGATCGCCGTCTCCGTGCAGGGCGCGATCAACAAGATGGCCGTCGACCTGCTGAAGTCCGACTACACCGTCAGCATGTCCACCGGCAACGGCCTCTCCCCCGACGTCCGCGAGACGCTGGACGAGCTGCCCGAGACCACCGCCACCAGCCCCATGCGCAACGCCTACGGCGAGATCGACGGCGGCTGGGCCCCGCTCACCGGCATCGACCCGAAGACCATCGGAAAGCTGCTCGACCTGGACTTCAGCGGCGGCTCGTTCGCCGGGCTGGACCGGGACGGCGCCATCGTCGACCAGGAGACGGCCGACGCCCACGGGCTGAAGACCGGCGACACCTTCGAGTACACCTTCCAGGACGACCGCTCCGAGACGCTGAGGGTCACCGGTGTCTACGAGGGCAACGACATGGTCCAGGGCCTCTTCGTCCCGACCGCCGTCGTCGATCCGCACCTGGAGGAGGTCACCGACTACCAGGTGCTGGTGAAGATGGCGGGCGGCGCCTCGGAGGGGGCCGAGAAGACCCTTGTCGAGGCGCTGGGCGAGAACCCGGCCGTGAAGGTGCAGGACAAGCAGGCGACCAGCGACGAGGTCGGCAAGATGATCAACCTCATGCTGAACATGCTGTACGGACTGCTGGCGATGGCCGTGCTGATCGCGGTGCTGGGCGTCGTCAACACCCTCGCCATGTCGGTCTTCGAGCGGAAGCACGAGATCGGGATGCTGCGGGCGATCGGCCTGGACCGCAGCCGGGTGAAGCGGATGGTCCGGCTGGAGTCGGTCGTGATCTCGCTGTTCGGCGCGGTACTCGGGATCGGGCTGGGGCTGTTCATGGCCTGGGCGGCCGGGCAGTCCATCAGCGAGGAACTGGCGACGTACACCATGCGGATCCCGTACGACCGGATCGCGGTCTTCCTGGGTCTGGCGGCGGTGGTCGGCGTGCTGGCGGCGGCCTGGCCGGCGCGCCGGGCGGCGAAGCTCAACGCGCTGGAGGCGATCAAGGCCGAGTAGCCCGCGGCTCGCTTCTCCGGGCCAGGGGCCCCGGTCCGCGATGGGTGTCGCGGGGCCGGGGCCCCCGGCATGCGGGCGGCCGTGAGCCCGCCCGGCCGGGGCACGGCTTGCCGACCGGCCCGCGACCCGGCGGCCACAGGGGCGCCGCGAGCCTGCCCGGAGCCGGCGCGGACGCCGGCACGGCGGCGACGCGCCCGCGTCACGAACGGCGACACGAACGGCGACGCGCCCGCGTCACGAACAACGGCGGCAAACGGCACGTACGGTGCCCGCCCGCTCGGGAGGCCCGCGACCGCTGGTTCGGGAACGGCGGCTCGGGAACGGCGGCTCGGGAACGGCGGCTCGGGAACGGCCGCCCGCATCCCCGCTCCGGGGCGGCGCGCCCCCGGCCGGGCGCGGACGCCCTCTCAGCCGCTCCACTCCCGGGCCCGCAGCGGGAGTCCCGAGCGGCCGTCCCCGGGGGTGCGGACGGCCAGCACCTGGTTGACGCCGATCCGGTTGTGCTCGAAGGCGAGGGCCGAGGCGGCCATGTAGAGGCGCCAGACCCGGGCCCGCCCGGGCGAGGTGAGGCGCACCGCCTGCGGCCAGTTCCGCTCCAGGTTCGCCACCCACCGGCGCAGCGTGAGCGCGTAGTGCTCGCGGATGGCCTCCACGTCGCGCACCTCGAAACCGGCCTCCTCCAGCAGCGACACGGTGGAGCCGACCGGTGCCAGCTCGCCGTCCGGGAAGACGTACGCGTCGATGAACGCGTCCACCGAGTACGCCTCCTCCGCCGGCTCGGGGCGGCGGGCGATCTGGTGGTTGAGCAGCCGTCCTCCGGGGCGCAGCAGGCCGTACAGGGTGGCGGCGTAGGCGCGGTAGCTCACGGCGCCGACGTGCTCGGCCATGCCGACGGAGGCGATCGCGTCGTACGGGCCGTCGGGCACCCGGCGGTAGTCCTGGACCCGGATCTCGACCCGGTCGGCGAGCCCGGCCTCGGCGATCTGCTTGCGGGCGTACACGGCCTGCTCGGTGGAGAGCGTCACCCCGACGGCGTGCACGCCGTACTCGCGCGCCGCGTGCAGCACCAGCGCGCCCCAGCCGCAGCCGACGTCCAGAAGCCGCATCCCCGGCCGCAGGGCGAGCTTGCGGCAGATCAGGTCGAGCTTGGCCCGCTGGGCGCCCTCGAGGTCGCCGCCGTCCTCCCAGTAGGCGCAGGAGTAGACCATGGAGGGGCCGAGGACGAGGGCGTAGAAGTCGTTGCCGACGTCGTAGTGGTGGCTGACGGCCCGGCGGTCGCGGCCGGGACTGTGCAGCACACCGCGCCGGCGGCGGACCTCCTCGCGGGGCGGCGGCGGTGGCAGCCCGGGTCCGGCGAGCACGAGCAGTTCGCGGGCGGCGGTGTGCAGCCGGGGGTCGCGCAGCGCGGCCAGGCGGCCGCGGAGGCCGCGGAGGCCGTGGTTCGGGCCGCTACCGCTGCCCCGCTCGTCGGCGGGGTCGCGCTCCCAGAGCAGCCCGGCGACGCGGTCCAGGGCTTCGTAGAGGTCGCCGTCGATGTCGATGTCGCCGGCCACCCAGCCGCGGGCCAGACCGAGTTCGCCGGGGCGCCAGAGCAGCCGGCGCAGCGCGCGCCGGTGCCGCAGGACCAGGGCGGGCGCGCCCGGCGGGCCGTCCTCACTGCCGTCCCAGGCGCGGATCCGGACCGGAACCGGCGTACCCAGCAGTTCTTCGGCGAGAGCGGTCAGCCGCGGCGCGGCACCGGCCATGTCGTACACCTCCGTGGTGCGGATCGGCCTGTAGTCCAGCACCCACCAAAACACCGACGCGACCGGATTTCAGTCCCCTGTGCGGGTAAGGCGACGGCAAAGGATCAGCCGCGCGCCCCGGGCACGCCCCCGGGCACGCCGAAGGGGCGCCCGCCCCACGGAATCGGCGGGCGCCCCTTCGGACGCGGGTCCGGCCGGGTCTCCCCGGGCCGGGCGGCGGATCAGGCGGTCAGGACGCCTTGGCCTTCTCGGCCCGGCCGGCCTGCTCGCTGCCGGCCTTGTCGCCGACCGGCTTGGCGTCGGCCGGTGCCGGAGCCGGGCGGGCGGCCTCGTAGAACTCCTCGCGGGGGTTCTCCATGGCGCCGAGCGAGACGACCTCGCGCTTGAGGAACATCGCCAGCGTCCAGTCGGCGAAGACCCTGATCTTGCGGTTCCAGGTCGGCACGGCCATGCCGTGGTAGCCGCGGTGGAAGTACCAGGCGAGCCGGCCCTTGATCTTGAGCTTGACCTTCTTGCCGAGGCGCACCATCGCGACGCCCTTGTGCAGGCCGAGCCCGGCCACGGCGCCCTTGTTGGCGTGCTTGTACTCCTGCTGCGGGAAGCCCCGCATGCCGGAGATCACGTTGTCGCCGAGGACCTTGGCCTGGCGCAGCGCGTGCTGGGCGTTCGGCGGGCACCAGGCGTTCTCGACGCCTTCCTCGCGGGCGGCGAGGTCCGGCACCTGGGCGTTGTCGCCGGCGGCCCAGATGTAGTCGGTGCCGCGGACCTGGAGGGTGGCGGCGGTGTCCACGTGCCCGCGCGGGCCGAGCGGCAGGCCGAACCGGGCGAGCGCCGGGTTGGGCTTGACGCCCGCGGTCCACACGATGGTGGCGGAGTCGACCTCGAGGCCGTTCTTGAGCACGACGCGGCCGCCTGTGCACGACTCCATGGAGGTGGACAGGTAGACCTCGATGCCCCGCTTCTGCAGGTGCTCCAGGCCCCACTTGCCGAGCTGCGGGCCGACCTCGGGGAGGATCTTGTCGGCGGCGTCGACGAGCACGAAGCGCATGTCCTCGCGCTTCACGTTCGGGTAGTACTTCGCCGCGTCCCGGGCCATGTCCTCGACCTCGCCGACGGTCTCCGCACCGGCGAAGCCACCGCCGACGAACACGAAGGTCAGCGCCTTGCGGCGGACGTCCTCGTCGTTCGTCGAGTCGGCCTTGTCGAGCTGCTCCAGGACATGGTTGCGGAGGCCGATGGCCTCCTCCACGCCCTTCATGCCGATGCCCTGCTCGGCCAGACCGGGGATCGGGAAGGTGCGGGAGATCGCACCGAGCGCGATGACCAGGTAGTCGAACGGCAGCTCGTACGCCTCGCCGACGAGCGGCGCGATCGTGGCGACCTTGCGGTCCTGGTCGATGGTGGAGACGCGGCCGGTGAGGACCTCCGCCTTCGGGAGCACGCGCCGCAGCGGGACCACGACGTGGCGCGGGGAGATGCTGCCGGCAGCAGCTTCGGGGAGGAAGGGCTGGTACGTCATGTACGAGCGCGGGTCGACGACCGTGACTGTCGCCTCGCCGTACCGCATCTTCTTCAGGATGCGGCGCGCCGCGTACAGGCCGACGTAACCGCCGCCTACTACGAGGATCCGTGGACGCTCCGTGGTGCTCATGTTTCGAGTATCCAGCACCCGGAGGAGGGCTGCTCGTGAGGGCCTTCACAAGCCCCCCGGAGGGTTCTGCTACACTCCGCCGCCCCTCGATCAGGTCCTTAACCTGGGGCGGGATCCGCGGCGCCGGGCCGGGGGCCGGGCACCCCCTGTGATCTGCACTTGTCCGTTCCGGACGAGTGAGGCTCCAGGCACGCTCCAGCCTGGACGCAACATCACGGAAACGAGAGCATCCCTGGCTTCGCAAGGCTCCGGCGGCCCTTACTCGTCAGTTACACGCCTCAGAAGGGCCCAACGGAGCACTTTTTCATGTGAAGAGTTTCACGAACATTTTCGCAGCGGACACGCCAAGCGGTCCACGGGCCCCGTAAGACCCGCTCACCCGAAGAGTGACCTGCTCAGGCGAGGCTCCGGGCGATGCCGTCGAGGATGTCGTGCTCGCTGACCACGACCTCCTGCGCACCGGTCCGTTCCATGACCGACAGCAGCACCAGGGCGCCCGTTCCGATCACGTCCACCCGGCCCGGGTGCATCACCGGGATCGCGGCGCGCTCGGCGTGCGTGGAGCGCAGCAGCCGCTCGGTGACCGCGCGGACGGTGTCCACCGGGATCCGGGAGTGGTGGATCGCGGACGGGTCGTACTCCGGCAGGTCCAGCGCGATCCCGGCCACCGTGGTGACCGAGCCGGCCAGGCCGACCAGTGTCCGCGCCCCGCCCAGCGGCACGGTCTCCGCGGCGAGGTCCAGGGCCGCGTCGATGTCGGCCCGTACGGCGGCGATCTGTTGGTCCGTCGGCGGGTCGGTCACCTCGCCGCCGTGGACGAGATGGCGCTCGGTGAGCCGGACACAGCCGATGTCGACGGAGCGGGCCGCTTGCACCGTGTCCTCGCCGACGACGAACTCCGTGGAACCGCCGCCGATGTCGACCACCAGATACGGCCGCTCGATGCCCGGGTGCCCGGTCAGCTCCCGGGTGGCGCCGGTGAAGGAGAACTCCGCCTCCTGGTCCCCGCTGATCACCTCGGGTTCGACACCGAGGAGGTCCACGACGCCGCGGACGAACTCGTCCCGGTTCTCCGCGTCCCGGGAGGCGGAGGTCGCGACGAAGCGGATCCGTTCCACGCCGAGCGACCCGACGATCCGGGCGTACTCACGGCAGGCGGCGAAGGTCCGCTCCAGCGCCTCGGGGGCGAGCCGCCCGGTGCGGTCCACGTCCTGGCCGAGCCGGACGACGGTCATCCGCCGTTCCAGGTCGGTGAGCCGCCCGGTGACCGGATCGATGTCGGCGACGAGCAGCCGGATGGAGTTCGTACCGCAGTCGACGGCGGCGACCCGGGTCATGCGGGGTTCCCTTCCCTCGGGGCGGGGCTGGGGGCGGGGGCGGACGGACCGCGCGGCGCGGGCCCGTCGGCGGAGTCGTCGCGGGGTGTCACGCAGGGCCCCTTGCGCCACCACTCGGGCAGCATCGCGATGGCCTCGTCACCGAGCGGGTTCACCCCCGGGCCGGCGGCCAGCGAGTGGCCGACCAGCACGTGCAGGCACTTCACCCGGTCCGGCATGCCGCCGGCGCTGGGAAAGCCCTGGAGCACCTCGATCGCGTCGCGCCGTGCGATGTAGTCCTCGTGCGCGGCGCGGTATGCGGCGGCCAGCTCCGGGTCCTCGGCGAGCCGGGCCGTCATCTCCTTCATCACACCGTTGGCCTCCAGCGTGCCGATCGCGGAGGCGGCGCGCGGGCAGGTCAGGTAGTAGAGCGTCGGAAACGGCGTGCCGTCCTCCAGCCGCGGCGCGGTCTCGACCACGTCCGGCTGTCCGCACGGGCAGCGGTGCGCGATGGCCCGCAGGCCGCGCGGCGGCCGGCCGAGCTGTTCCTGGAACGCGGCGATGTCCGCCTCGGTGGGCTCGGTGGGCTCGGTCTTCGGAGGGGGCGTTTCCATGCCTGCGCAGATCTCTTCGGTGGTTACGGATGGGACGGGAGGGGGCTGCCGCCGCCCGCGGGATCAGGGAATCCGGAAGCCGGAAGCCGGAATCCGCAAGAGCCGGGGCGTGGGGAAGGCTACGGGGCCGGGCGGCGCGGTCAGCCGCGGGCGTCGGCCCGGTCCACACCGTCCCACAGGTCGCGGTACCAGGGCCGGTCACCGGCCGCGCGCGGCTCGCCGGAGATGTGGCCGCTGCGCTGCGCCGTGCCGTCCGCGGGCGAGCCGGCGTCCCCGGCGCCGTCCGGAACGATGTAGCCGGTCTCCCCGGGCCGCAGATAGTGCAGCCGCTCGCGCACCTGCTGCTCCACGTACGCCGGGTCCTGCCAGCGCGCCTTGCGGTCGCGCAGCTCCTCGACGGCCTCCCGGGCGTTCTCGGCCTTCCGCTCCTGCTCGGCGATCTCGGAGCGCTGCGACACCCACTGCCGCATCGGGTAGGCGAGGGCGACGACGAGGGAGCAGACGACGAGGGCGAGCAGCGCCGCCCGGCCGGTGAGCCGGCCGCGCCGCTTGGGCCGGGCCCGGTACACCTTGGCGGCGGCCTGTCCGCCGAGCGCCTTGAGCCTGGCTGCGGTGGAGAACCTGTCGTGGTCCGCGGCCACTGCGCCTCCCCTGTCGTCCGTACCCGTGGGCACCGACTCGTCCCTGCCCGTCCGCGGGGGCGGCCGCCGGCCGCGCCCGTCCCCCCGGCCACGGTACGGGACCGCGGCCGGGGACGTACGGAACGGTGCTGTGCCGCGCTGCGCCCCTGCCTAGCGGCCGAAGCGCGGGAACGCGGAGCGGCCCGCGTACACGGCGGCGTCGTCGAGGATCTCCTCGATGCGCAGCAGCTGGTTGTACTTGGCGACGCGCTCGGAGCGGGCCGGGGCGCCGGTCTTGATCTGGCCGCAGTTGGTGGCGACGGCCAGGTCGGCGATGGTGACGTCCTCGGTCTCGCCGGAGCGGTGGGACATCATGCACTTGTAGCCGTTGCGCTGGGCCAGCTCGACCGCGTCGAGGGTCTCGGTGAGCGAACCGATCTGGTTGACCTTGACCAGCAGGGCGTTGGCGGTGTCGTTGTCGATGCCGCGGGCGAGGCGCTCGGGGTTGGTGACGAAGAGGTCGTCGCCGACGATCTGCACCTTGTCGCCGAGCTGCTCGGTGAGGGACTTCCAGCCCTCCCAGTCCTCCTCGTTCAGCGGGTCCTCGATGGAGACCAGCGGATACGCGGCGACCAGCTCGGCGTAGTAGGCGGTCATCTCGGAGGCGGAGAGGGACTTGCCCTCGAAGGTGTAGAGGCCGTCCTTGTAGAACTCGGTGGCGGCCACGTCGAGCGCGAGCGCGATGTCCTGGCCGGGCTGGTAGCCGGCCTTCTGGATGGCCTCGACGATCAGGTCCAGGGCCTCGCGGTTGGAGGAGAGGTTCGGCGCGAAGCCGCCCTCGTCGCCCAGACCGGTGGAGAGGCCGCGCTCCTTCAGGACCGCCTTGAGGGTGTGGTAGACCTCGGCGCCCCAGCGCAGCGCCTCGGAGAAGGACTCCGCGCCGATCGGAGCGATCATGAACTCCTGGATGTCGACATTCGAGTCGGCGTGCGAGCCGCCGTTCAGGATGTTCATCATCGGGACCGGCAGCTGGTGGGCGTTCGGCCCGCCGAGGTAGCGGAAGAGGGGCAGGTCGGACGCCTCGGAGGCGGCGTGCGCGACGGCGAGGGAGACGCCGAGGACGGCGTTGGCGCCGAGCGAGGACTTGTCCGGGGTGGCGTCCAGGTCGAACATCGCCTGGTCGATCAGCCGCTGCTCGGTGGCGTCGTAGCCGACCAGCTCCGGGCCGATCTGCTCGATGACCGCGAGGACGGCCTTCTCGACACCCTTGCCGCCGTAGCGGCTCTTGTCACCGTCGCGGAGCTCGAGGGCCTCGAACGCACCGGTGGAGGCACCGGAGGGCACGGCAGCACGACCGGTGCTGCCGTCGTCGAGGCCGACCTCGACCTCGACCGTGGGGTTGCCTCGCGAGTCGAGGATTTCCCGGGCTACGACGACGTCGATGGACGGCACGAGCATCTCCTTCTGGGATGTGACGCTGGATCGCAGTGTCTGTTCAGCCCTGCGAACGGCTCTGCGTCCATGAGCCTAACGGGCTCCCGGCCCGGGACCGGACGGCCGCCCGCCCGACGAGACGGCAAAAGCCTCAGAATCTGACATAAGCTGCCCAATCCAGCGGTGGCGCCGCCCGGGATCCCGCAGGGACACAGCGTGCACCGGC
>NZ_WHPN01000371.1 GCF_009735685.1 Streptomyces lycii | reverse complement strand
CCGCGGCGCGGGCCCGCACGCCCCGCGGTGCGGTGCGGTGCGCGCGCCGCCCGTGCGCCGCCGTGCCGTCGCCGGTCAGCCCTGGGTGACCTCCGCCAGATACGCCTCCGCCTTCGCCGGGTCGTAGAAGAAGTTCTCGAAGTCCGCCGGGTCGTTGAAGCCGTTCGCGAAGCGGTCCGCGACCGGCTGGAGGCCGCCGGCGGCGCCGATGATGTTCAGCACGTGCTCCGGCGGCGGGGCCAGCATCGCGTTCGTCCACTTGGTGACGTGCTGCGCCGTCTCCCAGTAGCGGTCGAACGCGCTCTGCATCCACTCCTCGTCGAACGGCTTGTCACCGCGTTCGAGGATGCTCGCCAGATACGCGGCCGCGCACTTGGAGGCCGAGTTGGAGCCCTGGCCGGTGATGGGGTCGTTCGCCACGACGACATCGGCGACGCCCAGCACCAGGCCGCCCGAGGGGAGCCGGCCGACCGGCTTGCGGACCGTCGGGGCGTAGCGGCCCTCCAGGGTGCCGCCCGCGTCCGTCAGCTCGACGCGCGTGGCGCGCGCGTACTCCCAGGGGAGGTACTTCTCCATCAGTTCCAGCGTCAGCGCCAGGTGCTCGTTCGGGTCCTTGACGCCCTGGAACGCGTCGAGCGGCCCGCCCGGGACGCCCTCCCAGAAGAGGATGTCGGCGCGGCCGGAGAGGGTGACGGTCGGCATGATGAACATCTCGCCGACGCCCGGCACCAGGTTGCAGCGCACCGCGTCGAACTCCGGGTGCTCCGGGCGCGGGCCCAGCCCGTGGACGTAGGCGACGGCGAGGGCGCGCTGCGGGGTGTCGTACGGGGAACGGGAGGCGTCCCGCTCGAACATCGAAACGAGTTCGCCCTTGCCCGCCGAGACGAGCACCAGGTCGTAGGTGCGGGAGAAGTAGTCGAGGTCGGACACCGCGGCACCGTGCACGACGACCTGCCCGCCGCGCTGCGCGAAGGTCTCCAGCCAGCCGGCCATCTTCAGCCGCTGGTCCACGGACTGCGCGTAGCCGTCGAGCTTGCCGACCCAGTCGACCGCGCGCGAGGAGTCGGGGGCGGCGACGGAGACCCCGAGGCCCTCGATGCGCGGGGCCTGGCTCTCCCAGAAGTTCAGCTGGAGATCACGCTCGTGCTGGAGGGCCGTGTGGAACATGCACTGCGTGGACATGACGCGGCCCGCACGGATCTCGTCCGCGGTGCGGTTGGACATCAGGGTGACCTCGTAGCCGTGCTGCTGGAGGCCGAGCGCGAGTTGGAGGCCGGACTGGCCGGCCCCCACGATGAGTATCTTCCGCATGGCGGGCTCTCTCTCGTTACTAAAAACGGGCGCTGAACTGCGCTTTCAGGTGCGGAGGCTACGTCACTCGGGGGTGGCGTCAAGAGCGTGGGCCACCAGCGTCAGCAGCGACTCGACCACCGTGATCCGCTCCCGCGCGTCCATGATCACCACCGGTACGTGCGGCGGCACGGACAGCGCCTCGCGCACGTCCTCCACGGCGTACGCCTCGGTCCCCTCGAAGTGGTTGACCGCGACGACGTACGGGAATCCGCAGCTCTCGAAGTAGTCGAGCGCCGGGAAGCAGTCCGCGAGCCGCCGGGTGTCGGCCATCACGACGGCGCCGATCGCGCCGCGCACCAGGTCGTCCCACATGAACCAGAAGCGTTTCTGCCCGGGGGTGCCGAACAGATAGAGCACCAGATCGCTGTCCAGTGTGATCCGGCCGAAGTCCATCGCGACGGTCGTGGTGAGCTTGTCCGGGGTCGCCGCGATGTCGTCGACGTCCTCGCTCGCCTGCGTCATCACCGCCTCGGTGGTGAGCGGGGTGATCTCGGAGACCGAGCCCACGAACGTGGTCTTGCCGACACCGAAGCCACCGGCCACGACGATCTTCGTGGCGATCGGTGCGCGGCTTCGGTCCGCCTGCCAGCTCTGGAGCTTCTCCTCGGAGGCCGCGTCCGGTCCGGTGCCGGTCTCCGTCGCCGTGCGGGTGATCGTGTCAGAGCCTGCGAAGTCCACTCAGGACCCTTTCCAGCAGTACGCGGTCGGGGCGCCCGGTGTCGTGACCGGTGCCGTAGACGCGGATCTTTCCTTGGTCGGCCAGGTCGCTGAGCAGCACGCGGACGACGCCCAGCGGGATGCTCAGCATCGCGGAGATCTCCGCGACCGAGCGCATGCGGCGGCAGAGTTCGACGATGGCGCGCATCTCGGGCATCACCCGGTCCGCCCAGTTCCCGGCGGTGATCTCGGGCCGGTCGTCGGGGCCGTCGAGCGCCGCGACGAACGTCTCGACGAGCAGCACGTGCCCGAAGCGGGTCCGGCCGCCGGTCAGTGAGTACGGACGGACCCGGGCGGGTTTGCGGAACTTCGCGCCGTCCGCGCCGCGGACCGGGAGTTCGGGCAGGGAGGTCACTGCTGGCTCTCCAGGGACTCGCGGAGTTCGTTGCGGATCTCGGGGGTGAGGACGTGTCCGGCGCGGCCGACGAAGAGCGCCATGTGGTAGGCGACGACGTTCATGTCGCAGTCGGGCGTCGCGTGCACGCCCAGCATCGAGCCGTCGCTGATCGACATGACGAAGAGACTGCCCTCGTCCATGGCGATCATCGTCTGTTTGACGCGGCCCGCGTCCATGAGCTTGGCGGCGCCCGTGGTGAGCGCGCCGAGGCCGGAGACGACGGTGGCGAGGCCGGCGGCCGACCCCTTGGGCCCGTCCGGGGACTCACCGGCCGCACCGGCGGGTCCGCCGGACCGCTCGTCGGGCACCACCTCGGCGGTCCGGGCACGGTCCGAGGAGAGCAGCAGCAGACCGTCCGAGGAGACGACGGCCACCGAGTGGACGCCGGGCACCTCCTCGACCAGGTCGTTCAGCAGCCAGTGCAGGTTGCGGGCCTCATTGCTGAGTCCGTAACCGGGCTCCACGTCCGGGCTGGGCTTGGTATCCGCGTTCAACCGCGTTCCTCCTCGACTGTGCCACCCGCGTCCAGCTCCCCCGTACGGTGTCGGTTTTCTCCGTCTCGGCCCGAGGCGTCCTCCGCGCCTCGTGCCACGCCGCGCGCGGCGGTGTGCCCGGCGGCGTCTCCGGTGGTCTGCCCGGTGCTTTCCCGGCCGGTGTGCCCGGCGAGTTCTGCTTCGGCGTCCCGCATGCCGTCCAGCGCCCCCTGCCGGAAGCCGCCGAGCCTGCGGCGCAGCGCTTCGGCGTCCACACCGCCCGACGACTTCTTCACCGGCTCGCGCGGCGCCACGACCTTGGGCGTCCGCTTGGGCAGGCCCTTGTCGGTGAGCCGCGGCGCGCTCGGGGCGGGCTCCGGCGCGGGGGCGGGTACAGCCGGTGCGGAGGCGTGATCCGCCGGTGCGGGGGCGGGTTCGGCCACCGCGGAGGCGGCGTCGGCCACCGCGGGGGCGTGGTCCGCCCGCGCGGCCGGCGCGCCCGGGGCGGTGTGCGGATCCGCGGTGTCGTACGGGTCCGGTGTGGTGTGCGGATCGGACGGGGTGTGCGGATCGGACGTGGTGTGCGCGTCCGGTGTGGCGTGCGGGTCCGTAGTGGCCTTCGCGTCCCGGGAGTCGTACGGGGCCCGGGCGTCATGGGAATCCGGAGTGTCGTGCGTGTCCGGAGTGGCGGTCCAGGGTGCCGGGGAGCCGGGGGCACCGGCTCCGCCCGGGGCGGACGGCCAGGCCGCGGCCGGGTCCGGGACGTCGTCGGCGGGCGCGGGGAACGAGCGCACGGCGGGCTCGGCCGGTGTCGTGTCCTCCGCGCGGGTGTGCTCGTCCTCGGGGCGGGCGGCACCCCGGACACCGTACGGATCGTCGGCCGGGAAGCCGGTCCCGGAGCCGGGCACCTGGGACACCCCGGCCGACCCGGACTCCCGGGGCAGCACGGCCGACCCGGTCTCCCCGGTCGCCCGGGAGACCTCCGGGGCCTCGGACGCCTCGCGGATCTCAGGAGTCTCGTGGGTCTCGTCCGCCTCGTGCGTCTCGGGCGCCTGGGGGATCTCGGACGCCTCGCGGATCTCGGGCGCCGTGGGGATCTCGGGCGTCTTGGGGATCTCGGGCGCCGTGCGGCCGTCGCGGGCCAGCGCCGCGGCCGCGCGCGCCTCGGCGGGGTAGTCCCGGGGCACGGTGACGAACGGGCCGGACTCGGGGCGGGACACCGGAAACTCGCGTTCCGACGCGGCCCGCACCGACTGCTCGGCCGCGGCCACCAGCGGATCGTCCTGTGCGCTGCGGGCCAGCCCGCCGGACTGTTCCCCGCTCCCGCTCCTGCTCACGCCAGCGGGCGACCCGGCACCGGCCGCCGCGGGACGCTCCGTCCGGTCGCCGGTCTCCGCCGCCGCGCCGCCGCCCGCCGGAACATCCGGCTCCAGGGCGGTGGCACCCGCGGCGGGCGTCTCCGGCACGGCCTGCGGCTCCGGCCGCTCCGCCGGTGCGGCGGCCGGGGCTTCCGCTCCCGCCGCCCCCGCCGGAACGCCCGCGCCCGGACGCTTCGGGAGACGGCCGGTCCGGCGGCGCGGCAGGGCGTTGGAATTGGCCTCCGCCACCGAGCCGGGCTGGCTCACCCCCGGCGTGACGGCCGGGCCCGGCTGGGCGTTCGCCGGCGCGGGCCGGGTCGGCAGGATCGAGGTCGGCAGCACCACGACCGCGGCGACCCCGCCCTGCTTCTGGTCGCGGAGTTCGACCCGTACCCCGTGCCGGGCGGCCAGCCGCGCGACGACGTACAGGCCGAGCCCGAGCGCGTCCTCCTCGGCGCCGTCCGCCTCGCCGTCCGGGTCCTGGAGCCGGGCGTTCAGCTCGGTCAGCCGGTCCTCGGTGATGCCGATGCCCTCGTCGTGCACGGAGAGCATCACCTCGCCGCTCTCCAGCAGCCAGCCCGACAGCTCCACGTCGGCGTCCGGCGGCGAGAAGGCGGCGGCGTTCTCCAGCAGTTCGGCGACGAGGTGGCTGACGGCGTCGGCGGCGAACCCGGCGACCCGGGCGTGCGGCGGCAGCGACTGGATGCGGACCCGCTCGTACCGCTCGATCTCGCTGACCGAGGCGCGCAGGACGTCGAGCAGCGGGACGGGGCCGGTGTGCCCCGTGCCGTTCTCGGCACCCGCCATGACGAGCAGGTTCTCGCTGTACCGGCGCATCCGGGTGGCCAGATGGTCGAGCCGGTAGAGGGTGTCGAGGCGCTCCGGGTCCTCCTCGCGGTCCTCCAGGCCCTCGATGGCCGCGAGTTGCCGCTCGATGAGGCCGAGGGTGCGCATCGAGAGGTTGACGAAGCTGCCGTGCACCCGATCCTGGAGACCGTCCAGCCGCTCGGTGAGTTCCGCGGTCCGCTGCTTCAGCTCCTCCCGCTGGCCGGCGAGGCGCTGCCGCTCGCTGATGAGCCCGGAGCGCTCGCGGCCGAGCTTCTCGGCCGTCTCGTGGAAGCCGAGGGCCTTCTCCCGCAGTTCGTTGACGGCCCGTACGACGTCGGCGTACTCGTCGTCGCGGCCGGTGAACCGCACGGGCTCCTCGGCGACCGGGTCGGCTGCCACCCGGCGCGCGCCGAGCCGCAGCACGGCCAGCGGCCGGGTCATCGAACGGGCACCGGAGATCCCGGCGCCGACGGCGATCAGCACACAGGCCGCCAGGAGCCCGATGCGCAGCTCCAGCGCGGTGACGTCGTCGTCGCGCAGGCCCGCGAGCCGGGCGGTCTCGGCGGTGGTGAGGGCGGACTCGACGGCGCGCATCAGGTCGATGCGCCCGGAGAGCGAGGTGTCGACGCGCCCGGCGTCGAGCGCGAGGTCCTGGGCGGAGAGCCTCGGCTGGTCGGTGAGCCGCTGGAGATAGCCCTCGGCGGTCTCGATGCCGCCGCCGTTGACGGTGCCGTCGTACGACTCGCGGGCGTCGGCGGGGGCGTTCTGCCGGAAGTCGGCGAGCGCGGCCTGCTCCTGGACGCGGATGCGCTGGGCGTCGGCGGTCAGCTGCGGCAGGCTGCCGCCTGCGGTGAGATCGCCGAGGACCAGGGTGCGGGAACCGGCCGCCTGCTCGACGGCGCGGCCGAGGTCGGGCAGCGCCTCCGCGGCTCCGCCGGAGGCTCGCGGCGGGATGCGGCGGGCGAGATCGGCGGACACCTTGTTCAGCGCCTGCACCATCTCGGTGTACGCCGCGTAGGTGTCGGCTGCCGAACCGGGCCCGCCCAGGGCCTGCTGACGGGCCGGTGTCAGCCCGGCCAGCCGGCGCGCGAGGGCGTCGGGCGCGTTCTGCCGGATCTCGGCGAGCTGCCGGTCGACGCGGGCGCGCCGCTTCTCCGACACCCCGGCGGAGCCGTCGGCGGCGGTGCGGCCCGCGGCGACGTACCGCGTCATGGTGTCGCGCTCGTCGGCCAGGGAGTGGGCCAGCACGACGGCCTGCGCGTTCAGTTCGGAGAGGGTGACCAGGCGCTGGGAGTCCGTCAGGTCGGCCGACGCGGCGATCACGGCCGGGGCACCGGCCCCGGCGACGGCGGCGGCCACCACGGCCACCGAGATCACCAGCCGGTTGCGCACCCGCGCGGGCCGTCTGCGGGGTTTCGCGGACGGCGACGGGGGCTCCGCCGTCGCGGTCCGCGCCGAGTCACGTCCGTTGCGCCGAAGCCGTGTTGTTCGCACCGGTGCTCGCATTCTTGTCTCGTCTCCGCGGGGCCGAGATGCCGACCGGCCGACCGCCCGCTCGATTCCTCGTGCCGTCAGGCCGCGGAGCGCCGACTGGCATTGCTCTCCCGCACGGCACGGAAAACTGACCCTTCCAGGACCGATACGGAGGGGGCGCACATCATCCCCCTGGCCACCTGAACGAGTGAACATCAATCCGGAGTTGGCAAACAACCTTCGGTAACGGTGACGTCCTGCATATTCGACGCGCCGGTTGGAAAACCTCCGTGACGCCTGGCAAGATTCGCGCCCGCACCCTTCGCGGTCCGGGTATTCCGGTGGAATTCCGGACAGTCGCCGCTCCGAGCGGCCCGGCGTCCCCGCAGGTCATGCCGGTGACGGCGGCGGGGTCACAGGGTGCGGCAGACTGACCCCCATGCGCATCGACGTCACCTCGGAACCGGGCGATCCGCGCCGCCCCAACGAGGACTACGCAGCAGTAGCCCTGCCAGCGTCGGGCAGCGGGGGCGCCCTCGTCGTACTCGACGGGGTGACACCGCCCGAGGAGGACACCGGATGCGCACACGGCGTCCCCTGGTTCACCACACGACTGGGCGGCGCGCTGCTCGAACTGTCCGGTTCGCGGCGGGATCTGACGCTGCGCGAGTGTCTCGCCGAGGCTCTCGCGCGTACCGCCGGAGCCCATCGGTCAACCTGTGACCTTTCTCACGTCAGGACTCCGCAGGCGACCGTGGTCGCGGCCCGGTGGGACGAGGAGTCCGTCGAGCATCTGGTGCTCTCCGACTCGGTGCTGCTGGCCGAGGCGCCGGACGGTGAGGTGACGCTGCTCGCCGACGACCGGCTCAGCCGGCTGCCGTCCGAGGTGGACGCGCTGCGCGAGGCCGTACGGGCCCTGCCACCCGGCTCCGCCGAATGGGCCGCGTCGGCCGCCGACTACGTCCGGGCCGTGGAGGGGTACCGCAACGCGGAGGGCGGCTTCTTCACCGCGGCCGCCGACCCGGAGGTGGCCGCGCGGGCCCTGACGGGCACGCTGCCGCGGGCCGGGGTGCGCAGCCTCGCGGCGCTCACCGACGGCGCGTCGCGCTGGACCGAGGTGTTCCGGGAGGGCGACTGGCCGGACTGCCTCGCGGTGCTCCGCAAGGAGGGCGCCCGGGGCCTGCTCCGGCGGGTCCGGGCGGCCGAGTCGGCGGACCCGGAGCGCCGGGCGTTCCCGCGCGGGAAGACGCACGACGACGCGACGGTGGTCCTGGCGGAGCTGTAGGGCACGCCGGGCGCGTACGGGACGGGCTGGACTGGTACGGCCTGCGGCGCGGCGGGGCTCGGTGCGTACGGCTTCCGGCACGGCGGGGTTCGGTGCGCACGGCCTCCGGCGCGGCGGGCGCGGGGCTCGGTGCCTACGGCCTCGGTGCGCGGCGGGGCTCGGTGCACGGCGGGACTCGGTGCGCACGGCCTCCGGCGCGGCGGGCGCGGGGCTCGGTGCCTACGGCCTCGGTGCGCGG
>NZ_WHPN01000370.1:15370-26478 GCF_009735685.1 Streptomyces lycii | reverse complement strand
TCGCGGGTGCGGTCCATGAACGCCGCCATCGGCCCCATGACGGCGTTCTTCGCCCCGGACTCCACCCCCGGGTGCGGACGCGTGGGAGCGGTGGCCTCGGCGGCCTTGACGCTCTTGGCCATCGCGGCCAGCCTGGCCGCGTCGTTGATCCTCCGCAGCTGGGCGAACTCGTAGCGCTCCTCCGCCCGCGCGTGCTCCATCACGTCCTTGCGGAGCTTCAGCAGCGCGGGCATGAAGCCAGGGTCCTCGGCGTCCATGCCGTCCAGCGCGGCCAATTGCTCCTTCGCCAGCCGCTCCTCCTCCAGCCGGTCGGCGACGATGGCCTCGCCGCCCTCGGCCGTGCGCCTGGCGTAGGGGTGGACGACCTCCTCCTCCGCGGTCTCGTGGACGGCCAGCATGCGCACCAGGCGCCGGAAGGCGTCGCGGCGGGCGTCCCCCGACGTCTCCTCGACCTCGTCGAAGAGATCGCGGATCTGCCCGTGCTGCGCCATCAGCAGGGCCACCACGTCGTTGTCGGGATCGGGGCCGTGGGTGGGTGCGGTCGGGTTCGACTGGGTCACGGTGCGCTCCTCTTCCGGGTGCCGGTGATCGCCGCGCTCACAGTTCCTCCCGCAGGTGCGGAACGGGGTGGTCGCCCTCCGTCTGGTGCCGGTACTCGCGCCCGAAGTCGTCCCGGTGCCGGATCATGACCTGCTCGCTGGGCGCGGGCTGCCCGCCGTGGAGGCTCTCCTGCATGGCCTCGAACCGCTCGTGCGCCTCCCGGACGTAGCCGGTGCCCAGCGTGGTCAGGTCGAGCTGGGTGTCGATCAGCTCGCGCAGATACGCCTTGTTCGGCTCGAAGGTCAGCACGTTCGGGAGTTCCGGGGCCAGCACCTCGGCCGGGTCCCGCCCGTCGTGGCGGCGCATCAGGTCGCAGGCCAGGTGCAGGTGCTCCAGCTCCATGTTGAGGTGCAGCTCCCAGACGGCCTTCACCTTCGGGTCGCTCTCCTGCTCCATGAAGGAGTGGTACAGATAGCACTCGTTGTACTCGTGGTTGACGAGCTGCTCCCACCACGTCTCCCCCGGGTCCACCATGGACTCGTAGTGGGTGACGTGCTCCTCCTCGATCAGCCCGATCTCCTGGTACAGCTGACGGGCGATCGGCTCCATGTAGGTGGGGCCGGTGTTCATGTAGAAGTTCATGGTCTGCTGCTCGGCCGACATGATCGTCAGGGCGTGCAGCTTGGACAGCGGGTCGGTGCGGTGCTTGTCGTACGGCTCGCGCACGTTGTCGGCCGGGTGGCGGTGGTGCAGTGGGGTGGGCCGCCCCGGCATGACCTCGGTCAGCCCGTCGACGATCTTCGCCGCCTTGCGGTGCTCGATCATCTCGTACAGGTTGGCGTACCGGTACAGATGGTCGAAGTCCTCCAGTACGCCGAACTGGTACGCCTGCCGCAGATACGGCTCGGGCTCCATGCGGGCGACCCACGCGGTCAGGTCGACCGCGACCTGCTCGTAGGCGATGGTCGTCTCCAGCACCGAGGAGACCCCGGGCAGCAGCCAGTTCACCGCCTTCTGCTGCTGCGCCTCGATGTAGCGCACCTCCGCCAGCCGCTGCTTCACCTGCGGATCCGGACAGTGGCGGGCGAACTGGTGGCTGAACAGGATCGCCTCCACCTCGATCCCGTTCATCGTGATGATCCGGCAGCGGGTGTACGGATCGGTGTGGTCGGGGTCGATCGGCTCGACGTTCAGCTCGCGCCAGTTGCGCACCTGGCGGTCCAGCGGAATACCCCGCTGCTCCAGAGGATTGAACGGCATTCAGGCACCTCCCAGTGAGTCGGAATCGCGAGAATCCCCCCGGTACCCGCTCGCGACCCGGTGAAGCCCTGCGGCGGCACCTATTGACGTAACGAAACACCCCGGCCGGACGACGGCGGACCGGCCGCCGCCGGAACCCCCGGCCGCCGGCCGCACCCCCCGGCTGGCGGCCGTGCGCCCCCGGACGGGGCAACGGACGTCTGCGGCGTGCCGCGGCGGGCACACGTGGACGGTGACCAAGACCTCGACCCCGGAGACCCCGGAGGCCCCCGCGACCCCGCTGAAGCGGGCGCTGACCACGCCGCTGCTGTTCCTGTTCATCCTCGGAGACGTGCTCGGCGCGGGCGTGTACGTGCTCGTCGGGCAGGTGGCCGGCGAGTCCGGCGGGGCGGTGTGGGTGCCGCTCCTCGCCGCCCTCGCCCTGGCGCTGCTGACCGCCGGCTCGTACGCCGAACTGGCGACGAAGTACCCGAGGGCCGGCGGCGCCGCGCACTACACCCGGCGCGCCTTCGGCCCGTTCACCGGATTCCTCACCGGCTTCTGCATGCTCGCGGCCGGCATCGTCTCGGTCGCCGCGCTGGCCCGTGCCTTCGGCGGCGAGTACCTGACCGTCTTCGTCAGCCTCCCCGTCGCCCTCGTCGCGGTGCTGTTCCTCGCCGCGCTGGCGCTGCTCAACGCGCGCGGCATCAGGGAGTCGATGCGGGCCAACGTCGTCGCCACGCTCATCGAGGTCGGCGGGCTGCTGCTGATCGCAGGCCTCGGGCTGCGGATCGTGCTGCGCGGCGACGGCGACTTCGGCGTCCTGACGCGGCTGGGCACGCCGGAGCACGGGCCGCTCGCGGCAGTCCTGGGCGGCGCGGTGCTCGCGTACTACTCCTTCGTCGGCTTCGAGACCTCGGTCAACCTCGCCGAGGAGACCCGCGACCCCCGCCGGTCCTACCCGCGCGCCCTCTTCGGCGCCCTGGGCGCGGCCGGCCTGGTGTACGGGCTGGTCGGCGTCGCCGCCACCGTCTCCGTGCCGACCGGGCGGCTCGTGGAGTCCAGCGGTCCGCTGCTGGAGGTGGTCGAGGCGGCGGGCGGGCTCCCGGAGGAGCTGTTCGGAGCCGTCGCTCTGGTCGCCGTCGCGAACGGCGCCCTGCTCACCGGCATCATGTCCTCCCGGCTCGCCTACGGCATGGCCCGGGACGGGCTGCTGCCGGGCTTCCTCACCCGGGTGCTGCCGGGCAGGCGCACCCCGTGGGCGGCGATCGCCGCCACCACCGGGATCGCGATGCTGTTCGCCCTCACCGGGGACGTGGCGACGCTCGCCTCGACCCTGGTGCTGCTGCTGCTCGTCGTCTTCGCCGCGGTGAACACCGCCGTACTGGCACTGCGCCGGGACGGCGGCGGGACCGGTCACTTCCGGGTGCCGGCGGTGTTCCCGGTGCTCGGCGTGGCGTCCTGCGTGCTGCTCGCCACCCGGGTCGAGGGCGCGGTGTGGGCGCGCGGGCTGCCGCTGATCGGCGCCGGGGCCCTGCTCGCGCTGGTCGCCGCGCGCCGCCACCGGGACTGACGGCGCCCGTGCGCGGCCGTTCCCGGGCGGGCCGCCCTGCCGTGTCCCGGGCAGCTCACCCGGGCCGCTGTCGCGGGCCGTCCTGTCCCGGCCCGTCCCGTTCCGGGGCCGCCCGTCCCGGAGCGGGCCCGGGCTCCAGGTGTCCCGGCGACGGCGGACGCTGTAGGTTCTGCGCTGTGGAGGAACTCGACCGGCGGATCGTGGAACTGCTCGTCAAGGACGGGCGCATGAGCTACACCGACCTGGGCAAGGCCACCGGCCTGTCCACCTCGGCGGTGCACCAGCGGGTGCGCCGGCTCGAACAGCGCGGGGTGATCCGCGGCTACGCCGCCGTCGTCGACCCGGAGGCCGTCGGCCTGCCGCTCACGGCGTTCATCTCCGTGAAGCCGTTCGACCCCAGCGCCCCCGACGACATCGCGGAACGGCTCGCGGGCGTACCCGAACTGGAGGCCTGCCACAGCGTGGCGGGCGACGAGAACTACATCCTCAAGGTCCGCGTCGCCACCCCGCTGGAGCTGGAGCACCTGCTGACCCGCATCCGCACCCTCGCCGGGGTGTCGACCCGCACCACGGTCGTCCTCTCCACCCCGTACGAGGCCAGGCCGCCCCGGGTCTGACCGGCCCGCGGCTCCGCCCCGGCGCGCCGTCGTCCGGCCGACCCGCACGGCGGGCTCCGGCGGGGGAGGGGGACACTGGGGCGTCAGACATTTCCCGAGAGAAGAACCGGCGAGGCAGCCAGCAGTGAACGACCGCACCCCCGAGGAAACCGACGGACGGACCGTGCTGCTGCGGGGCGGCACGGTGCACAGCCCGGCCGACCCCTTCGCCACGGCCGTGGTCGTCGAACGCGGCCGGATCGCCTGGGTCGGTTCCGAGGGTGCCGCGGACGCCTTCGCCGACGGCGCGGACGAGATCGTCGACCTGCGCGGCGCCCTCGTGACGCCGGCGTTCACCGATGCGCATGTGCACACGACGGCCACCGGTCTGGCCCTCACCGGGCTCGATCTGTCCGGCGCCGGCACCCTCGCCGCCGCGCTCGACCGGGTGCGGGCCCACGCCTCGGCCCGCCCCGGTGACGCGGTGCTCCTGGGCCAGGGCTGGGACGCCTCCCGGTGGCCCGAGGGGCGCCCGCCGTCCCGCACCGAGCTGGACGCCGCCACCGGCGGACGGCCGCTCTACCTCAGCCGTGTCGACGCCCACTCCGCCGTCGTCAGCACCGCCCTCCTGGACCGGGTGCCCGCCGTCACCGGGCTGCCGGGCTTCCGCGACGGCGAACCGCTCACCGGCGACGCGCACCACGCCGTACGCCGCGCCGCCTACGCCGCGCTCACCCCGGGGCAGCGCGCCGACGCCCAGCGCGCCGCCCGGCGGCACGCCGCGTCGCTGGGCATCGGTTCCCTCCACGAGTGCGCCGGGCCCGACATCTCCGGCGAGGAGGACTTCACCGGACTGCTCGCGCTGGCCGCGGCGGAACCCGGCCCGCGCGTCTTCGGCTACTGGGCAGAACTCGTCGCGAACGCGAAGGAGATCGCACGGATCCGTGACCTGGGCGCCGTCGGCGCGGCCGGGGACCTGTTCGTCGACGGCTCCCTCGGCTCGCACACCGCCTGCCTGGGCGAGCCCTATGCCGACGCGCCCCACTCCGGCTCGGCCCGGCTGGGCCCGGACGACATCGCCGCGCACGTCGCGGCCTGCACCGAAGCCGGCTTCCAGGCCGGGTTCCACGCCATCGGCGACGCCGCGCTCACCGCCGTCGTCGACGGCGTGCGCGCCGCCGCCGAACGGGTCGGCCCGGAGCGGGTGCGCGCCGCCCGGCACCGGGTGGAGCACGCCGAGATGCTGACCCCCGAGACGGTCGCGGCCTTCGCCGAGCTGGCCCTCACCGCCTCCGTGCAGCCCGCGTTCGACGCCGCCTGGGGCGGCGAGGACGGCATGTACGCCCAGCGGCTCGGCGCGGACCGGGCCCGCACCCTCAACCCGTACGCCGGCCTGCTGCGTGCCGGGGTGCCCCTCGCGCTCGGCTCCGACAGCCCGGTCACGCCGCTCGACCCGTGGGGCGCCGTGCGGGCCGCCGCCTTCCACCGCACTCCCGGGCACCGGATCTCGGTCCGCGGCGCCTTCACCGCCCACACCCGTGGCGGCTGGCGCGCCGTGGGCCGGGACGACGCCGGGGTCCTCGTCCCCGGCGCGCCGGCCGACTACGCGGTCTGGGAGAGCGGGAGTCTCGTCGTCCAGGCGCCCGACACGCGGGTCGCCGCCTGGTCCACCGACCCGCGCTCCGGCACCCCCGGGCTGCCCGACCTGACACCGGGCTCGCCGCTGCCGGTGTGCCTGCGCACGGTGGTGGGCGGACGCACCGTCCACGCGCGGCCGATCGAGTGACGTACCGGAGTGCCGTACGGAGGAACGGATCTTGCGCCTCTCCGTCCGGTCTTCTCCCGCTCACCTGCGGATCTTCGGCACTGACCTGCTGAATTGCCTCAACGGCGCAGGTCAGACGACTGTTGACAGACAGCGGTCGGCGGCCGGTAGGTTCGGCGGAGTCCACCACAGGACGTCCGACCGGGAAGTCTTCACGCAGCCGCCGAGCGCCGCTGGGCCACGGGTGGTGCGCCGGCACGGCGCACCACCACTGGGAGCCAGGTCCAGCATTCGCGCCACGGCGGCGAGGAAGTTCCTCCGGCCGGCAGGTGTGACCCGGGTGGGGCCCGGACGTCCAGTAGACAACGGCTTTCGGTCGCCCGCAGCCAGCGGGCACCGGGCCGGCCCGAAGGGCACCGGGCCCCGACCGCAGTCCCGTCGTCCGGCGCGGGACAGTTCCTGGGCCCGGCCCGGGCGCCCTCGCGAACCATTCCGCCGGACCCGGCGCTTCCGCGCGGCCGGCGCTTCCGTGCCGCCGGGCGGCTTCCGCGCCCCGGCGACTTCCGGCTCCGGTGGTCCCGGCTCCGGCTCCGGCGGTTCGGAGGGTCCGGCTCCGGCGGCTGCCACCTCGGTGATCACGGTCCGGGCTCCGGCGGACTGCGCCCCGGTGATGACGGCTCCCGCTCCGGCGGTTCCGGTTCCGTCCCCCCGCCCCGGCACGTACCGGTCTCCGCCCGCGCCCCCGGTGGTCTCGGGCCACGGCGGTCACGGCCCGGGCCCCGTGGTCCGGGGGCGCGGGACGGGCCACGCCCGCCGGGTGGGCCCTCCCGCCCCGCCGTCTGCCCCTGCCCCCGCTCCCGGCGTTCCCGCCGCCCGTACTCCGGAATGTCCCCCGGCGCCCGATGGCGGGACGCTCCGCGCGGTGCGCCGGCGGGCCCGAGCCGGGAAGCGGAAGCGAGGCCCGCCCGCGTTCGGGAAGGGCTGGCGGAACCGGTGCTTCCGGGAGGATCCGTGCCCCCGCGGGCCCGCCGCGTGCCCCGCCCGGGGTACCGTCACTTCCATCACCGCACGACCTGCAAGGAAGGCCGCGACCGTGCACTCGGGCCCCGACACCACCACCGCACCCTCCGGGGCCGCGGCCTCCGCCCGTCGAGAGGCGGAGCGACCGGAGACCCCGTCCGGCCCCGCCGTGCCGTCGGCCGGCGCCCCGGCCGCCGAGCCCGGCGCGGGGCGGCGGCCGAACCGTGCCGTCCGGGCCGTACGGGCCGTCCGGCGCGGGGCACCGCGGACGGCGCTCGCGGTGGGAGCCGGGCTCGCCCTCGCGCTCGCCTTCCCGCCGTACGGCGTGTGGCCGCTGTCGCTCGTCGCCGTCGCGGCGCTGAGCCTGCTGACCCGGGGGCGCACGGCGCGTCAGGGAGCCTGGACCGGCTTCGTGTTCGGACTGCCGTTCTTCTTCCTGCTGCTGCGCTGGCTCTCCGTCATCGGCCACGACGCGGTGCTCGGACTGGCCGCCGTGGAGGCCCTGTTCATCGCGGCGCTGGGCGCCGGGCTGGCCGTGACGTCCCGGCTGCCGGCGTGGCCGCTGTGGGCCGCCTGCCTGTGGGTGGCGGAGGAGTGGGCCCGGGACCGGCAGCCGCTCGGCGGCTTCCCCTGGGGGCGGCTGGCGTTCGCCAACACCGGTTCGCCGTTCACGCCGCTGGCCGCGCTCGGCGGCGCCCCGCTGGTCACGTTCGCCGTCGCGCTGAGCGCCGTGCTGCTGGCCTCGGCGGGGGCCGCGGTGTGGACGCTGTGGCGGACGCGCCGGACGGCACCCGCCGGGGTCACGGACCCGTCCGGCGAACCGGAAACGGCGGGCGATGCAGCAGCGGCGGGCGGTCCGGCCGCGGAGGGGTCTCTGGCGGCGGAGAGCGATCCGGCGGCGAGGGACGAGCCCGGCCCGGGCCGGGGGCGGCTGAGGGCGGCGCTGCCCGCCGTCGCGGCCGCGGCCCTCGCCCTGGCCACCGGTCTCGCCGGATACGCCGTACCGGTGCCCACCGCCGCAGCCGACACCGTCCGCATCGCCGTCGTCCAGGGCAACGTCCAGCAGCCCGGCATGGACTTCCTCGGCCGCCCCATGAAGATCCTCGACAACCACGTCGAGGCGACCCTGCAACTCGCGGAGGACGTCGCGGCGGGCCGCGAGCAGCAGCCGGACCTCGTCGTCTGGCCGGAGAACGCCTCCGACCTGGACCCCTTCCGCTACCAGGAGGCGTACGACCGCATCGACCGGGCGGTCAGGGCGGTCGGCGTGCCGGTGCTCGTCGGCGCCCTCGTCGACCACCCCGAGCAGGAGGGCTACGTCGAGAACCAGGGCATCGTGTGGGACCCGGAGACCGGCCCCGGGGCCTCGTACACCAAGCAGCACCCGGTGCCGTTCGGCGAGTACGTGCCCTACCGCGACCAGCTCAGCAAGATCATCACGCGGCTGGAGCGGGTGCCCCGGGACTTCTACCCCGGCGAGAAGACCGGTGTGCTGCGCACCGGCCCCGCCGACCTGGGCGACGTGATCTGCTTCGAGGTCGCCTACGACGAGATCGTCCGCGACACGGTCAACGCCGGGGCCCGCGCCCTGGTCGTGCAGACGAACAACGCCACCTACGGCCGCACCGGCCAGCCCGAGCAGCAGCTCGTGATGTCCAAACTGCGCGCCGTCGAACACGGCCGGGCCGTGGTCACCGCCGCGACCAGCGGCATCAGCGCGATCGTCCAGCCGGACGGCACGGTCTCGCAGCGCACCGAGGAGTTCACGCAGGACGTGATCACGGCAAATCTCCCATTGCGTGACGACACGACGCCGGCCGACCGTGTGGGCGCGATCCCGGAGTGGGCGCTCGCTATCGTGGGACTCCTTTCCTGCGCGGCGGCGATCGTGGTGCGCCGGCGGGGGCGTACGGACCAGAGGGGACAGCAGTGAGCGACGAGCTCGAGCCGGGCGGTCGGCGGCGGTACGGACCGCTCGGCACGGTCTTGGTGATCATCCCGACCTACAACGAGGCCGACAACATCGGGCCGATCGTGGGTCGGGTGCGGGCCGCGGTCCCCGAGGCGCACATCCTGGTCGCCGACGACAACAGCCCGGACGGCACGGGGAAGTACGCGGACGAGCTGGCCGTCGAGGACGAGCAGGTCCATGTGCTGCACCGGCCCGGCAAGGAGGGCCTGGGCGCGGCCTATCTGGCGGGCTTCCGCTGGGGCATCGAACGCGGCTACGGCGTGCTGGTCGAGATGGACGCGGACGGCTCGCACCAGCCCGAGGAACTGCCCCGGCTGCTGACTGCCCTCGGCGGCGCGGACCTCGTGCTGGGCTCCCGGTGGATGCCCGGCGGCCGGGTCGTCAACTGGCCGAAGTACCGCGAGCTCGTCTCCCGCGGCGGCAGCACCTACTCCCGGCTGCTGCTCGGGATGCCGATCCGGGACGTCACCGGCGGCTACCGGGCCTTCCGCACGGAGGCCCTGGAGCGGCTCGCCATGGAGGAGGTCGCCTCGCAGGGCTACTGCTTCCAGGTGGACCTGGCCTGGCGCGCGGTCAAGGCCGGGCTGCACGTGGTGGAGGTGCCCATCACCTTCGTCGACCGGGAGGTCGGGGACAGCAAGATGAGCAGGGACATCTTCGCCGAGGCGCTGTGGCGGGTCACCGCCTGGGGCGTGGGGTCCCGGGTCAGCCGCGCGGTGGGGCGGAAGGGCCGCGGCTGAGGGGCGAATTCCAGAGGCCCTCTTGCCCGTATCGCACGGGCCAGGTTTTCCCTCGCCACCCCAGGGCATTCGGGACGCATGGTGCAAATCGGCTATACGATGATGACCGAGCAGGCCGGGCCCCGTGATCTCGTCGAGCACGTGGTCGGTGCCGAGGCGGCCGGTTTTGACTTCTCCGTCACCTCGGACCACTACTTCCCCTGGCTCGACTCACAGGGCCACGCGCCGCACGCGTGGACGGTGCTGGGCGCGGCCGCCCATGCGACCTCGCGCATCCCGCTGATGACGTACGTCACCTGCCCCACGATGCGCTACCACCCGGCCCTCGTCGCCCAGAAGGCGGCGACTCTGCAACTGCTGTCCGAGGGCCGGTTCCGGCTGGGCCTCGGCGCGGGGGAGAACCTCAACGAGCACGTGATCGGCGGCGGCTGGCCGCCCGCCGACGTGCGCCACGAGATGCTCGGCGAGGCGGTCGGGATCATCCGGGCGCTGTTCGAGGGCGGTTACGTCAACCACCACGGGCGGCACTACGACGTGGAGTCCGCCAAGCTCTGGGACCTGCCGGAGCAGGCACCGCCGATCGGTATCGCGGTCTCCGGCGAGCAGTCCTGCGAGCTGGCCGGCCGGCTCGCGGACTGCGTCATCGCCACCGAGCCCAAGCCCGGCCTGCTGGACGCGTTCGAACACTACGGCGGCGCGGGCAAACCCCGGATCGGACAGCTGCCCGTCTGCTACGACACCGACCGGGACGCCGCCGTGCGCCGGGCGCACGACCAGTTCCGCTGGTTCGGCAGCGGCTGGAAGGTGAACTCCGAACTCCCCGGCCCGGCTTCCTTCGAGGCGGCGACGAGCTTCGTACGGCCCGAGGACGTGGCCGAGTCCATCCCGTGCGGCGACGACGTCTCCGACTTCGTGGCGGCCGTACGTCCGTACGCCGAGGCCGGGTTCACCGAGATCGCGCTGGTGCAGGTCGGCGGTGACAGCCAACCGGCCTATCTGGACTGGGCCCGTACCACGCTGCTGCCCGCGCTGCGCGAAGCGTTCTGACACCGGCACTGACACCGGCACCGGCACCGGCACTGACGCCCGGACCGGCACTGACGCCCGGACCGGCCGCCCGCCCGCATGCGGCCGCCCGGCGCGGGTACCCGGTGGACCGACTGGGAGGTGTTGCACGATGCCCGATCCGCGCATCAAGGACGAGAAGACGTACGAGGCCCTGCGCCGCGAGGGGGCCGGCAAGGCGAAGGCGGCCCGGATCGCCAACGACTCCGGCGGCTCCCGCAGCAAGACCGGCAGCAAGGGCGGGAAGTCCGACAAGTACGAGCGGCAGAGCAAGCAGGACCTGTACAGCGAGGCCAAGAAGGTCGGTATCGAGGGCCGGTCGAGCATGACCAAGGAGCAGCTGATCTCGGCGCTCCGCAAGCGCTGACCGCTAAGTGCCGGAGCCGCCCCCGAGGCGCTGATTTGCGAGAGCCGCCGCAGGAGCCGCCCCCGAGGGCCCGCGGACGGCGACCGGGACCGGACCGGCTGCCACGGCATCCCGAGGCCGGAACGACACTGCCGCCCGGCCGCTTCAAGCGGCCGGGCGGCAGCCGTCAACCTCACGGCGCCACGGCCCCTACGACCCCTGCGGCCACGGTCCTCGGCGGTGCGGGGACGG
>NZ_WHPN01000370.1:0-15355 GCF_009735685.1 Streptomyces lycii | reverse complement strand
CACCGCCGAGAGCCGTGTCTCGGAAGGTGTGTGGGACGCCTGAGGCGCCTGAGGGACGTGTGCGAGGCCTTGGGGCGCGGGCCGCCTTGGGGCGCGGGCCGGGGCACGGACGCCCGACGGATTCGCCGTGCGACCGTGCGGTGGGCCCGCTCGCGCCTTTCGGAACAATCCGCCGAAAGGCGCGCCCTCTGGTCGAAAGGCGCGCCCTTCGGACGAGGCGGCGAAAGACGTGTTCCGCGGAAGCCGTGCGTTCCGCGGAAGACGTGCCCCGGTGCCGAGGCCGGTCAGTCCGCCGGCTCGTCCGGGTCCGGCTGTTCGGGGTTCACGGTCGGCTCCCGTTCGGTGCCGCGCTTCCCCGTCCCGGCCTCGTCCGGGTCCGGCAGGTCCTCCGCCGTGCCGCCGGACTCCTCCTCCTGCACATCGGGACGGCCGCCCTCCCAGCGGTCGGGTTCGTCGCCCCGGCCACCGGCCTGCTGGTCCGGCAGATCTCTCGGGATGCCGGCCCCGTTCGCCGCGGGTCCGTCCGAGCGCCGCTCTGCCATGGCTGGGGTCCTTCCTGGGATACGTCGTCGTGCCCGCGGCGGGTACCCCTGGCGCCGGTCCCCATGCGGCCGGCGGAGGTCAGGCCCGGGCGCGGGAGAGCACGCCCCGGTCCCGCCGCCGCAGCTGGCGCCGCTCGGACTCGGTACGGCCGCCCCAGACCCCGGACTCCTGTCCGACCTCCATCGCCCACTCCAGGCACTGCCGGGCCACCGGGCAGTCGGCGCAGACGGCCTTGGCCGCCTCCTCCTGCCGAAGGGCGGGGCCGGTCGTCCCGATGGGGAAGAAGAGGTCGGGGTCCGCGTCTCGGCATGCCGCGCGCTGACGCCAGTCCATGGGTACCACTCCGTCGGGTCGTCTCGTCCGGTCCGCACGCACAAGTGTTTGCGCGCAAGGGGGTTGGGGTCTCACTGAACGCGCGGGTACCCGTGCAATCCGTGTCGACTCGTCGTACCGGCCGCCGACTTGCGGGAGACGCCAGGCACACTGGAGACATGACGACCGGCGCACCGCACCGACACGAACCGCTCCCCGGCCCCGGGCAGGGGTCCACCGCCACCCGCCCGCGCCGCCGCCGAAGCCTGCTGCCGCTGGGACTCGTGGCCTGGCTGGTGCTGGAGATCTGGCTGCTGACCGTGGTGGCCGACGCCTTCGGCGTGCTCACCGTGCTGTTGCTGCTGGTCGCGGGCGCGCTGCTGGGCGGCTACGCCGTCAAGCGCGCGGGCCGCAGGGCCTGGCAGGGCCTCACGGAGAGCCTGCAGCAGGGCGTGCCGCCGGGCACCCCGCCGGCCGAGGGCAGCAAGGCGTCCGGCAACACGCTGCCGATGCTGGGCGGGCTGCTGCTGATGCTGCCGGGGCTGGTCTCGGACGTGGCCGGGCTGCTCTGCCTGTTCCCGCCGGCCAGGGCGCTGCTGCGGCGCTCGGCGGAGCGCTCGCTGAACCGTCGGATGGCGGCGGCACGGCCCGGGACGGTCGAGGACGCGTTCCGGCAGGCGCGCATGCACCGCCCGGACGGCAAGGTCGTCCAGGGCGAGGTGATCCGTGAGGACGGCGCCCCGGGCCCGGGGAACGCCGGACCGGCGCACCGGACGGGGGAGAGCGCCGGGAACGAAGCGGGGGAGGACCCGTCGCGCTGACCAGGACGCGTCCCGGGCGGCGGGGTCACCGGCACAGCCGGTCGGCCGGGACAGCGGTTCGGCCCCGGGCCCGGGCGCTGCTGCGGTGAGGTCCGGGCCGCCGCGCCCCGGCACGTACGGCCCGGGGCCCGATGGCCGGCCACGCGAACGGCGTGACGTACGTGCGGGGCGCGAGGGCAGAGGCATGTGCGTCTGAGGTGCCCGGAGGCGTGAGATGTGCCGGGTCGGGGCACCGGGGCGCCTGCGGGATGTGGGGTGCCGTGCGGGTTGTGAGGTGCCCGCGGGAGGAGGCCGCGCGGCTCATGGCGCCCGTCAGCGCGCCGGGCCGCCCGTCAGCGCCAGGCCCGCCCGTCAGGGCCGGCCGGACCTCGGCGCGAGCCGGTCCCGCGTCGGCCGGTGCAGGCGGGAAGGCAAAGACGCCGGCCCGAGGCACGCGGAAGACCCGGACCACCCTCGGTGGCCCGGGTCTGCCGCGTTGTGCGGGCGCTCCGCGGCGCGTCGTACGCGTCCCGGGGCGCCGACCGCCGTCAGGCGGACTTGCGGTTGTCCCGCGGATGCACGGCGATGTTCATGGCGCCGGAGCGCAGGACGGCCAGCCGCTCGGCGAGCACTTCCTCCAGCTCCTCGCGGGTGCGCCGCTCCATGAGCATGTCCCAGTGCGTGCGCGCGGGCTTGCCCTTCTTCTCCTCAGGGCCCTCGCCGTCAACAAGGAGTGCCTGGGCCCCACAGACCTTGCACTCCCACTCCGGCGGAATCTCCGCCTCCACCGAGAACGGCATCTCGAATCGATGGCCGTTCTGGCATGCGTACTCCACCGCCTGGCGCGGGGCCAGGTCGATGCCGCGGTCGGTCTCGTAGCTGGTCACCACAAGTCGCGTGCCGCGAAGAGCTCGCTCACTCATGAATTGTGCCTCCCGGGCTTGTCGCCCACAGGACAGGTGTCGCTGTCGTCGTCATCCGGTCAACGTCCGGTCCGCGGTAAAGATTCCCGTTGCGGGACATGCGCCGCCCGTCGTGCCGCCGCTTCTTCGGATATTGCCGTACCCACCGTCGCCCGGTTTGTCACATCTGGCAGGAGATGTCACCCAGTGTTTCTCCTGCTTCTCCGTGCAGTAACGGTCCGCCCGGTAGGCCAAGGGCGTACACTACCGGCCTTCGCGCCAGGATCTAAATCCGGTCCGGTACGGCGTTGCCCGCCGCCGCCACCGCGCGCCTCACCGGCAGCCGTGCCAGCAGGACGAAACCGAGCGCGAAGAACACGACGAGCGAGATGATGGCGTCCCGGTAGCTGCCGGTCAGCTGGTAGGTCAGACCGAACAGCAGCGGACCCAGCCAGCTTGTTCCCCGGTCGCTCAGCTCGTATGCCGAGAAGTACTCCGCCTCCTTGCCGCGCGGCACCAGATGGGAGAAGAGCGAGCGGGACAGCGCCTGGCTGCCGCCCAGCACCAGGCCGATCGCCGCCGCCAGCGCGAAGAACCACCCGGGCGCGCCGGCCGGCAGGAAATAGCCCGCGCCGACCGTCAGCGTCCAGGCGGCCAGCGAGCCCAGGATGGTGCGCTTGGTGCCGAACCGCAGAGCCAGCCGTCCCATGCCCAGCGCGCCGCCCACCGCGAGCAGCTGCACCAGCAGGATCGCGGTGATCAGCGTCGTCTGGTCCAGGCCCAGCTCCTCCGAGCCGTACACCGAGGCCTGCGAGATGACGGTCTGCACGCCGTCGTTGTAGAGCAGGTACGCCGCCAGGAACAGCAGGGTCAGCGGGCGCCGCCGCATGTCCCGCAGCGTCTCCGCCAGCTGCCGCCATCCCTGGCCCGGCAGGCCGGACCGGCCTCCCGCCGTCGTCTGCGCCGCGGTGGGCCGGTCCCGCAGCCGGCGCAGCGGAATGATCGTGAACAGGCCCCACCACAGGCCGGCCGACGCCAGGCAGATCCGCACCGCGGTGCCCTCGGAGACGCCGAACGAGGCGTGCCCCGAGTAGAGGACCAGGTTCGCGACGAGCACCAGCGCGCCCGCCGCGTAGCCGAAGGCCCAGCCGCGCGAGGACACCGCGTCCCGCTCGGCCGGCGTCGCTATCTGCGGCAGGAAGGCGTTGTAGAGCACCGAGGCGACCGCGAACGAGGCGTTGGCCGCGACCAGCAGCGCGCCGCCCAGCAGATAGCGGTCGCCGGACAGGAAGAACATCCCGGTGGTGGCCGCGGCGCCCAGATAGGCGAAGAGGCCCAGCAGCGGCTTCTTCCGGCCGGTGCGGTCGGCGATCGCCGCGGCCAGCGGCATCACCAGGACGGACACCAGCACCGACAGGGAGACCGCGTACGCGAAGAAGGACCCGGCCCGTACCGGGATGCCCAGCGGGTGCACGAAGCCGTCCGGTCCGGCCGCGGCCTTCGCGACCTCCGTCAGATACGGCCCGAGGAAGACGGTGAGCACACTGGTGGAGAAGACGGAGTTCGCCCAGTCTGCCCGGCCCGTCGGCCCCGCCCCAGAGCCGCAGGAAGAACTGCGACAGCGGGCCGATGGCCAGGGCGTACGCGACGGTGCCCGCGCCGACCGTGCCGCCGAGCAGCCAGCCGGTGGTGAGCACGGTCAGCTCGATCCCGGTGCGCACCAGCCGCACCGAACGGCCCGTCCGCAGATGCAGTCCCGTCATCAGCCCGTCCCGCGGGCCGGTGCCGAAGCGGGCCGCGATGTACAGGCCGGTCGCCGCCCCGTTCAGCACGATCGCGAAGGCGAGCAGCGGGACCCGGACCGCCATGGCGCCGGCCTGCGGCACCACGGCGAGGGTCGCGTCCATCGCCAGGCCGATCACCACGACGTTCGACACGGTGCCGAGGCCCGGGCGCTGCCGCAGCGGCAGCCAGAGCAGCAGCACCACCGCTCCGGTGACGATCGAGACCGTGCCGATGGAGAGCCCGGTGCGTCCGGCGACCCCCTGGTGGAAGACGTCCCACGGATTGGTTCCGAGATGGGCGCGCAGCATGAGGGCCGTACTCGCGCCGTACAGGACCAGGCCCGCGTAGAGCTGGACGAGGCGGCGGACCAGGCCGGGGCCGCCGCCGGGCAGAGAGCCGCTCAATATGGACAATTCACTCTCCAGGCTGGTGATGGTGGACTGCTTCGTGGCACTCTGTGGCCTGTAAGGCACTCGTTTCCATGGCCAATCACGAGAAGGTGGACCGATCTGATGAGCCAGTGGACGTCGGCCGTGGGAGCCGCCCAACTCGCCCGGCTGCTCCGTTCCCAGAGCGCGGCCGACCCCGCGGGCGGCCGTCGCGCGCCGGCCTACCGCGCCCTGGCCGACGGCATACGGCTGCTCGTGCACGAGGGCCGGATCCCCGTCGCCGCCCGGCTGCCCGCCGAGCGGGAGATGGCGGCGGCCCTCGGGCTGAGCCGCACCACCGTCGCGTCCGCCTACGAGGCGCTGCGCACCGAGGGCTTCCTGGAGTCCCGGCGCGGCGCGGGCAGTTGGACCGCCGTCCCGGCGGGCAGCCCGCTGCCCACCCGCGGTCTGGACCCGCTGCCGCCCGACGCGGCCGACACCATGATCGACCTTGGGTGCGCCGCGCTGCCCGCGCCCGAGCCGTGGCTCACCCGCTCCGTCGAGGGCGCCCTCGCCGAACTCCCGCCGTACGCCCACACGCACGGCGACTATCCGGCCGGGCTGCCCGACCTGCGCCAGGTGATCGCCGACCGCTACACCGGGCGCGGCATCCCCACCATGCCCGAACAGATCATGGTGACCACCGGGGCCATGGGCGCGGTGGCCGCCACCTGCCATCTCTTCGCCGGGCAGGGGGAACGCGTCGCCGTCGAGTCGCCCTCGTACGCCAACGTGCTGCAGCTGATGCGCGAGGCCGGTGCCCGCCTGGTGCCCGTCGCGATGGCCGAGGGGCTCGCGGGCTGGGACATCCCCGCCTGGCGCCAGGTGCTGCGCGACGCCGCGCCGCGCATGGCGTACGTCGTGGCCGACTTCCACAATCCGACCGGTGCCGTCGCGGACGAGGACCAGCGGCGCCGGCTGGTCGCGGCGGCGCGCGCCGCGGGCACGGTGCTGGTCGTCGACGAGACCATGGCCGATCTGCGGTTCGACCCGGTTCCGGAACCCCCGCGCCCGGTGGCGGCGTTCGACCCGGCGGGCAGCACGGTCGTCACCGTCGGCTCGGCGAGCAAGGCGTTCTGGGCGGGCATGCGCATCGGCTGGGTGCGCGCCGCGCCCGAGATCATCCGCTCGCTCGTCGCCGCCCGCGCGTACGCGGACCTGGGCTCGCCCGTGCTCGAACAGCTCTCGGTGAGCTGGCTGATGCGCACCGGCGGCTGGGACGCGGCCGTCGAACTGCGCCGCGCCCAGGCCCGTGACAACCGGGACGCGCTCGTCGCGGCCGTACGGCGGCATCTGCCCGACTGGGAGTTCGAGGTCCCGCACGGCGGGCTCACGCTGTGGACGCGCACCGGCGGCCTGTCCGGCTCCCGGATCGCGGAGGCCGGCGTCCCGCTGGGGGTCCGGGTGCCGTCGGGGCCGCGGTTCGGGGTGGACGGGGCGTTCGAGGGCTACGTACGGCTGCCGTTCACGGTCGGCGGCGCGCTCGCGGAGACGGCGGCGGCACGGCTGGCCGCAGCGGCACAGCGGGTCGCGGCCGGCGCGCCGCTGGTGGGCGACCACACGCGCACGCTCGTCGCCTGAGGCAGCAGGGACCCCTGAGCCCGGCGGGTGTCACTGCGCCCCCGGGCAGCCCGCGCTACTCGAGCCGCCCGGGCTGCTTCGGCTCCCCGCGCCGCTTGTGCGCTTGAGTCCCCCAGTTGTTCCGACTCTCTGCGCTGCTCGGGCCGGCTGCGCAGCTTGAGCCGCCTGCGCTGCTCGGGTCGCTTGCGCCGCTCGGAACTCCGGAGCCGCGCCTTCCGGCTCCGGGCTTCCGGTTTCCGCTTCCGGCTCCGCGCGCCGGGCGGGCCGTCATGTGCGCCGGCTCCGTCGTCCCGTGTCGTCCGCGCCGTGCGCGCCGACCGTGTCGTCCCCGCTGACCCCTCTGACCCAGATGACCGCGCTGACCCAGCTGACCGCGTTGTCCGCGCTGACCGCGCCGTCCGCGCCGGTCCCGCCGCCGAGTCGGCCCTTCCGGCCCACCGCCCCGGGCCCCGTCACCTGTCGGCGGACGCGGCCGGAGCCGGTTCCGGCAGCAGGGCGAGCACGGCCTCCCGCCGGAAGGCCGGTGCCTCCTCGTCGGCGGGGTCGGGCGTCGCCGGGACCTGGAGCCGGTGCACCGGTCCCGGCCCCAGCCGCGCGTAGCCCCGCCCCGGCGGGAAGTCCGGCGTGGGCGTCGTGTTCGGCGGAGCCCCCAGCACCGCCCGGACCTGCTCGGAGGAGTACGCGCCGAGCACCACCCGGGCAGGCGTGAGGGTGCGCACCGCCTCGCTCAGCGACTCCGCCGTCTCGAACTGGTCGGCCACGACCACCGTCACCTGCGCGGCCCGCCCGTGCCGGAGCGGCACCCGCAGCAGATCCTGCGGGTCGTGCCGCTCCTCGGAGGCAGCGAGCTGGGTGAGTACGGCCGGGCGGTCGAGCAGGATCCACAGCGGCCGCCGGACGTCCTCCGGCACCGGCTGCCCGAGGCCCTGCGCCTCCTGCGCCGCGATCAGCCGCCGTTCCGTCTCGTGCGCCGCCCATTCCAGCGCGGCGAGTGCGCCGGTGAGGCCGCACTCCACGGAGAGCACCCCGGGGCGGCCGTTCAGGAACGCGTATTCGCCGGTGCCGCCGCCGTCCACGACCAGCACGTCGCCGTCGCGCAGCGCCTGCAGGGCCACCGACCGCAGCAGGGTCGTCGTGCCGCTGCCCGGCCTGCCGAGGGCGATCAGGTGCGGCGCGGTGGAGCGGGGGCCGGTCCGCCACACCACGGGCGGCTCGTCGCGCGGTTCCGTACCGTCCTCGCCGCCGTACACCGGAAGAGTCCGCCGGACGCCGCTGCTGTGGTCGGTGAAGCCGAGGACCGTCTCGCCGGGGGAGGTGACGAAGGGCTGCGCGCCGATGTCGGCGGGAAGCGCGGGCAGCACCGTCATCTCCAGGACATTGGCCTCCTCGTCCCAGCCGAACAGATACTCCCGCCCGCGCCCGCACTTCGCCCGCAGCACCTGCTCGATCCGCTCCCGGGACGCGGCCTCGCCGTCGGGGTAGTACGGCGGGTAGCGCAGCTCCAGCCGCTCAGGCCGGCCGGCCGGGTCGAACGCGTGGGCGACGAAGGCGGCTTCCGGGGCACCGCCGTGCACGTACAGCGGGTCGGGGTCGTCCGGGACGGAGAAGTACGGCACGAGCGCCTCGTACACGGCGTGCAGCCGGGCGCGCTCCGCCTCGCTCGGGCCTGTCTCCCGGGTGGCGGAGTCCCGCCCCGCCCAGGCCGCCGCGGCCGTCAGGAGGGCCACGGCGGCCAGGGGCCCGTACGGGACGAGAGCCACCGCGAGGGCGCCCACGGCGCCGAGGGCCACCACGGGGCCGCGCCGTTCCCGCGGCGTCGCCGACCACCGCTGCCGGCCTGCGGCGGCGAGCCGCCGCAGGCCGCGGCAGACGACGATCAGCGGGTGCAGCGTCTCGGTGGCGGTGTCGTTGGCCGTGCGCAGGAGTTCCCGGCCCCGTTCGAGGGGCCGGCTCATGACGAGCGGCGGGTGCGGCGGGCGGAAACGGGACAGTCGCCGGGACACGTCGTCTCCTGCGGGTCGGGAGCTGCGATGGCGCGGGCGCCCGTCAGAACTGGATGCCGCCCAGCAGGCTCGCCAGGCTCTCGCCGCCCGCCTTGATGCTCGGGGCGAGCGCCGTGCCCGCGAGGTAGAAGCCGAACAGGGCGCAGACCAGGGCGTGGGAGACCTTGAGTCCGTCCTTCCGGGAGAAGAGGAAGACGATGATGCCGAGCAGGACGACGCCCGAGATGGACAGGATCATGAGTTACTCCTGGGTGGGGGACGATCACCGCGAGTGGTTCCAGGTTCACACCATGTGTCCGTTTCCGTTAAGGCGCAAATGAGTGATTTGTCGCACCGGCTGCCGGGGTCCCGCGCGCAGAGGCCGGCGGGCACCGGCATCCGGCCGAGGCGGCGGAGGACGGGGATGCCGTTGCGGCGTGCCGCTCCGGGGCGGGCGCGTGCCGCTGCGATCCTTACGGTGCCCGCCGCCGCACAGGGCGCGCCGACGCGGCAGTAGGCTGGCGAATCACTCGTACGGGCGCGGACCGGAAAGGGCGGAAGAACGGACATGAGTGCTCCGGAAGCGGGAGACCCCGCCGGTCGGACGCAGGGGCCGATCGACGACGAGGTGATCGAACTCGCGGGGAAGGTCTTCGACCTCGCCCGCGCCGGTGACGCGGCCGCTCTGGCCGCCTATGTCGACGCCGGAGTCCCGGCCAACCTCACCAACGACAAGGGCGACACGTTGGTGATGCTCGCCGCCTACCACGGTCACGCGGCGGCGGTGGAGGCCCTGCTCGCCCGCGGCGCCGAGCCCGACCGGGCCAACGACCGGGGGCAGACCCCGCTCGCCGGCGCCGTCTTCAAGGGCGAGGACGACGTCGTACGCGCGCTGCTCGCGGGCGGCGCCGACCCGTCCGCCGGCACCCCGTCGGCGCTCGACACCGCCCGCATGTTCCAGAAGACCGAACTGCTGGAACTGTTCGGCGAGGGCTGAGCCCCGCGGGTCCGCCCGCCGCGGTCCGGGTGCGCCGCGCTCCCGTCACCAGGAATCCGGTGGCGCGGGGCTGCGAGAGCGCCCGTGGCGGTGAAAGCGCTTCCTCCGGTGGTGTTCCCGGTGGGGCGGTCACCCCTGCCGCACATCGACGGCGGCCGGGCGCCCCGTCCGGCCGGCCGTCCCGCGCGCGGTGCTCCCGCCCGGACGCTTCCCCCGAGCCCCCCGAACGCGCACCGCGCCGAGGCCCGGGGGAGCGTCGGCCGCGCTGAGCCGGCTGCTCCCGGACGGTGCCGAACGGCCCGGGGCCCGCGTCTGAACGCGTGTATCAGCGCTGGTCCGTGCCGTCCGGTCCGCTCCGGTCCGCCAGGGGCACACAGGCTGCGGCCCGCTCCGCGGCTGCCTCGGCAGTCGTGTGCGGTTTGGCCGGCCTGACCGCTTCCCGGGGCCGCCCCGGCGCTAAAGTCCACACATCGAGCACGATATTCCTTGCCTCTTCCGCGGTGGAATCACTCGCCTTCCGGTCTGAATACCCCTCTGCGCAAAGGCCCTTGACGGCAATTCACCGCGCGGATATTCTCCCGAAATTAAGAAAGCGCTTTCTCCCGCGGGTGCCGACACCCTCGAATCCCGTGGACGAGACAACTGGCCGGCGTTACGCCGCGCGTTTCCGGAATTCCCTGTGACCCGGCAACACCCCCGGCCGGCCACCGGCCGGCCGATGCCACGCCGGACGGCCGGCCCGCACGAGGGCCGCCTGCCCGCACGCGGGCTGCCGTCCCGCACCGCCGTCGGTGCGGGACGGCTCGGCCCCCGGCGGAAGCCAACGAGTGAGCACCCCCCACACCGAGGAGAAACCATGCGATCCCCACACCGCCGCATCCCCAGCGGCCGCCGCCGGGCGCTGCTGGCCGCCGTGTTCGCCGGGGCCCTGGCCACCACCGGCTTGACGGCGTTCGCCCAGGCGTCCGACTCCGCCGGTCCCGCGTCGGAGCCCGCGCAGGCGGCGTCCGCGGCGGACACCCTCGCGGCCGAGTGGCCGCAGGCCACCGACGAGGTGGTCGTCAACGAGACCATCGAGGTGGACGGCGCCTTCGACGGCGGGAACGTGCGGTACGTACCCGGCCCCGAACTCGGTGACGGCGGCCAGGACGAGGACCAGCTGCCGGTCTTCAAGGTCGCCGAGGGCGGCAGCCTGAGCAATGTCATCATCGGCTCGCCCGGCGTCGACGGCGTGCACTGCCAGGGCAGTTGCACCCTGGAGAGCGTCTGGTGGGAGGACATCGGCGAGGACGCGGCCACCTTCCGCGGCGGCGACGGCTCGCAGTTCCTGGTCAGCGGAGGCGCGGCCCGCGGCAGCGACGACAAGGTGTTCCAGCACAACGGCGGCGGCACCCTGACCGTGCGGGACTTCGCGGCCGAGGACTTCTCCACCCTGGTCCGCTCCTGTGGCAACTGCTCCAGCCAGTACGAGCGGACCATCGTGATCGAGAACGTCGAGGTCACCGCCCCGGCCAACCGGCTGGCGGGAATCAACGAGAACTACGGCGACTCCGCCACGTTCCGGAACGTCACGATCATCGGTGACGACGACCGCGAGATCGTGCCCTGCCAGAAGTACATCGGCAACGACTCGGGGGACGAGCCCGAGGAGACCGGAACCGACGCCGACGGCACCCACTGCCGCTACTCGGAATCGGACATCACCTACCAGTAAGAAGTGCCGGCCGGTGTCCGGACCGCCGGTACCGCACCGGCCCACGGAGGACCGGAGCATCCCCCGGCAGCAGCCGGCCCCCGCTTCCACCGGAAAGCGGGGGCCGGCGCCTGCGGGCACGCCCGTGCCGCGGGACGGCCGTGCCCCGTCCGCCGCGCCCGCCCCGTCCGCCGCGCCCGCTCCGTCCGCCCGCGCCCGCTCCGTGCGGGCCCCGTACGGAAGCCCCGTGCGAGCCCGGTCGACGAGCCCCGTACGAGCCCTCCGTACGGGGCTTTCCCGCGGGGCTATGAGGAAGATCACAGCGGTGGTTCGCCGGGCCGGCGCAACCTGCCGGCGGGCCCGCCGGTCACCTGGGCACCCGTGTTCAGCTGCTGTGGAAGGGATCCATGAAGCTTCATCGCACTCTGTCGGCCGCCGCCGCCATCGCCGCCGTCGGCTCCGTGTCACTGCTCGCCTCTCCTGTCGCGCACGCGCAGGGGGACACGCCCGCAACCGGCAGCGCCGCCTCCGTGTCGGCCACCGCCGAGCCGTCCGTCACGAGCGGCGCCCCAGGTGAGGAGGGGTCCACGGCCTCCGAACGGCCGGACGACGGGGCGACCGCTCCGGAGAGAACCGGGGCGAAGCCCTCGGCGGCGACGACACCGAGCGGCACGCCCTCCCCGACGTACACCCGTCCCGACTTCTGTTCCGGCATTCCGGAGGAGGACCGGGGCAAGACGGAACTGCGCGGCCTGCCGAGCGAGATCGTCGCCGGATCCGGGTGGCACGAGTTCACCTACCGCGTCAGCAACGTCTCCACGGTCAAACTGATGGAGACCGACGTCACCCTCTACCTCGGCACCGCCGACCCGGACATCGACGACGTCTCCGAACTCTCCGTCACCGTCGAGTGGTTCAACCCGGGGAGCGGCGCCTGGACGCCCGTCGAGGGCGAAGGCGCGGAGTGGGACGACAACCAGGACTTCGCGACCGTGGGCGCCCTCGAACCGGGCGAGTACGCGGACGCCCGGATGCGCATCCGGATCGCCGGGGACGCCAAGGCGGGCGGGGGCTACTTCTTCACCACGGGACACTCGTACGGCGAGGACGGCCAGTGCGGCTACGACGAGATCAGCCAGTTCGACTTCACCGTCCTGCCCGCGGGCAGTGAGCCCGGCGACGTCGAGGAAGCCGAGGGCAAGCCGAGCACCGGCGGCGGGGCCGGACCCGGCAGGGGCCCGGCCGAGGGAGGCAAGGGCGGCCACGCCCCGCAGGGCGGCCTCGCCGAACTGCCGGTCAGCGGCAAGCTGGCCCAGACCGGCGCGTCCGGCGCCCTGCCGGCCACGGCGGCCATCGGCGGCGCCGCGGTCCTCGCGGGCGCGGGCGCCGTCTTCCTGGTTCGCCGCCGCCGGGCCGCGACGGGGGAGTGACCGAAGGTCATATGAAGGGGCCCGCACCGCCGTACCGGGTGCGGGCCCTTTCGCATGCCTGCCGCACGCCCGGACGCGGACGGGCGGGCGGCTCCCGGCCGACCCCGGCCGCCGCCTGCGACGTCCCGGCTCCCCGCCCCGCCCCGACCATCCCGCCACGGGCCGCCCGCAACGCCCCGCCCCGCCCCGGCCGCCCCGGTCCCCTCCCGGCTGCCCGGCCCGCGTCCCGGCCGTCCCGGCGCCCTAACCGCCCTGACCGCCCTGACCCTGACCGGTCGGCAACGGGCCGTGCTGGTTGCCGAGTTCCTGCGGTGGCGCGCCGACCTGGTCGCCGAAGAACTGCCAGATCGTGACCAGCGCGATGACCTGCGCCAGCACCGACGCCATCTGGAGCGAGAACGCCCGCATCTGGTAGACCGACAAGAGCAGACCGAGCCCGCTCTGCCAGTACCTCCGTTCCCCCCGGAACGTGGCCAGGTCCATCCCGATCCCGGTCACGGACAGGACCAGCAGCATCGCGCTGACATATAGCGCGAGGGTGTACTGGCTCTCTCCCGTCAGCAGATTGCCCACCGCGTCCGCCCCGACGGGCACCGCGTACGCCGCGGCCACCGGCAGGGCCTTCACCAGTCCCCGGCGCCCCGGGAGCCGCCGCCAGAGAACCCCCAGCACGAAGCCGGCGCCCGCCCAGCCGATCTCCCAGTAGAGAATCGCCGCGACCATGTCCGGGATCCCGAAGCCGTAATCGAGCGTGCCCGTCAGGAACTCGCCCCGGAGCATGTCGGCCCAGACCAGCAGCCCGGTCGCCGGCAGCCCCCAGAGCGCAGCCCGCGCCGCGGCGTGACGCCCGTTCCCCCACCAGGTGGCGCGCGGGCCCCAGGCCAGGGCGGCGTCGACGACGGACACGGCACCCGGCAACCGGTCGGCCCGGCCCGACGGGGCGTTCCAGTGGTGCATGCCGCGCAGTTCGCGTTCGAACGCGCGCCGGCTGTGGGCCTCGTCGTCGGACTGGCCCTGGTCCAGCCGGCGCAACTGGGCGTGTATCTCCCGGAACCGCCGGGCGCGGTCGAGCAGTTTGACCCGGTCGGCCTCACCGATGGCTGCCCCGAGGGGGACGCCGGAGCGTTCGAGGGGCTGCTCCAGCACCGCCCGGCGCCTGCCGGACGCGACGGCCAGGTGCAGTGCGCCCATGGTGACCGGCAGCCAGAGCCAGGTGAGGGCCCCGTTGGCGGTGAACCAGCCGAAGGAACCGACGACCCCGAGCGGGAAGAAGACGAGGACCCACCAGTGGTCCGGCCCCTCGGGAGCGATCGGTGAGCTGCCGGGGCGGTGCGCCCGCGCGCGCAGCAGCGCGAGCAGGGCGAGGGTGGCGGGGAGCCACCAGAAGGCGTTGAACCACCAGTTCTGGGCGTTCGGCGTGAACCAGCCGATCTCGTTCATCGCGTCCGCGAGGTGCGCCATGCCGTAGTACGCGTCGGTCCGGTCGCTCGGCCAGGAGGTACGGAGCCAGTCGCGTTCCGTCGCGGTGGCGTACGACGCCCCCACGCCGAGCGCGGCGAGGGCGACGAGGGGACCGGCCACGCGCAGCCGCAGCCGGCGGGGCCCGGGCGGACCGCCCGGCACCCGGGGCGGGCGGTCACCCAGCAGGCCGCAGTCCCGGGCCGGCCGCCAGACCGCAGCGGTGACGCCGAGAAACCCGAGGCACAGCAGACACCAGGCGGCGGCCGCCAGCGCGGCGCCCGCGCCGTACGAGGTGTTCCCGGGCACGTCGAACCCCTCGTCCAGGCCGAACGATCCGGGGCTGACGAGCACCGCGAGCGGCAGCGCGCACAGCAGCAGGCCCGCCGCCAGGACCGTGCGCCGCGGCCGGCCGAGCAGCAGCAGGGTCAGGCCGACGGCCCCGGTGGTGGCCAGGCTGATCAGCGGTTCGTGGCCGACGTCGACGGAGGGCAGATGGAAGAAGACGTCGTCACCGTCGACGATCCGCAGCAGCAGGAAAGTGCACCAGACCGTCACCACGAGGTTCCGCAGGGCCCGGGACTCCGCCGGGGCCCCGGCGCCGCTCCCGCGGGTGCGGCGCGCCCCGTACAGCACGGCGGCCAGCAGACCGATGTCCCAGAGGAGTTCACCGGCGTAACTGGCGTTGAAGAACAGCTGGTCGTTGTACCGGGCCGCCCAGGAACGCTGCCAGGCGGGCTTCACCACGACCCGCACGGCCGGTGCCTCCGCCCGGCCGTCCGGCGGCTCCCAGACCAGGGTGGTGCCGCCCTCGCCCCGGGCCGGCGGGGGGCTCGCGGTCTCGGCGCCCGGGGCCCCGGGGTCGACGGTGACCCGCTTCCAGTCCGCCCGGCCGAGCGCGGGGGAGGGGGTGAAGCGGATCTCCCAGCGGGTGGCGCCCGCGGTGAGCTGCCAGGGGCCGACGGGCCGCGGGCCGCCGCTGTCGACCCAGGTGTAGGCCGGCACCTCGACGTCGATGCCGTCGCGGCCGGGAGTGACCCGGGGCAGTCCCTCACGCCGCTCGGACCACCGGTCGGTGTGCGACTCGGGGCCCCGGGTCAGACAGCGGACGGCCCGGCGGTACTCCTCGGACTCCTCGCCCATGAGGAGCCCGGACGCGTACGGCCAGCCGGACGGGACACGCACCTTCAGCCGGGTGGTGACCTTGGTGTGGGTACGGTTCCGGTGGTCCAGGCTGATGGAGGCCTCGGCCCGCTCCCCGGCGAGCCACGCGCTGTGGCACGGATCGCCCGCCCCGCCGTCGGCCCGCGCCGCCCCGGCGCCGGCCAGCAGGGACAGCAGTACCGACAGCAGCACCCAGCACGCCCTCAACGGTCCTCCCCCGCCGCCGTTCCGCACCCCATGATGACCCGTGATCCACTCCCGCGTCAGCGGAATGCCGGGC
>NZ_WHPN01000369.1 GCF_009735685.1 Streptomyces lycii | reverse complement strand
GGGACACCGCCCGCCCGCTGCCCGCGACCCCGGTCCGGGTGCCGGAGGAGAAGGCCCTCAGCGAGGGCGAGTTGCGGCTGGGGCGCGCGCTGCGGCCGCTGAAACAGCGGCTTCCCGACCCGCGGCGGCAGGAGTTGGACGAGGAGGCGACGGCCGCCGCGATGGCGGAGAGCGGGCTCACCGACGCCGTGCTGCGGCCCGCGCGCAGCCGGCTGCTCGATCTGGCGCTGGTCGTGGACGACGGTGTCTCGATGCTGCTGTGGCGCCGGCTCGCCACCGAGGTGCGGCAGTTGATGGAGCGCAGCGGCGCCTTCCGCACCATCCGCATCTACGGTCTGGACAGCCGCGCCCCCGGCGGGCCGCTGCTCGGCCGCCGCCCCTTCGCCCCGGCGGGCGGCGTACCGCTGCGGCCGGGGACGGTCACCGGGCCGGCCGGCGACACCGTCGTCCTGGTGCTCAGCGACGGCGTGGGCGCGGCCTGGGGTGACGGCCGGATGGCGGCAGTGCTCCGGCGCTGGTCGGGGCACGGTTCCGTGGCCGTGCTGCACGCTTTGCCGCGCCGGCTGTGGGACGGTTCGCGCATCCGCGCCGAGCCCTGGCGGGTCGTCACCCGGCGGCGCGGCGCGCCGAACCTCACCTGGCGGGTCGCCGATCCGGTGCTGCCCGCGGCGCTGGCGCCCTTCGCCGGCGTCCCCGTGCCGGTGCTCGAGCCCACCGCGGACGCCGTGGGCACCTGGGCCCGGCTCGTCACCTCGCCCGGGGCGAGCACCGTGCTGCCGCTGCTGGCGGCCGGTGCCGCCGCCCCGCCCGCGTCCCGGCCGTACGCCGACACCCGCGCCCCCGGGGCGGGCACCGGCGAGTCCGTAGTGCGGTTCCGCGAGGCGGCCTCGCCCGAGGCGTACCGGCTGGCGGCGCACCTCGCGGCGGCCGCGCCCCTGTCGGTGCCCGTGATGCGGCTGGTGCAGCGAAGCCTGGCGGGGGTGGACGCCGGTCATCTGGCCGAAGTCTTCCTCGGCGGCCTGATGCGCCGCGCCGACCACGGGGAACCCGGTCTGCTCCCGGTGCACCGGGCCTTCGACTTCTCCCCCGCCGCCCGCCGGATCCTGGTCGGATCGGCGTCCGCCCGGGAGCTGCTCCGGACCAGCCGCTCCGTCTCCGCCCGGCTGGCCGAACTCGCGGGCCGGTCCCCGGACTTCCCCGCCTGGCTGGCCCATCCGGCGGGTACGGGCACGGCGGACGGGGTGTCGCGGCCGTTCGGCTGGGTGGAGGACCGGCTGATGCGGCGGCTGGGGGTGCGTCCGGCACCCGTGCGCCGTACCGGTGACTCCGGCAGCACCGCGAACACGCCGGCACCGGCGGCGCCCGCCGCGGGTGACTCCGCCCCTCCCGCGAACGGCGATGCAGGGCGGGCGGCGGACGAGCCGGCAGCGGGCGAACCGGCGGCGGGGGTGCCGACGACGGATGAGTCGGCAGCGGGCGAGCCGGCGACGGACGGCGCACCGCCGGTGGCCGGGCCGCCGGCGGAGGACGGCCTCTCGGCAGCGGACGGGCCCTCCGCGGACGCCGGTACGGACCCGGACACCACAACGGACCCCGAAGCCGGAACGGACCCGGACACCACAACGGACCCCGAAGCCGGAACGGACCCGGACACCACGACGGACCCCGAAGCCGGAACGGACCCGGACACCACGACGGACCCCGAAGCCCGTACCGCCACGGAGGCCGGCGGGGACCCGGAGGCCGGTACGGCCGCGGGGGCTCCGGGGCGGCCGCCGGTCCCCGAGTACGTCGGCCGCCCCGGCTCCGTCTGGCTGCCGCTCCGGCCCTCCGATCCCGCCCGGCTGGGCGCGTACCGGCTGTTCGCCCGCAGCATCCGGGGCCACCGCGGGGTGCCGCTCCAGCTGGCGCACGACGCGGACGGCACGGTCGTCGCCGTCCGGGCGGGCTCCGCCGACGACTACGTCCACCGGGCCGTACTGGAGAACGAGCGGGAGGCGCTCGCCCGGCTGGACGGCTTCCGCGCCCCCCGGCTGCTGGGCGCGAACACGCGGACCGGGCGCCCCTGGGTCGCTTTCACGCTCGCGCGGGACGCGGCCGGGGAACCGGGGCCCACCCTGGAGGACCTGGTGGCCCGCAGAGACGGGCCGTTGCCGGAGCCCGAGTTCGGCAGAATCGCCCGGCACCTCGCCGAAGGGGTGTCGAACGCGCACGAACTGGGGCTCGTCCACGGGTCACTCGGGCCGAGCCGGATCCTCGTCACCGAGGACGACGTCCAGCTGACGGGCTGGCTCACCCCGAGCGTCGACGGAACGGTCAGCCCCTACCGTGCGGAGTTCCCGCAGCGGTCGCTCCACCGGGCGCCGGAGCTGTCGCACATCTCGGTCCCGCCCTCGGAGGCGTCCGACGTGTACGCCCTGGGGGTGCTGCTCGTCGGCTCGCTCACCGGAGCACTGGCGCGCCGGTACGAGAATCCCCTGGCCGAGCTGGACGGCTGGGCGGGGCCGGGGCGGCCGCCGCGCGAGATCCTGCGGCGCTGTCTCGCGCAGGCACCGGAGGAACGGCCCTCGGCGGCCGAGGTCGCGGCCGCGTTCCGCGACGCCGGGGCACCGGCGAACGCCCCGGCGGAAGCACCGGGGAAAGCACCGGACGGGGACCGTACGGATGTGCCGGCGGCCGGGGCCCCGGAGGCCGGCGAGCGGTCACCGGACGCCACCTCTCCCGGTGGACCGGTCGAGGCGTCGGACACGGCCACCGGTCCCGGGGAACGGACCGAGGCTTCGGACACGGCCACCGGCCACCCGCCCCAGTCCGCCCCACCGGCACCCTTCGCACCGCCCCAGTCCGCCCCACCGGCACCCTTCGCACCGCCCCAGTCCGCCCCACCGGCACCCTTCGCACCGCCCCAGTCCGCCCCACCGGCACCCTTCGCACCGCCCCAGTCCGCCCCACCGGCACCCTTCGCACCGCCCCAGTCCGCCACGCCGCCGCTCGGGCCGCCGGACCTGACCGGCCCGGAGTCCGGCCGGGACGCCGGCCGCCCGCCCGGCACCGGCAGCGCGGAGCCGCCGGGGCCCGTTCCGGAACCCGGCCCGGACTCCGAACCCGACGGCATACCGCCGTTCGTCGACCGCCCCGGGTCGGGCTGGGTCTCACCGAGCCGCTTCGAGCCGCGCCGGCTCGGGCCCTACCGGATCATCGCCCGGCACGCCGGAGGCTGGCCCGATCTCCCCCTCCATCTGGGACGGGACGACGAGGGCCGGCTCGCGGCCGTCCGGCTTCCGGTGAGCGGCGGCGCACGGGCGGAGTCGGTCATCGGCACGGAGGCCACGGTGCTGACCCGGCTGGACGGGCAGGGCGTGCCCAGGCTGCTCGGCCAGGGCGAGTTCGGCCACCGGCCCTGGCTCGCCGCCTCGCTGCTGCGGGACCCCGCCTCCGGTGAGCCCGCCGCGACGCTCAGGGCCCCGGGGCTCGCCGCCTCGGCGCTGCCCGGTGACGCCCTCTGCCGGCTGGGGGCCCGGCTGGCCGAGGTGCTGGCCCGGGCCCACCGCGCCTCCGTGGTCCACGGGTCGCTGATCCCCAACAACGTGCTCATGGTCCCGGGAGAGCTGGTGGTGACGGGCTGGATCACGGCCACCGTCGACGGGGTACCGAGCCCGTACGGCCACATGTACCCGCAGAACACGGCGTACCGCACTCCCGAGTCGTTCCGTCAGGACGGCGCCCCGACCCCCGCCGGTGATGTCTTCGCCCTCGGGGTGATGCTGCTGGAGTCCCGCGCGGGCCGGGTCCCGGTCGATCTCGACGCCTTCCGGGAGGACCTGCCGCTGGCTTCCGGCATGCGGCGCCCGGTGACCTGGGACCAGCTGCTGCTCGGCGTCCTCAGGCAGTGCGTGGCGACGGACCCGGCGGACCGTCCGACCGCGGAGGAGGTGGCGAGCGTGCTGCGGCGCGGCCCGCTCGCCCGCCCCGTGGAACCTCCCGCGCCGGGCCGGGACAGCGCCTCGGCACCGGAGGGCCGGCGGGCCGGCGCGGCGTCCTCCCCCGGGACCGCCGAGCCGCCCGGCGGGACGAGGACGCCCCCGGAGCCCGCGACCGACGGGAAGCACCCGGAGCACGCGGCTCCGGAGACACCCCCGGAGCCGGAGACCCCCGAAGGCACGGCGCCCCCCGGAGAAGCGGCGCCGCCCGGAGAGGCAGCGCCCCCCGGGCGAACACCGGCCGCCGGGACCGCGGCCGGTCACCCGCCGCGGCCGGCACAGCCGCCCCGGGAGCCCCGGACGTCACCGGCAGCGCGCCCGGAGCCTCCGCTGCCCCCGGAGCCCCCGGTGTCCCCGGAGACGCAGGCGCGGTGGAACAGGGAGCACGAGCAGGCGGGCGAGCTGCTGCGGGACGGCCGCCCGGAACGGGCTCTGGCGCTGCTGGTGCGGCTCGCCGAGCAGCGCGAATCGGCGCTCGGACCGGACGACCCGGGCACCATCGGCACCCTGTCCGACATCGCCCACGTCCACCGCTCGATGGGACACACGGCAACGGCCCTGCACGGCTGCCGCCGGGTCCTGGACCGCTGGGAGCGGACCCTCGGCCCCCGTCACCCGGAGACCCTGCACGCCCTGGCCCAGGTCGCGGACCTGCTGGCGGAACTCGAACAGCACGAGGAGGCGGTACGGATCCGCACCCGGGTCGTGTCCGGGTGGGAGGAGACCGCCGGCCCGGAGCACAAGGCCACCCTCGGCGCGCTCAACGAACTGGCCCTGGCCCACGAGGCGGCCGGCGACCTGGACAGCTCCGTCGCCGTCTACGAACAGCTCCTCCAAGCCCGGGAACGGAGCCTCGGCCCCGAGCATCCGGCGACCCTCACCGCGCGCAGCCGTCTCGCCGACACGTACCGCTCACTGCGGCGGTGGGAGGCCGCGCTGCCCCTCTACGAACAGATCCTCCAGGAGCATCTGAGCACGGTCGGCCCCCGGCACTCCGAGACGCTCCACGCGCGGGACAACCTCGCGGTGGTGGCCCGGCGCGCGGGTGCCTTCGACCGGGCCGTGCCCCTGCACCAGCAGGTACTCGCCGAACACGAACAGATGCTCGGCCCGGACCACCCCGACACCCTGTCCGCCCGCCGTCATCTGGCCGACGCCTACCGGATCACGGGGGACCTCGAACGGGCCCTCACCGAGTACGACCGGCTGTTCCGGGACAGCGCGCGGGTGCTGGGCCCGGCGCACCCGTGGACGCGTGAGGTACGGGTCCTGCTGGAGACCCTGCACGGGCCGGGCTAGCGGGCGGCCCCCGGCGGACGGCACACGCTCCCCCGCCGGGGCGCGGGCCCGCGCCCGGACCCGCGCCCCGGCGGAGGTCCGGCTGCGGTGCCCCGACGGCCACGGCCCGGCGGCGGTCCGGCTGCGGTGCCCCGGCTCAGAAGATCCCTTCCTGAACGGTCGGCGGCCCGGCCACCGCGGCGGGGACTCCACCACGCTCCAGGGCGAGCAGTTGACGCTTGCGGTCCAGACCGCCGCCGTAGCCGGTCAGACTGCCGGTCGCGCCGACCACCCGGTGGCACGGGACGACGATGCCCACCGGGTTCCGGCCGTTGGCCAGGCCCACGGCACGGGAGGCGCCCGGCTGCCCCAGGCGGTCGGCGAGCTGTCCGTAGGAGAGGGTTTCGCCGTACGGGATGTCCTGGAGCGCGGCCCACACCCGGCGCCGGAACGGGGTGCCCTCCAGGGCGAGCGGCAGCCGGAACGTGGTCAGTTCGCCGGCGAAGTACGCGGTGAGCTGCTCGGCGGTCCGGGCGAAGAGCGGTTCGGCGTCGTCACGCGGGCCGAAGGTCTCCTCCGGCGGGCGGTGCCGCTGATCGGTCATGTAGAGGCCGCAGAGCCGCCCGTCGGCGGCGACGAGTGTCAGCGGCCCCACGGGGCTCTCGATCACGGTGTGGGTCCGGGTGCTGGTGTGGGCGGTCATGGTGTGGCCCCCTTCCGGCGGCTCGGCCGCCATCGTTCGCGCGGGGTCCGGCCGTTCCGCCGGTCCCGGCTCGTTCGTCGTGCTCCCCGGGCGCGCCGGAGCCGTCCGGCGCCCGGACGTCCGGTCCGTCGGGGCCGCTGTCCTCGGCAGTGCTGCGACCGCCGGTGCTGTTGTCATGGGCGCGCTCTCACCGGTGGCGCTTTCTCCGGCAGTGCTGTCCTCGGTGCTGCCGCCGGCCGCCGGAGCCGCCGCCGACACAGCCGTGGTGGTCGTGGTCGTGGTCGTGGTCGCGGTCGTGGTCGCGGTCGTGGTCGTGCTCGTGGTCGCTGTGGTCGCTGTCGTCGCGGTCATCGGTACGTCCCGGTGTGTGGTCTCAGCCGGTCGGCATGAGGTTGATCGGGTGGTCGTCGGTCGCCCACAGGTACTGCACGGCGTACGCCCGCCAGGGCCGCCACTCCGCCGCGCGCGCCGTGAGGGCGGCCGGTGTGCCGGGCAGGCCCAGCCCCCGGGCGGCGCGCCGCAGGCCGAGGTCGGTGGGCAGGAAGGCGTCCGGGTCGCCGAGGGCGCGCATCGCGATCGTCTCGACGGTCCACGGCCCGAAGCCCGGCAGGGCTGCGAGCCGGGCGCGGGCCTCCTCCCAGTCGGTGCCCGCGTCGAGGGCGAGGTCCCCGGAGGCCAGGGCGGCGACCAGGGTGGTGAGGGTGGTGCGGCGGCTGCGGGGCAGGGCGAGCGAGGCGGGGTCGAGCGAGGCGAGGGCTTCGGGGGACGGGAAGAGGTGGGTGAGGCCGCCCTCGGGGTCGTCGACCGGTTCGCCGTGGGCCCGTACGAGCCGTCCCGCGTGGGTCCGGGCGGCGGCGGTCGACACCTGCTGGCCGAGCACGGCGCGCACGGCGAACTCCGCGCCGTCCGCGGTACGCGGCACCCGCCGCCCCGGGGCCTTGCCGACGAGCGGCGCCAGCACCGGGTCGGAGCGCAGCAGGTCGTCCACGGCGACGGGGTCGGCGTCGAGGTCCAGCATGCGGCGGCAGCGGCTGATGGCGATGGTGAGGTCCCGCGGGTCGGTGAGGGTGAGCCGGCAGCGGATGTGGCCGGGACCGGGGCCGAGGGCGACGATGCCGTGTCCGTACGGAAGGCGCAGCGTGCGGCGGTAGGCGCCGGCACGCCACTCCTCGACGCCCGGGACCGCGGTGGCGGCGAGATGGCCGAAGAGGTTGTCGGGGGTCAGCGGCTCGCGGTACGGGAGGCGGAGGGTGAGGGTGCCGCCGGCCGCCGGTCCGGTGCCCGGCCCGCCGGTTCCCCGGCCTGCCCCGGCGGCCGTCCGTCCCCCGGTGCCGGACGCCCGGGACCGGGAGCCGCCGGCCCGGGCCGCGGCCCGCCGGCGCAGTTCCGTCGGGGGGACGGCGAAGACCTCGCGCACGGTGTCGTTGAAGCTGCGGATGCTGGCGAAGCCGGCCGCGAAGGCGATGTCCGCCATCGGCAGTTCGCTGGTCTCGATGAGCAGCCGCGCGGTCTGGGCCCGCTGCGCCCGGGCGAGGGCGAGCGGTCCGGCGCCGAGTTCGGCGAGCAGTTGCCGTTCGATCTGGCGGGGGCTGTAGAGCAGCCGGGCCGCGAGCCCGGTGACGCCCTCCCGGTCGACGACTCCGTCGGCGATCAGGCGCATGGCGCGGGCCGTGAGGTCCGCGCGCTCGTTCCACTGCGGGGAGCCGGGGGCGGCGTCCGGGCGGCAACGCTTGCAGGCCCGGTAACCGGCCTGCTGGGCGGCTGCCGCGCTGGGGTAGAAGGTCATGTTCTCGGGCTTCGGCGGCACCACCGGACAGCTCGGCCGGCAGTAGATACGGGTGGTGCGGACGGCGGTGTAGAACCAGCCGTCGAAGCGCGCGTCCTTGGACTGAACGGCCCGTACGCAGCGGTCGGTGTCGGTGTGCATGACTCCAGGATCGGGCACCGCGGGGCGTGGTACTGGCAGAAATCCGACACGGAGGCAGGCGTCAACCGTAGTTGACACAACCCACGTGTCACCCTAGGTTGACACGTATGGCAGGTACCGAAGCGAAGGACGCACGGGACACCGCGGAGGCCGCCATGGACGGCGACCCGCAGGTGGGGCTCCGTGCCGTGGCCGCCCTGCGGCGGCTGGTGGAGCGGCTGGAAGCGCTCCAGGTGGACAGCGCGCGGCGGCAGGGCTGGTCCTGGGAGGAGATCGGCACGGCGCTCGGGGTCAGCAGGCAGGCAGTGCACAAGAAGCACGCGAGGAGGTAACCGGTGTTCGAACGATTCACCCGTCAGGCGCGCGGCGTCGTCGTCGGCGCGCAGGAGGAGAGCCGGAAGCTGGGCCATCGGGAGATCGGCTCGGAACATCTGCTGCTGGCGCTGCTGGCGGGAGACGAGCAGGACGAGGCCGCCGCCGCCCTGCGGCGCGCCTCGGTCACCGCCGGGGACTGCCGGGCCGCGGTCGCCGCCGTGGCCGGGCCGGGCGGCGACGGGCTCGGCGAGGACGACGCGGAGGCGCTGCGCGCGCTCGGCATCGATCTGGACCGGATCCGCGGCCGGGCCGAGGAGCGCTTCGGCCCGGGAGCCCTGGACCGCGCGCCGCGGCCGGGCGGGCGGGGCCCGTGGCGCCTGTCGCGGTTCCGCCGGCGCGGGCGGCCGGGCGGGGAGCGCGGGCACATCCCCTTCGCGCCCCGCGCGAAGAAGGCGCTGGAACGCTCGCTGCGGGAGGCGCTCGCGCTCGGTGACCGCGAGATCGGCAGCCGGCACGTGCTGCTGGGACTGCTGACCGACGAGGACAAGGTGGTGACGGGCGTGCTGCGCAGGCTCGGCACCGACCCCGGCTCCGTACGGGCCGAACTGCGGGCCGGTCGCGGCCGGGCCGCCTGACCGGCGGCTCAGCCCGCCGCGCGCAGCCGCCGCCAGACCTGCTTCGCCGCGTGGTGGCCGCACATGCCGTGCACGCCGCCGCCCGGCGGGGTCGCGGAGGAGCACAGGAAGACGGCCGGGCGGGCGGTGCTGTACGGCACCCGCTTGAGCTTGGGGCGGATCGCCGACTGGAGTCCGTCGAAGGCGCCGCAGCCGATGTCGCCGCCGACGTAGTTGGCGTTCCTGGCGGCCATCTCCGGCGGACCGGCCGTCGCCCGCGCCAGCACCAGATCGCGGAAGCCCGGCGCGAACCGCTCGATCTGCCGCTCGACGGCCTCGGTGGCGTCCCCGGTCCAGCCGTGGGGCACGTGGCCGTACGCCCAGAAGGTGTGCCTGCCCTCCGGGGCGCGGGTCGGGTCGGCCAGCGTGGGCTGGGCGGTGAGCAGCAGCGGGGTCTTCGGGTCGCGGCCGCCGACGGCCCGGCCCAGGGCGTCGTCGATCTCGGCGTAGGACGGGCCGAGATGGACCGTTCCGGCCCGGCGGGCCTCCGGCGAGGTCCACGGCACCGGGCCGGAGAGCGCGTAATCGATCTTGAATACGCCGGGTCCGTGCCGGAAGCCCCGGTAGGCGTTGCCGAGGCCGGCGATCCGGGCGAGGTCACCGGGCGCGGTGTCGAAGACGTACGCCCGCGCGGGCGGGAGTTCGTCGAGCCGTTTGACGGTGACGCCGGTGTGCACGGTGCCGCCGAGCGCCCGCAGCCAGCCGGCGAGGGCGTCGGAGATCGCCTGCGAACCGCCGCGCGGGATGGGCCAGCCGCGCTCGTGGGCGGCGAGCGCGAACATCAGCGCGACCCCGCCGGAGGCGAGACTGACCGGCCGGGAGATGACGTGCCCGGCGAGCCCGGCGAACAGCGCCGCGGCCTTGTCGCCGCGGAACCGGCGGGTGAGGAGGGCGACCGGCTGGGCCGCGGTGGCCATGAAGCGGGCCCAGCGCACCGGGTCGCGCGGCAGCCCGAGCCACTGGGTGCGCAGGAAGTCGGCGGCGAGCGTCTCCCAGCGGCCGGTGAACGGTTCGACGAGGCGGCGGTACGCACCGGCGTCCCGGGAGCCCAGCGAGGCGGCGGTCTCCCCCACCGAGTGCGCCAGCACCGCGGCGGTGCCGTCCGGCCAGGGGTGCGCCAGCGCGAGGTCGTGATGCAGCCATTCCAGGCCGTACCGTTCCAGCGGCATGGTGTCGAAGGCGGGCGAGCCCGCGGCGAGCGGGTGCACGGCCGAGCACGAGTCGTGCCGGAAACCGGGGAGCGTCAGTTCTTCGGTGCGGGCCCCGCCGCCGACCGACCCGGCGGCCTCGTAGAGCGCCACGGCGAAGCCGCGGCGGGCCAGTTCGACGGCGGCGGTCAGCCCGTTGGGGCCGGCCCCCACCACGACCGCATCGAGCATCGACGGCACCGTACGACTCCTTCGTCAGCGGGCGGACCGGCCGGGCCGAGGCCCGGCGCCCGCCCAGGATATGCCCGGCCGGTACGGACGGATCAGCCGCTCGGCGCACCGATCCGGCCACTTCGCCGCGCGGCGCCCGCGGCGGCGCTCCGCTCCGGCGGCACCGCGGACCCCGCATCCCCGGCGGGCACCTGGCACCTCCGGCCGGCCGCGTCAGCCGCCCCGGCCCCGTCCCCCAACCCGTCCGCGCACCCGGCGCCGGCCGTCCCGCCTCCGCCTCGGCGCGCCCGGCCGCCCGGCACACGCCTCCGGAGCCCGGCCCGCACCGCCCGGCACCCGCTTCCTGACCCCGGCCCGCCCCGGTCAGCCCTCGTCCCGGGCCTCGCCCTCCGGCATGCCCGGGCCGCGCATCAGCTCCAGCACCCGCCGGGCCGTGGCCTCGTCGCGGGCGGCGGTGAACGGCAGGGCGTTCCCGCCGGTCACCCGGAACGGTTCGTCCGCGACCGTGGCGCTCACGCCCCCCGCCTCCGCGACGAGCAGCAGCCCGGCGGCGTGGTCCCAGGGGTTCTCCCAGCCGAACGCCACGGCGTCCAGCGCGCCCTGGGCGACATGCAGATACTCCAGGCCCGCCGAGCCGCAGGGGCGCGGCGAGAGACCCTCGACGGCGAGCCGCGCGAAGGCGCGGTCCTCCTCCGGCGAGGTGAAGTCGGGGTGGGAGGTGGCGATCTCCAGCGTCCCGCCCGCCGCCGGGCTGCCGGTGCGCAGCCGCACCCCGTCGAGCCGGGCCCCGCCGCCGCGCACCGCGACGGCCATCCGCCCGGTCGCCGGTGCGTACGTCCAGGAGGCCAGCACCTCGCCGTCCTGTGCCAGGGCGACCAGGGTGCAGAAGCCCCGCTCGCCGCGCACGAACTGCCGGGTGCCGTCGACCGGGTCGACGATCCACACCGGCGCGGAACCGCGCAGCGCGTCGAGAACCCCGATGTCCGCGGAGACGGCCTCCTCGCCGACCACGACCGAGCCCGGCAGCAGCGCGGGCAGCGACGCGGTCAGCCGCTCCTCCGCGCGCCGGTCGGCGATGGTGACCAGGTCGTGCGGACCGGTCTTCTCGTCGATCTCGTGCCGCTCCAGCTGCCGGAATCGCGGCATGACCTCCGCGGCCGCTGCGTCCCGCACCTCCTGTTCGGTCGCGGCGAGCAGCTTCGCCCGGTCGTCCGCGGTCAGTTTTCCGATCATTCCGCCATCGAATCACGGCTCGCTGACAGCCCGCGCCCCGCGGCTGGACGGCACGCGTCAGCGGGATGAAATCCGGGTGCCCCGCATCAGCACCGTGTAGAGCAGCAGCGAGGCGCCGAGGCCCACCGCCCATCCGTAGTCGGCGAGCGGCTGGAGGAGGGGCACCAGCCCGTCGGCCGGGAAGGGTCCCTTGCCCGGCGCCGAGTAGGAGCCGCCGACGGCGAGCAGGCCGCCCACGGCGAACGCGGCCACCGCCCGCCAGTTCCAGCCCGCCGTGTACCAGTAGCGCCCGCCGGGCCGGTAGAGGTCGGCCAGGTCCAGGACGGTGCGCCGGAGAATCCAGTAGTCGGCGATCAGGATGCCCGCGACGGTGCCCAGCAGCCCGCCGACGACCCCGAGCCAGGTGAAGATGTACAGCTCGGGGGTCTCGGTCAGCTTCCACGGCATGATGACGACGCCGACCACCCCGGTGATCAGCGCGCCGGTGCGGAAGCTGATGAGCTTCGGGGCGAGGTTGGCCAGGTCGTACGCGGGCGAGACGACGTTCGCCGCGATGTTCGCGGAGACCGTCGCAATCAGCACCATGAGCAGCGCGAACACCAGCCCGAAGCCGTTGTCCGCCTTGGCCGACAGGGCGACCGGGTCCCAGATCGGCTCGCCGTACACGGCCTGCGAGCCGGAGGTGACGAGCACCGACAGCAGGGCGAACAGGGTCATGGTGGTGGGCAGCCCCAGCGACTGGCCCCAGACCTGGGCCCGCTGGCCCTTGCCGAAGCGGGTGAAGTCCGGGATGTTCAGCGACAGCGTGGCCCAGAAGCCGATCATGCCCATCAGGGCCGGGAAGAAGACCTTCCAGAAGTCGGCGCCCCAGCCGAGTGCCGAGGGCTGGTCCAGCAGCGGGCCGAAGCCGCCCGCCTCGTCGGCGATCCACCACAGCAGCGCGCCGGCGCCGAGCAGCACGATGGGGCCGGCCCAGTTCTCGAAGCGGCGCAGCGTCTCCATGCCCCGGTAGATGATGGCGAGTTCGAGCACCCAGAACACGGCGAAGCACAGCCACAGGGTCCACGGCTGGCCCCCGATCCGCGCCGCGTTCTCCCAGCCGCCGCCGAACAGCTTGCCCATCAGCAGATAGATGCCCTGCCCGCCGATCCAGGTCTGGATGCCGAACCAGGCGCAGGCGACGGCCGCCCGGATGAGCGCGGGCAGGTTCGCGCCGCGCAGCCCGAAGGAGGCGCGGGCGAGCACCGGGAAGGGGATGCCGTACTTGGGTCCGGCGTGCCCGGTGAGCAGCATCGGCAGCAGCACGATGACATTGCCGAGCGCGATGGTGAGGACGGCCTGCTTCCAGTCCATGCCGAGCGCGACGAGGCCGGAGGCGAGGGTCCAGGACGGGATGTTGTGGGCCATGCCGACCCACAGGGCGGTGAAGTTGTACGTCGTCCAGTGCCGGGCGGCGACGGGCACCGGCTGGAGGTCGTCGTTGGCGAACGGGCTGTCGGGCAGCCGGGTGCCCTCGGCGAGTTCGACGCGTCCGTCGGGGTGGGTGAGCGGCGGGGGTATCCCGGCCGGGGCGGGCGGGACCGGGGCGGTGTCCGTCATGGGTGCTGCCATTCGTTCGCGGGGACGGGGACTGTCGAACGGCGCGTGCGGGCGGGGTGCGGGCGGCGCGGGGCCTCAGCCGGTGAGGGCGGGGACGACGCGGGAGCCGTAGGCGTCGACGGTGCTCTCCTTGGCGTCGTGCATCGCGTAGACGGCGAACTGGTCGACGCCCAGGGCGCGCAGCGCCTCGAGCTTCTCGATGTGCGCCTCCGGCGGGCCGAGCAGGCAGAAGCGGTCGACGATGTCGTCGGGCACGAAGGCGGTGTCCGGGTTGCCGGAGCGGCCGTGGTGCGCGTAGTCGTAGCCCTGCCGCTGCTTGATGTACGCGGTGAGCGCGTCCGGCACCAGGTCGGAGTGCTCGCCGTAGCGGGTCACGAGGTCGGCGACGTGGTTGCCGACCATGCCGCCGAACCAGCGGCACTGCTCGCGGGCGTGCGCCAGCGCCTCCGGCGAGTCGTCCCCGGTGACGTACGCGGGCGCGGCCACGCAGATGGTGACCGAGTCCGGGTCGCGGCCCGCCTCGACGGCGGCGACGCGCACCGCCCGCACCATCCACTCCGTCAGATAGGGGTCCGCGAGCTGGAGGATGAAGCCGTCGGCGAGCCGGCCGGCCATGGCGAGGGCCTTCGGCCCGTAAGCGGCCATCCAGACGGGGAGCCGGCCGTCGCGCACCCAGGGCAGCCGCAGCACGGTGCCGTCGACCTCGGCCTCGCGCCCCTCGGCCAGATCGCGGATGACGCCGATGGCCTCGCCGAGCCGGGCCAGGGTGTTCGGTCTCCGGCCCGCGACGCGCATGGCGGAGTCGCCGCGTCCGATGCCGCAGACCGTGCGGTTGCCGTACATCTCGTTGAGGGTGGCGAAGGTGGAGGCGGTGACCTCCCAGGTGCGGGTGCCCGGGTTGGTGACCATGGGGCCGACGGTCAGCCGCTCGGTGTGTTCCAGGATGCGGCTGTGGATGACGTACGGCTCCTGCCACAGCACGGCGGAGTCGAACGTCCAGCCGTAGCGGAAGCCGTTCCGCTCGGCGCGGCGCATCAGCTCCACGACGGCCGAGGCGGGCGGGTCGGTCTGCAGGACGAGTCCGAAGTCCATGGGCGCGGGTCCCCTCAGTGGTACTGGCAGGTGCCGCGCGGCACGTACTGGCCGTGGCCCGCGCGGCCGGTGTACTGGCCGCGGCCGATCACCGGTTCGCCGCGGGAGAGGACCGTCTCCACCCGGCCGGTGACGCGCCGGCCCTCGTAGGCGGAGTAGTCGACGTTCATGTGGTGGGTCTCGGCGGACAGCACGTGCTCGGCGTGCGGGTCGTAGATGACGATGTCGGCGTCCGCGCCGGGCGCGATGGTGCCCTTCTTCGGGTACAGGCCGAACATCCGGGCCGGAGCGGCGCAGGCGATGTCGATCCAGCGGCGGCGGCTGATGTGGCCGTCCACGACGCCCTGGTGCAGCAGGTCCATGCGGTTCTCCACGCCCGGCATCCCGTTGGGGATCTTGGAGAAGTCGCCGCGGCCCAGCTCCTTCTGGCCGGTGAAGCAGAACGGGCAGTGGTCGGTGGAGACCACCTGGAGATCGTCGGTGCGCAGCGCCCGCCAGAGCGCGGCCTGGTGCTCGCGGGGCCGCAGCGGCGTGGAGCAGACGTACTTGGCTCCGTGGAAGTCGGGCTCGGCGAGGTTGTCGGTGGACAGGAAGAGGTACTGCGGGCAGGTCTCGCCGTAGACGGGCAGCCCCATGTCGCGGGCCCGGGCGAGTTCGGTGACGGCCTCCTCGGCGGAGACGTGCACGACGTAGAGCGGGGCCTCGGCGACCCGCGCGAGCTGGATGGCGCGGTGCGTGGCCTCCGCCTCCAGCAGCGCCTTGCGGACCTCGCCGTGGTAGCGCGGGTCGGTGCGGCCCTGGGCGAGGGCCTGTTCGACGAGGACGTCGATGGCGATGCCGTTCTCGGCGTGCATCATCATCAGCCCGCCGTTGGCGGCCGAGCGCTGCATGGCGCGCAGGATCTGCCCGTCGTCGCTGTAGAAGACGCCCGGGTAGGCCATGAACAGCTTGAAGGAGGTGATGCCTTCGGCGACGAGGAGATCCATCTCCTTCAGCGAGCCCTCGTGCACGTCCGACATGATCATGTGGAAGGCGTAGTCGATCGCGCAGACCCCGTCGGCCTTGGCGTAGTAGGCGTCCAGCCCCTCGCGCAGACCGTGGCCCTTCTTCTGGACGGCGAAGTCCACGATGGTGGTGGTGCCGCCCCAGGCCGCGGCGCGGGTGCCGGTCTCGAAGGTGTCGGAGGAGGCGGTGCCGCCGAAGGGGAACTCCATGTGCGTGTGGGCGTCCACCCCGCCGGGGATCACGTACTTCCCGGTGGCGTCGAAGGTCCGGTCGGCGGTCCAGGTCGCGCCGAAGGCGCTGCCGTGCGCGGCCAGCGCCGCGACACGGCCGTTCTCGATCAGGACGTCGGCGTGGGTCTCCTCGGCGGCGGTGACGACGAGACCGCCGCGGATGAGCGTACGGGTCATGGCTGCTGCTCCCCTCCGATGGTGGACTGCACCCGGCGCAGCGCTCCCTCCAAAAGCTCGGCGCCCTCCTCGGCCTCGGCGACGGTGAGGCTGAGCGGCGGTGCGATGCGCAGGGTGTCGGCCTCGCGGCCGCCCTTGCCGATGAGCAGGCCCGCCTCCCGGGCGTGTTCGAGGGCGAGGGAGGCGGCGCGCGGCGACGGCGCGCCGTCCGGGCCGGCCAGCTCGACGCCGATCATCAGGCCCCGGCCGCGGACCTCCCGGACCACGGGCAGTCCGGCGGCGATGGCCCGCAGCCGCTGGATGAGCAGGCCGCCGACGCGGCGGGCGTTGCCCTGGAGGTCGTGTTCCAGCAGATACGAGAGGTTGGCGCAGCCCGCGGCCATGGTGACGGGGCTGCCGCCGAACGTCGAGATGGAGTTGGCGCCCAGGCAGTTCATGACCTCGGCGCGGGCGACCACACCGCCGACCGACATGCCGTTGCCGATGCCCTTGGCGAAGGTGAGGATGTCGGGCGGCCCGGCGGCGGCGTGCGCCTGCCAGCCCCAGAAGTGGTCACCGGTGCGGCCCCAGCCGGTCTGCACCTCGTCGGTGATCCACAGGATGCCGTGCCGGTCGAGGACCTCCTTGAAGGCGGCGTAGAGGCCGTCGGGCGGTGCGGTGAACCCGCCGACGCCCTGCACCGGTTCGGCGATCAGCGCGGCGACGTTGCCGTGCGTCTGGCCGAGCATGTCCGTGAGGTCGGCGACGCAGGCGGCGGTGAAGTCCGCGTCGGACAGGTCCGCCCAGGGCCCGCGGCCGCGGACGCCGCCGTGCACGTACAGCGTCTGGAGCGGCGACAGACTGGTGGGCGACCAGGCGGAGTTGCCCGTGATGCCCACGGACGAGAAGGACCGGCCGTGGTAGCTGTTGCGCATCGCGAGCACCTGGTTGGAGCCGCGGTGGGTGGTGGCCAGCAGCAGCGCCGCGTCGTTGGCCTCGGTGCCGGACGTGGTGAAGAAGACCCGGGCGTCGGGGATGCCGGAGAGGGTCGCGACGCGTTCGGCCAGCTCCACCATGTGCCGGTCGAGATAGAGGGTCGAGGTGTGCAGGATGCGGCCGGCCTGCTCGCTGATCGCGCGGGTGACCTCGGGGAGGGCGTGCGCGGTCATGGTGGTGAGGATGCCGCCGAAGAAGTCGAGGTAGCGGCGGCCTTCCGCGTCCCAGACGTGCCGGCCCTCGCCGTGGGTCAGCTCGAGCGGCTCGTCGTAGTAGAGGGCGAGCCAGTCGGGCATGACGGCCCGGTGCCGGGCGTGCAGGGCGGGGCGGGTGCCCGACTGCGCGACGGTCGGGTGGGCGGAGGCGGGCGCGGTCGGGGCGGCCGGTTTGTGCGCGGGCGAGGAGAAGAGGGTCACGGGCGGGTCAGCTCCTCGTACGCGTCGGGGCGGCGGTCGCGGTAGAACGCCCACTGCTGCCGGACCTCGTCGATCAGGCCGAAGTCGAGGTCTCGCACGACGAGTTCCTCGGCCTTGTCGCTCGCCACGTCGCCGACGAACCGGCCGCGCGGGTCGACGAAGTAGCTGGAGCCGTAGAAGTCGTTGTCGCCGTACTCCTCCTGGCCGACGCGGTTGATCGCGGCGACGAAGTACTCGTTGGCGACGGCGGCCGCGGGCTGCTCCAGCTGCCAGAGGTACGCCGAGAGACCGCGGGAGGTGGCCGACGGGTTGTACACCAGCTGGGCACCGGCCAGGCCGAGGGCGCGCCAGCCCTCGGGGAAGTGCCGGTCGTAGCAGATGTAGACGCCGATCCTGCCGACGGCGGTGTCGAAGACGGGCCAGCCGAGGTTCCCGGGTTTGAAGTAGAACTTCTCCCAGAACCCCTTGACCTGCGGGATGTGGTGCTTGCGGTAGGTGCCGAGCACGGTGCCGTCGGCGTCGATGACGGCCGCGGTGTTGTAGTAGAAACCGGACTGCTCGATCTCGAACACCGGGACGACGACGACCATTCCGGTCTCCCGGGCCAGCGCCTGCATGCGGCGCACCGTCGGCCCGTCCGGCACGGGCTCGGCCCAGCGGTAGTGCTCGGGGTCCTGGACCTGGCAGAAGTACGGCGCGTTGAAGACCTCTTGGAAGCCGATCACCCGCGCGCCCTGCCGGGCGGCCTCCCGGGCGTGCTCCTCGTGCTTGGCGATCATCGACTCGGTGTCGCCGGTCCAGGTCGCCTGGACGAGTGCGGCGCGGACAACGGTGGCCATGAGCTGCTCCTTCACTGCGCTGCGCGAGGGCCGGGACCCCCGCTCCCCCGCTGACGTCAGAGAGCCTCTACGCCCGTAGAAGCGGGACGTAGAGGGAGAACGTAAGCCGCGTCACCGACCGTGGCAAGAGCATCGCCGTGAAGAACCCGAGTCGGCGGCGATTCATACCGCAACGGGTCACACGGGACAGCCCGCCGGGGCCGTGGCGCGCGGCCGCGGCGGACACGGTCAGCCGGCTTCCGGCGCGCCCGGCAGCCCGGCGCCGCGCAGGGCGTGCGCGAGGTCCCGGTACCGGTGCGGCGACTCGGCGGCGGCCGCGTCCAGCAGCGGCGGCACCAGTTCGGCGGGCACCGGTTCCGCGACCCGGACCGCCTCCTCCGCGGTACGGGTGCGCAGAACACCGGTCAGCAGGAACGCCGTCTCCTCGGGCCTCCCCGCGGCGCGCAGGGCGAGCGCGGTGTGGGCGACGTCGGCCGCGGGCCGGCCCACGGCCTGGGACAGCAGGATCCGCGCGTCCTCCGCACGCCCCGCGTCCGCCAGCGCGCACACGCCCTCCGCGAGGGCGGGCGGCGGCAGACAGGCGGCCTCCCACAGCAGCGTGGCGACCTCCGCCGCGAGGTCCGCCCGCTCCAACGCCTCGGCGATCAGCGGCAGTCGGGACGCGGGGCGCGCCGCCGCCTCGCACAGCAGGGCGTACGCGTCGCCGCTGCGGCCGGAGGCCCGCAGCAGGCCGAGCGCGGCCGCCGTGTCACCCGCCTCGCGCACCGCGGCGGCGCGCAGCTCGCGCTGCCGCTCCGCGTCCTGCTCCCGCGCCGCGTCGTCGCG